>CAXXTG010000234.1:0-47030 GCA_963666855.2 Vicinamibacterales bacterium
CGGCAAGGTCCTGCGCGAGGGCATGGGGCAGGCGGCCGGCGTCTCGGACGAGCGCGCCCTCGACTGCGTCATCACCAACGCCCTCATCGTCGACTGGACGGGCATCCGCAAGGCGGACGTCGGCATCAAGAACGGCCGCATCGCGGGCATCGGCAAGGCCGGCAACCCCGACGTCATGGCCGGGGTCGGCGACGACCTCGTGGTCGGGGTGACCACCGAGGCCATCGCCGGCGAGGGGATGATCCTCACCGCGGGGGCCATCGACGCCCACGTGCACTTCATCTCGCCCCAGCAGGTCTTCGAGGCGGTCGCGAGCGGGGTGACGACGTTCATCGGCGGCGGGACCGGCCCCGCCACCGGCACCAAGGCGACGACGTGCACGCCGGGGGGCCGGCACGTCCAGTTGATGCTGCAGGCGTGCGACCCCCTGCCGATGAACTTCGGCTTCCTCGGCAAGGGCAACACGTCGATGCCCGAGGGCATTGAGGAGCAGATCCGAAGCGGCGCGGTGGGGCTGAAGCTGCACGAGGACTGGGGCTCGACCCCGGCCGCCATCGACTGTTGCCTGACCGAGGCCGAGCGCTTCGACGTGCAGGTCGCCATCCACACCGACACCCTCAACGAGTCGGGGTTCGTCGACGTCTCGATCGCCGCGTTCAAGGGACGGACCATCCACACCTACCACACCGAGGGGGCGGGCGGGGGGCACGCGCCCGACATCATCCGCGTCTGCGGCGAGCCGAACGTGCTGCCGAGCTCGACCAACCCCACGCGGCCCTACACCGTCAACACCCTCGACGAGCACCTCGACATGCTCATGGTGTGCCACCACCTCGACAAGAACGCGCCCGAGGACGTGGCGTTCGCGGAGAGCCGCATCCGCGGGCAGACCATCGCGGCCGAGGACGTGCTGCACGACCTCGGGGCCATCAGCATCATGGCGAGCGACAGCCAGGCGATGGGGCGCGTCGGCGAGGTCGTCACCCGCACGTGGCAGACCGCCGACAAGATGCGCCACGAGCGCGGCCGCCTCGACGGCGAGCGGGGCGACAACGACAACCTGCGCATCCGGCGCTACGTGGCCAAGTACACCGTCAACCCCGCCATCGCCCACGGCATCGCCCACGAGGTGGGCTCGGTCGAGGTGGGCAAGCTCGCCGACCTCGTGCTGTGGAAGCCGGCGTTCTTCGGCGTCAAGCCCGAGCTGGTCATCAAGGGCGGGTTCATCGCGTGGTCGCAGATGGGCGACGCCAACGCCTCGATTCCCACTCCGCAGCCCCAGCTCATGCGCCCCATGTTCGGGGCGTTCGGGGGGGCTACCGGGGCGACGTCGCTGGCGTTCGTCTCGGCGCTGTCGCTGGAGGCGGGCACGGCCGCGAGCTACGGGCTCGCCAGCGGGCTGTCGGCGGTGCGCGGCTGCCGCACCGTCGGCAAGCGCGACATGAAGCTGAACGACGCGCTGCCGCGCATCGAGGTCGACCCGGAGACCTACGTCGTCAAGGCCGACGGCGAGGTCCTGACCGCCGAGGCGGCGCCGGTGCTGCCGCTGGCGCAGCGGTACTGCCTGTTCTAGCCGCGGCCGCGATTCCCCGGCATGTCCGACTGGCTCGCCTGGCAGGTCGTCGACTCCGCGTTCCCCGTCGGGACGTTCGCGCACTCCTGGGGCCTCGAGGCGGCGTGGCAGGCCGGGGAGGTGGACGATGACGCGGCGCTGCGGCGGTTCCTGACGGAGACGATCCGGCAGACGGGATGGGGGGTGCTGCCCCTCGCCGCCGCCGCGCACCGGGAGCCGGAGCGGCTGGAAGAGCTGGACGCGCTGAACGAGGCGTTCCTCACCAACGCGGTGGCCAACCGGGCGAGCCGGGTGCAGGGACGCACCCTCGCCGCCACCGCGGCGCGGGTGTGGCCCTCGCCCGGCGGCGGCGGCCCTCGAGGCGCGGGTCCGGCGGGGACGGGCGCACGTGGCGCCGGTCTCGGGGGTCGTCTTCCGCACCATCGGGCTGCCGCGCGAGACGGCGGGCAAGGCCGTGCTCTACGGCGCGGCCCGCGGCGTCCTCGCCGCCGCCGTCCGGCTCGGCATCGTCGGCAGCTACCGGGCGCAACGGATGCAGCACGAGGCGGAGGCGTGCCTCGACGCTACGCTGGAGACGTGCGCGGAGCTCGCGCCCGAGGAGATCTGCCAGACCGCGCCGATCGTCGATCTGCTGCAGGGGGCGCACGACCGGCTGTATTCCCGCCTGTTCCAGTCGTAGAATTGGCACGAGGAGCCCGCCCCCGCCGTAGAAGGCGCGGGCCCGTCGTCGAGGAGGACGCGCGACATGCACTTCATGCCCGACCAGCCGCACGACCACGGCCCCGGCACCTACGCCGACCGCGACGAGCCGCAGGCGCGCGACTACCGCCAGCGCGCGTTCACCGTCGGCATCGGCGGCCCCGTGGGCAGCGGCAAGACCGCCCTGCTCCTCGCCCTGTGCCGGCGGCTCCGCGACCGCTACAGCCTCGGCGTCGTCACCAACGACATCTTCACGAAGGAGGACGGCGAGTTCCTCGTGCGCCACGAGGCCCTCGAGACCCGCCGCATCACCGCGGTCGAGACCGGCGGCTGCCCCCACACCGCGGTCCGCGACGACGTCAGCCAGAACCTCGACGCGCTGGGCGAGTTGATGACCAGGGTCGAGCCCGAGCTGCTCTTCGTCGAGAGCGGCGGCGACAACCTCGCGGCCCAGTTCAGCCGCGACCTCGCCGACTTCACCATCTACGTCATCGACGTGTCCGGCGGCGACAAGATCCCCCGCAAGGGGGGGACCGGGCATCACCCAGTCGGACCTGCTCGTGATCAACAAGACGGACCTCGCGCCCCTCATCGGCGCCGACCTCGACGTCATGGCCCGCGACTCGCGCCACATGCGCGGCGACGGCCCGTTCGTGTTCGCCCAGGTCACCAACGGCGTGGGGCTGGACACCATCACCGGCGCGGTGGTCGAGGGACTGGAGGCGACCCGGGCGCGGACGGCGTGAGGACGGATCGCCTGACACAGCCCAGCCGGGGAGCCCATAAGCGGAGGCTGTCCGCCTGTATGCCCGGCAATGTCCGCGACTCGCAGAACGCCCTGCAGGCCGCGACGGGGCCCCGGCAGCGACGCTCACCGCCAGGACGTGGGTGATGCCGTGCGACCGATCTTCCACATGAACGCGACCTTGCCCCGGGCATTCGCAGGAGCTGCCTGATGGCGACAGGACGACCAGCGCGCCATCCCGGCAGTCGCCCGGTGGCGGCGCATCCGCGGGGCGAGGGAATCGATCCGCGCGCGATCGTCTGGCAGATGGCCGACGCGGGTCGCGGCGAGTCGCGGACTCCGTTCGCCACGGATGCGCTGGGGTCGTTGGCGGGGCTGCTCGTCGCCAAGTGGGCCGGCTACGACGAAGCCGAACGCCAAGCGGGCGCAGCCAACGACGGTCGCGCCTTCGCACCGGAGCTTGCCGAGGCGCTCAGACGCCCGGCGTGGGAACGCCAGGCAGAGCGACATGCGGACGCCATCGTAGAGGCACTGAAGAACATGGCAGGGCGCCACGCGGGGGTGTCGCCGATCACCCGCTGCCTGGTCAACGTGGCGCCGCTCGTGATCTCCACTGCTGAACGGCACCCATCGTTCGTCGCGCGCCTGATGGAATGGGTGCATCAGGTCGAGATGGGTACCGCTACGGGCAGGCGGGCCGCCGCCGAGGTTTTCGACGAGACACTGCGCGGAGTCTCCAGCCGGGACGGGCGGCAGATCGGCGAGTATCTGACGCCGGCCCCCGTCGTCGACCTCATGGTCGAGCTGGCGAATCCCGTTCCGGGCGAGCGAGTCTACGATCCCTGCTTCGGCTTCGGCGGCCTGCTCGTCCGAGCCGCCCAACGGCTGCACGCATCTGCCCGGACGGACTCCGCTACCGGCTGGAGCGACGGTCAGCGCACCGGGATCTTCGGCGTCGAGATAGACCGTGCTTCGTACGCCGTGGGGTTGTGCAGAACGCTGTTGGCCGGTAGCGAACACCCGGGCTTGGCGTTGGGTGATGCACTCGAGCACCCGCTGCCGGACGGACGACCGAACGACGGCTTCGACTGCGTTCTGACCGCGCCCCCGTGGGGCCTGAAGGTCACACGGGCGTACGCCGGCCGGGGTTCGTCTTCCGGCGACGCGGCGGCGAAGCCCGCGGGCGGCGGCGTCTCGAAGGGGCGGTTCGCTTTTCCGAGCCGTGATGCGGAGAACCTCTTCCTGCAACATGCAATGGGGAATCTGCGCCCCGGCGGACGGGCCGTCGTCGCCGTGCCGGAGCCCACGCTCTACCGCAGCGGTTCGGATCGGCAGGTGCGGAAGGCGCTGCTGTCGAGCTACTGCGTAGACGCGGTGGTCTCGCTTCCGCCCGGCGCGTTCGCACCGCACGCCAATGTTACCCGCGAGTCTCCTGCTCTTTCGGCATCACGAGCCGCGCCGGACCGTTCGCTTCGTGGAGATCTCGCCCAAGGCCTGGGACAAGGCGGTGGCGGCTGGGAACGAAGACCGTGGACGAGGCGACCTTCCGCGTCGTCTGGCGGCTTTGGTCGGGCGTGACGAATCGACCGATGGAGCGGTTCCGCAGGATGTCGAGGCCTGGGACGTGCCGGTCGAGGATCTTGCCGCTCGCGGACTGCGAACTGGTGGCAAAACGAACCGGAAGCAACGCGCTGCAGGCCGAACTGGAACGAATCGTCGCGGCAGACCCGTCGATGAAAGTCGAACGCCTGGATGCCGTCTCCGAGATCCGCAAGGGATTGGCGTACGAACGCCGCTTCACCACGGAAACTCGTCCGCCACAGGGTACCGCACGCGGGCTGCTTCGCGTGGGAGACGTCAGGGACACGGGAGTTCGAACGCCGTCCCTGTTCCTCAACGGCGGGAACGAGATGCGCCAAACGGAAGACCACGTCCTTCGCGCCGGCGACATCGTCGTCACGACGTCGGGCGTAGTCGGGAAGATTGGCCTGATCTCGAACGGGGGCGCGGTCGGGTCGCTGGCCACCAGCAACATGGCGGTCGTGCGCGCACGCGGGAGTCTGACGCCGCAGTACGTGGTCGCTCTGTTGCGTTCGCCGATCTACCAGAATTGGCTGTCGGGCCATGCCCGGGGCGCGACGATCCGGCACCTTTCGGTTCGCTCCCTTCGCAGCGTACCGATTCCCGTCCCTCCGCTGCCGGCGCAGGACGTCTTGCCGGTGCAGGACGTCTTGATCGGCGAACTGGACGGGGCTCCGGGCGACGCGTTGGCCGCGCTGGCCCGATTGCTCGCCGGAACGGCGCCGTCTCTGCTGGCGACCTGGTTGGAAACACCGTTCGTGGCCCGGCTGGCTGCCGGACGTACCGGCGGCGAATCCGACCGGATCGGCGCACTGTCGGCTGCGGCCGATGCGCTGCTGTCGCTTGTCGCCCGGAGCGCAGGCGGATCGGAACTTGCGTTAACCGAAGCCGCCGACCGGTGGGCCCTTGCCTGGCTCGACGCGGCTCGCCAGGCTGCCGCCGCGTTGGGCGGCGTGGCCTCCATCCCGCGCGGAGCCGGGCGGCTCGCGGTCATCGAAGTGGCCCGGTTGCGGCTCACCGAGGCGCAGCACGCGCTCGACGCGGCCACAGGACCGACCGTCAACCGCCTGCGTTCCTTCACACGGGCGCTGGTCGGGCTCGCGGAGGACGAGGTTCGAGCGATGCAGGAATCGGTCAGAGTCGGCCTCGCCGTCGAACCGGCCGAGGTGGTCGTCGGCGTCGACAGCGAGGTACGCCTGCGGCTGACCAATTCGTCGGCGGTTCCGCTGCGCGATTTCGCCGTCGAGACGCGACCGGCGGTCGGCGCGGATCGCATCCCCTACCTGGCCGAGGGCGCCACCCACGACGTGCCGCTCGCCGTACGGGCGGACGACGCGACGCGACCCCTGCGCCTCGTCGTGTCATGGCAGGCGCACCGCCTGGACGGAACCCCGGTCCGCAACGAAGAGGAAATCGAGCTGCATGTGCGTTCCCCACACGAGGCCGTACAGTCGGGCGACTTGGGAGCCAGTCCGTACATCGTCGGGAGTCCCGTAGACCGCAAGGAAATGTTCTTCGGCCGCGCCGACGTCATCGAACGCATCAGGCGGCAAGTGGGGGCGAACACCCACGCGAACGTTATCCTCCTTGAGGGGAATCGCCGTACCGGCAAGACGTCGATACTCGGCCAGCTCAAGACGGAAGGCACGTTGCCAGGCTGGATTCCCGTCTACTGCTCGCTCCAGGACGCAGAGGGCGACGGCGCAAGGGCGGGAGTGACGACACGCAATTTCTTCAGACTCCTGGCCCGGGCGACGGGTTGGACTCTGTGTGACGCCGGGGTCGAGACTTGGTTTCCCGAGTTGCCGAACCGCACGGACGGACGGCCGTTCAAGTTGGCCTTCCGGAACGCGTTGAACCAGGCGTTCGCCGGCGAGCAAGCGTTCGAGACGTTCTCCGAGTACCTCGCCACGGCGATCGAGGCGGCCAGCCCGAGACGCATTCTGCTCATGCTCGACGAGTTCGACAAGCTCCAGGAGGGCATCGACGCCGGCGTCACGAGCCCTCAGACGCCCGAGAACATCCGCCACCTGCTGCAGCACCAGGCCGGTCTCTCCGCGATCATCACGGGCGCGCGCCGGCTGAAGAAACTCCGCGAAGAGTACTGGTCCGCCCTCTTTGGTATCGGCTACCGGATCCCGATCAGTGCGCTGCCGGATGACGACGCCAAACGACTGGTGACCGACCCGGTCGCCGGCCGTCTGGAGTACCTGCCGCGAGCGCGCGACCGAGTCCTGGAGTTGACGTCACGCCATCCGTTTCTCGTGCAGTCGCTCTGCAACCAGGTGTTCGAGCAGGCAGCGGAGACGGGCCGCCGTACGGTCACGCTCGAGCTGGTCGAGGAGGCGGCGACCACGTTGGTCCGTGACAACGAGCACTTCCGCACGCTCTGGGACTACGCCGGAAACGAGCGCCGCAGGCTCCTTCTGGCCCTGTGCGACAAGCTCGCGACGGGGCCGGATCCGGTAAACCTCGATTTCTTCGACCGGAAGCTGGACGAACACCGCGTGCCTGTTCGCCCTGGTCCGGTGCTTTCCGACGATCTGACGGCTCTTCGCGAGCTGGAGCTGGTGGAATACGCCAATTCGCCCCGCGGTGACAACTACCGTCTGGCGGTGCCGTTGATGGCCAAGTGGTTGCGACACAACGTCGATTTCGACGACATCGTCAGGCGCGCGCGGCAGGAGGCGATGGAGCCGTGACGTCGAATCCCTTTCACGTTCTTGGCCCCTCGGTTCCACGCCTGCTCGGACGCGGGACGCTCCTCCGGCGCATCGACGGACACCTGTCGAAGACGTCGCCCGACCATGTCTCGGTCATCGGCCCGGCGTACTACGGGAAGTCCGTCCTGCTTCGGCACGTCGCGGACACCTACCGACAGGGTTCCGGGCACTATCTGACGACCGTACACGTCGACCTTCGGCACGCCGGCATCGCGTCCGACGGCGATTTCAGGCGGCGTCTCGCGGCCGACCTCAGGGCCGAGTTGCGACCGCATCGGCCCGGAGTGGCGGAGTACCTCGACCTTGAGGACGACAGCCTTCATGACCTGATCGGCCTCGTCTTCGACGAACTCGCGGCTGCACCCGCGCGCGTGCTGGTCGTGTTCGACGGCTTCGATCACGTCCTGGCCCGAGCCGACCTGACGAGAACGCTCTGGGACCAACTCCGCACCTTGGCGCAAAAGCCGAGCCTCCGGCTCGTCGCCGGCAGCCGGCTTCCGTTGCGCGAGGTCTGCCGAACGGAGGAGTCCAGAACGTCCGACTTCTGGGAGATCTTCAACCCGAAGCCCCTCCGGGTGGGTCCGCTCGACGGTGACGACCTGCAAGCCTTCATGCAGCCGCTCTTGGACGCGGGCTGCACTATCGATGAGTCCGCGCAGAAGGAAGTGGAGGGCTCGACGGGTGGTGTGCCGCTCCTGGTTTGCGCCCTTCTGCGGAGACTGTGGGATTCCCCCGCCACGACCTCCCGGCTCTCCAGGCAGGACGTCGATCAGGCCGCGGAGGCCGTGTTCCGTGAGGAACCCGACCTCTTCGGAGCTCTGTGGGACGACTGCGACATGGAGTTGAGGGCGGACTTGGCGACCCTAGCCGATGCAAGCATGCCACGCGCCGACCTGTCCGAACGCCGATTTCGCGCCATCGAGGACCGCGGGTTCGGCAGCGTCACCGGAAAACGCGTGCGCAGTGCCTGCCGGTTGATGCAACGCTACGCCAAGGCCCAGGCGCCCGCGATCGCGGACCTCAAGCGCCTCTTGGGCTCTTCGTCCGGTTTCGAGACTCACATCCGCTCCGTGCTGGAAATGCGTCTGCAACAGGTTGCGACGCCCCGGACGGACAGCGAGCTTCGTGATTTCGTCAGCCGTGCGGTACGCGACCTCGACGACAACCCGGCACTGGCGGTCAATGGCGTCAGGGGCATCGCGAACCGCGCGCTGACACTCATCTGGGACGCAGAGCTCCCGCCCGACCGCACCCTGCCCTCCGACTGGATCGACGAATGGAAGCACGCCGGCAGTGAAGAAACTCCCCGACGACAGAGGCAAGCTGCCTCGCGGCTATGGCCCGCAGTGCAACATTCTGCGTCTCGCGACGGGGACCGACCGCGTGCAACGCAAGAGCCGATACGTCACGAAGACGACCTACCTGCTGATAGACCACTTGCAGTCCGTCGGCGACTTCGGCCAGCACCGCGGGGACTTTCCGGAGACCCACGTCACCCTCGGTTTCGCCGCGTCCATCGTCCTGGCCGCGATTGCGCTGGTGGAGAGTCTGACTGAGGACCTGCAACGAGAACACGAGCCCGACCCCAAGGTGGTCTGATCAACAGACGGCCGACGAGCGCCTCGGGTTCGATGCGCCGTCTATCGCCGATCCGCGTCGAGAGACGCCTATAACCGAGCACCGCGGTCCCGCTCCGCACTTCGGCCAGTCGGCCCTGACTGGTCGGGCATGATCAGCCCCACCGCGGCCTGACGCTCGAGGGCGTTCTCGATGTCGGACGTGACGATTCGCGAGATCATCCTTGCAATTTATCCACGACGTGGACAATTTGCAGAGGTAAACGCTCATCAAGGACTCGACGTTGCGGGATAAGCGAGGCGGCTGAGAATCCGCGCGTCCTGCCCAGGCAGCGGCGCCGCGAGCCGGACCGGCGCGTGCAATCGCCGCGGTTGACACGCCGGTCAAAGGCGCACACCATGTCGGCACATCCACCGGGAGGCCACAGATGCAGATGAATCGACGCCAGTTCGTCCGGGCCGCGGCCGGGGCCGCAGCCGGGGCCGCCGTCGGCGCCGCACGACCGAACTGTTCGCGCAGTCGTACGACTTGGTCGTCAAGGGCGGACGCGTCCTCGATCCGTCGCTGCACGTTGACGCGGCCCTCGACGTGGCGATCGCCGGGGGGCGCATCCGGGCGGTCGAGGCGGACATTCCCGCCGGCGGGGCGGAGGTCGTCGACGCGCGCGGCCGGTTCGTCGTCCCCGGCCTGATCGACGTCCACACCCACTACGCGCGCGACGCCGAGGGTCCGGCGATCTGCCTCGAGGACGGGGTGACGGCGTGGGTCGACGCGGGGTCGGCGGGGGCCGACGACATCGACCCCCAGGTGGCGGTCGCGCGGGCGGCGCCGCAGCAGGGGCGCATCCTGGTGAACATCGGGCGCGCCGGCATCCTGCCCGGCGGCGACACGATGGACCTCGACCTCGCCGACGTCGACGCCGCTCGGGACGCCATCGCGCGGCACCGCGACATCGTCGTCGGGGTCAAGGCGCGGCTGACGGAGGGCGTCGCGGCCGACGACGTCGAGGTCCTGCGCCGCGCCCAGGCCGCGGCCTCGGCCTTCGACCTGCCGGTGATGATCCACATGGGCCAGACCGCGTCGCCGCTCTCCACCCTGCTCGATCTGCTGAAGCCGGGCGACGTCGTCACCCACATGCTCGCCCCGCCCCCGAACGCCATCGTCGACGACGCCGGCCGCATGGACCCGGCGGTGCTCGAGGCGCGGCGCCGCGGGGTGTGGTTCGACGTCGCCAACGGGCGCACCGGCCACGTGCGGTGGGACATCGTCGACCAGGTCATCGCGGCGGGCTTCTGGCCCGACACCATCTCGACCGACGGCAACACCACGAGCCGGTCGGTGGCGGGGGTCGTGGACCTGCCCAACGTCATGTCGAAGTTCCTGAACGCGGGGATGCCCCTCGACGCGGTGGTGGCGTGCGCGACCGTCAACGCGTCGCGCGTCTTCCCCCACCTGAACGACCGCGGCACGCTCCACGTGGGGGCGCGGGCCGACCTGACCCTGCTCGACCTGCGGGTCGGCGTGTTCGACTTCGTCGACAACTACGAGAACGTGCGCACCGACCGCCGGCGCCTGTTCCCGGCCGGGACGGTGCTCGGCGGGCGGTGGATTCCCCGCGCGTAGGAGGCACTTGGGCGTGATGACGGCCGGGCGCGGCGGGGGCCAAACGGCGCGCGACCGAAGCGGGTCGCTGGGAACCGTGCCGGGGAGGGCAACAGGATGACGCAACGATCAGCCGCTGTGGCGGCGGACCACTACTGCATCCCCCCGCTGTCGCCCACCGGCGCGTCGAGCTCGTCGACCCCTTGATGCTGGGAAGCGCCGGCGGCTCGATCCGAGTACAGTACCCGGAATGCGCGAACAAGCGCCGCGGCAACCGGCCCGTCGCCCCCGCGTCGACGCCGCCCGGCTCGCCGTGGTGGCCGCGGTCGGGGCCGCGGTGTGGCTCGTGCCGACGCCGGACGGGGTCGAGCCGCGGGCGTGGCAGCTCCTCGCCGTGTTCGTCGCCACCATCCTGGGCATCATCCTGCGGCCGCTGCCGATGGGGGCGATGGCGTTCGTGGGGGTGGCGTTCGCGGTGATGTCGGGCACCCTGACGATCGCGGAGGCGACGGCGGGGTTCGGCAACACCGTGGTGTGGCTCGTGGTGGCGGCGTTCTTCATCGCCACCGCGTTCGTCAAGACGGGGCTCGGGGCGCGCATCGCGTACCACTTCCTGCGGATCCTCGGGAAGCGGAGCCTCGGGCTCGGCTACGGCATCGTGGCCACCGACCTCGTCCTCTCGCCGTTCATCCCGAGCAACACGGCCCGCGGCGGCGGCGTCATCTACCCGATCCTCCGGTCGCTCTGCGTCTCGCTCGGCAGCGACGCCGCCGACGGCACCCAGGGGCGGGTCGCCGGCTTCCTGACGTTCACCGCGTACCAGGGGGTGGTGGTCACCAGCGCGATGTTCCTCACCGCGATGGCCGCGAACCCCCTCGCGGCCGAGCTCGCCGCGCAGCAGGGGGTGAACATCACCTGGGCGGGCTGGGCCGCCGCCGCGTTCGTCCCCGGCCTGCTGAGCCTGCTGCTCGTGCCGCTGCTGATCTACCGCCTGTATCCCCCGGAGGTCAGGCACACGCCCGAGGCCCCGGCGTTCGCGCGGGAGCGGCTGCGCGAGATGGGCCCGATGTCGCGCGACGAGCGGGTCCTGGTGGCGGTGTTCGTCTTCCTGCTGAGCTTCTGGATCGTCGGGGGCGAGCTCGGCATCAACGCCACCGCGACGGCGATGGCCGGCGTGGCGGCGATGCTCGCCACCGGCGCCCTCGCGTGGCAGGACATCCTCGACGAGCGGAAGGGGTGGGACACCCTGATCTGGTTCGCGGTCCTCGTGATGATGGCGAGCCAGCTCGGCGAGCTGGGCCTGGTGGGCTGGTTCACCGACCGCGTGTCCGGGGTGCTGGGCGGGGGGCACTGGCTCCCCGCGTTCCTCGCCCTGTGCCTGATCTACTTCTACGTGCACTACTTCTTCGCGTCGAACACCGCCCACGTCAGCGCGATGTATGCCCCGTTCCTGGCCGTCGCCCTCGCGGTGGGGACGCCGCCGGTGCTCGCGGCCCTCGTGCTGGCCTTCTTCAGCAACCTGTTCGCGTCGCTGACCCACTACGGCACCGCCGCCGCGCCCATCCTGTTCGGGTCGGGGAACGTCGACATCGGCACGTGGTGGCGGCTCGGGGCGCTGATCGCCGTGGTGAACATCACCATCTGGCTCGGCGCCGGCAGCCTGTGGTGGCGCCTGCTGGGGCTGTGGTGACCGCGCCGGCGGCGGGGGCGCGCCGCCCCGCTCCGTCCCACTTTCCGAGCGGCGCCTTCCAGGGATGGCCAGTCCCGCGGCGACCGCGCGCATCCCGCGCCGGGCGATACGCGCCTGAGCGAGTCATCCTTCGCACAAGCTGAAGCCGGCCGCCTAGAAAGCCGAGGGGACCGGCGTCTGTTCGCGGGCATGCGGACCTGACCGCGTGACGACCGGCCCCCGACCCGGGCGCGGCGGGAGGCTCGCGGAACCGGGTCGGGCGGCCTGCCGACGCCGCGCGGCCCGTGAGACACTATCCGGGATGATTCTGGCCTACCACGACTTCGACACCCCCATCGGGACCCTGCGGGTCGTCGGCGGCGACGGCGGCGTCGCGCGCATCGACCTGCCCAACGCGGCGGCGCACGCCCCCGATCCGGGGTGGCGGGAACGGCGCCGGCCGTCGGCCGGGCCGTTGCGGGAGGCGAAACGGCAGCTTCTCGAGTACTTCGACGGGGCGCGCCGCGACTTCGACCTGCCGCTCGCCGCCGACGGCACGGCGTTCCAGCGCCGGGTGTGGGACGAGCTGCGCCGGATTCCCTACGCCGAGACCATCTCCTACGGCGAGCTCGCGCGCCGCATCGGCCGGCCGACCGCCTCGCGCGCCGTCGGCGCCGCCAACCGCCGGAACCCGCTGGCCATCGTCGTGCCGTGCCACCGCGTGATCGGGGCCGACGGCGCCCTCACCGGGTACGGCGGAGGGCTGCCGGTGAAAGAGACGCTGCTGGCCCACGAGCAGGGCGTCGCGGGCGGGGCGCGCTGAACCGCGCGGGACTTGCCGCGGCCCCGCCCCGCCTACCGTCCCGCCTCCTCCAGGCGCGCGCCGCCGAGGGCGTTCGGCACGGAATAGTTGCCCTCGTGGCAGGCGTACTCGAACTGCAGGTACTCGTCGTCGCGGTTGAACGGGAACGCGGCGGTCCACGGCGCGGTGTAGGTCTCCGCGTCGTCCATGGTGACCGAGTAGCGCAGCTCGTCGGGGCCGGCGAGCGTGAATCGCTCGACGACCCGCTGCGCCTCGGACTGGCGCGACCGGAGGCCCGCCGACGGACCGCGCATGTTCTTCACCGCCCGGAAGTTCGTCGACTCGACGATCTCCGGTTTCCAGGCGTCCGCCGCCTCCTGCGCGAGCGCCGGCGTTCCCGATGCGGCGGCCACGACGCACGCGATCGCGGCGACGATTCCGATGTACGATCCTCTGGAGCGGTTCATGGACTCTCCGTTGTTCTCCGGTCTTCGGACGACGATGGCGGTCCGGTGCCGAGCGCGCCGCATCGCTCCCGCCAGTCGCAGAATAGCACGCACGGAGACGGGCATCGCCCGCGCCCCGCTCATCAGATGCGCATCCTCTTGATCCCGGTCGGGAGCGGCGGCGACGTGCATCCCTACGTCAAGGTCGCGCGCGCGCTGCAGCGGCGCGGCCACGACGTGTCGATGATCGCCAACCCCCACTTCGGACCGCTGCTCGACCGGGTAGGCTTGCCCTTCGTCCCCGTCGGCACCGCCGACGACTACCACGCGGTCATCGGCAATCCCGACCTCTGGCACGGTCGCCGCGGCCTCCGGGTGCTCGGCGACGCGGTGCGGCGCTTCACCGTGGAGGGGTTCGAGCTGATCCGGGCGGAGGCGGCGGGCGCCAAGCCGGTCCTCGTGGCTCCCGGCATGGGGTTCAGCGCCCGGATCGCCCACGAGGCGCTCGGCCTGCCGCTGGTGACGATGCACCTGCAGCCGAGCGGCCTCCTCAGCGTCCACGACACGCCGGTGCCGCACCCGCGCCTGCGGTCGCTCAACCGCTGGCCGACCCCGCTCAAACGGCTCGTGCTGGCCCTCGTGGACCGCCTCACCGACCGCGCCCTGGCGCCCGCCGCCAACGTGCTGCGGACCGAGCTCGGCCTGCCGCCGGTCCACCACGTGGTGCGGACGTGGTGGCACTCGCCGCAGCGCGTCATCGGCCTGTTCCCCGACTGGTACGCCCCGGCGCAGCCGGACTGGCCGCCGCAGACGACCCTGACCGGCTTCCCCCTGTACGACGCCGCCGACGCCGCGCCGATGACGCCCGACCTGGACGACTGGCTGTCGGCGTCCGACGCGGCCGGCCGGCGCCCCGCGGTCTTCGTGGCCGGCACCGGCAACCGCCACGGGGCGCGGTTCTTCCGGGCCGGGGCCGACGCGTGCCGCCGCCTCGGCCGGCCCGGGCTGCTCCTCACCCGGTTCCCCGAGCAGCTTCCCGACCCGCTTCCCGCCGGGGTCCGCCACGCCGACTACGCCCCGCTCAGCCAGGTGCTGCCGCGGGCCGCGGCCATCGCCCACCACGGCGGCATCGGCACCGCGGCGGAGGCCCTGCGGGCCGGCTGCCCCCAGATCGTCGCGCCGATGACGTTCGACCAGCCCGACAACGCGGTGCGGCTCGAACGCCTGGGGGTGGCGCGCACGCTGTGGCCGGCGGCCGTCAACGGCCGCGCGGCCGCCCGCGCCCTCGACGCGCTCCTGGGGTCGGCCGACGTCGCCGCCGCCTGCCGCGCCGCCGCCCGACGCTTCGACGGGGCCGACCCGGTGACGAGGACCTGCGAGCTGATCGAAACGGCCCCGCGGTAGCGCGGGATCGGCGAATTGGGTAGAATGGGCGGTCGATTCTCTACCGTCCCCGATGAGCCTCAACATCAAGAACGAGGAGACCTGCCGGCTGGCCGCCGAACTCGCGCGGCTGACCGGCGAGACGATGACCGGCGCGATAACCGTGGCGTTGCGCGACCGCCTGGAGCGGGAGAAGCGCGTGCGCAACGCGGACGAGCTGGCGGCGAAGCTCCACGCCATCGGCCAACGCTGCGCCGCCCGCATGGGGCCGGGACCGTCCGCGGTCGAGCATGGCGACTACCTCTATGACGAACGGGGACTGCCGAAGTGATCATCGACACGTCGGCGGTCGTCGCCATCCTGTTCGCCGAGTCGGATGCGGCCCGTTTCGAACGGGCGATCTCGATGGCGTGGCCCCGGCGCATGTCGGTGGCGGCGGTGCTCGAAACGACGATGGTCGTCGAAGGCAGGAGCGGGCCGGACGCGGGACATGACCTCGACCTGTTTCTGCGGGAGGCGGACATCGAGCTGATGCCGGTCACGCCGGAACAGATCGAGACCGCGCGCCGCGCCTGGCGGCGGTTCGGCAAGGGCAACCATCCGGCGGCGTTGAACTTCGGTGACTGCCTCGCCTATGCGCTCGCGAGCACGACCCGCGAACCGCTGCTGTTCAAGGGCGGGGACTTCGCCCGGACCGACGTAGAGCCGGCGTGACACGGCATGGCCGTCGGCAGGCGAGGCGGATCGATTTGTGGTAGGGGCGGCGATCGGGGTGCGCCCGGACCCTGCCGCAGGCGAGGCCAGAGATGCGACAGAACGCCCGACTCGTGCTCGCCGTCTGCATGATGCTCGCCGGCTCGACGCCGGCCGCCGGCCAGTCGCAGGGCCCGCCGGTGGGCGGCGACGAGCCGGCGTCGATCCAGATCACCGCCCCCGGGGCCGGCATGAGCGCCCCCATCGCCGGCAAGTGGGGGGTGGCGCAGTGGCGCGAGCAGGCGCCGAGCCTCGACGGCAACGTGCTTGACGACCCCGCCTGGGCCGGGGTGCAGCCGGTCAGCGGCTTCCGCCAGAGCGCGCCCGACGAGGGGCAGCCGGCGACGGAGCGGACCGAGGTGCGGGTGGTGTTCACCGACGACACCGTCTACTTCGGGGTCGTCTGCTACGACCGCGACCCCTCCGCCATCATCATGAGCGACAGCCGGCGCGACTCGTCGATGAACGACGCCGACAGCTTCCAGATGGTGCTCGACACGTTCCGGGACCGGCAGAACGGCTTCGTCTTCGGGACCACCCCCGCCGGCCAGGAGTACGACGGCCAGGTGACCGACGAGGGCGGCGGCCGCCGGGGCAGCCGTTCGGGGGGCGGGGGCGGCTTCTCGCGGGGCAGCGGCAACGGCTTCAACCTGAACTGGGACGGCGCCTGGCAGGTGCGGACCGAGATATCCGACATCGGGTGGAGCGCCGAGTTCGCCATCCCCTTCCGGACCATCCGCTACCCGGACCGCGAGGACCAGGTGTGGGGGATGAACTTCCAGCGGAACATCCGCCGCCGGAACGAGACCGCGTACTGGGCGCCCCTGCCCCGGCAGTACAACCTCTACCGGGTCTCGCTGGCGGGGCAGCTCACCGGGGTGCGCGCCCCCGCCGGCTTCACCGGCAACCTGCAGGTCACCCCCTACGTGGTCGGCGAGATGGCCACGCGAGAGCTCGAGCCGAGCCTCGGCGTGCAGGGGTTCGGCGACTACGGCGCCGACCTCAAGTACAGCGTGACGCCGGGGTTGACCCTCGACGGCACGTGGAGAACGGACTTCGCGCAGGTCGAGGTGGACCAGCAGCAGATCAACCTCGACCGGTTCAACCTCTTCTTCCCCGAGAAGCGCCCGTTCTTTCTCGAGAACGCCGGCGCCTTCTCGGTGGCGAACCAGTCCAGCGGCCGGAACCTCGGACAGACGGAGCTGTTCTTCAGCCGGCGGATCGGCATCCAGGACGGGGCCCAGATCCCCATCATGGGCGGCGCCCGGATGTCGGGCAAGGTGACCGACTCGACGACGGTGGGGTTCCTGAACATGCAGACCGAGCAGGTCGGCACCGGGGTCAACACCGCCAACAACTTCTCGGTGGCCCGGCTGCGCCGCGACCTGCCCAACCGCTCGAGCATCGGCGGGCTCTTCGTCAACCGCCAGGGCACCGGCAGCCTCGCCCTGAACGACGACTACAACCGCACCTACGCCTTCGACGGCCGGTGGGGCATCGGCGAGAACGGCATGGTGCAGGGCTACATGGCCCGCACCGAGACGCCCGGCCGCGACGGGCGCGACCACGCCGTGAGCGTGACCAGCCAGTACAGCTCCGAGGCCTGGCGCCTCGGAGCCGGCTACCAGGAGAACGGCGAGGACTTCAACCCCGAGGTCGGCTACCTGCGCCGCTGGGGAGGGTTCCGGAAGGTCGACTTCTCGGTCTACAACACCACCCGGCCCGACGACAACCCCCTGAAGTACCAGGAGCTGACCCCGCACATGAGCTACACGCGGTTCTGGAACCTCGACGGCATCATGGAGACGACCTACGTCCATCTCCACTACGACGGCCAGTTCGAGGACAGCTCGTCGGCCGGAGTCGCCTACGACATCCGACAGGAGTACGTGTTCGAGGACTTCACGGTGTCGGGCCTCACGGTGCCGGCCGGCCGCTGGGACTTCAACGAGCTCACCTACTCGTACAACTCGAACCGGTCGGCCCCCATCAGCGCCGGCATCCGGGCCACCACCGCGGGGTTCTTCAACGGCAACATCGTCACCATCCGGCCGTCGATAAACGCGCGCTACGGCGAAACGTTCAACCTCTCGCTGAGCTACAGCCGGAACGACATCGACCTGCCCAGCGGCAGCACCGTCACCAACCTGAGCAGCATCGACATCGGCTACAACTTCTCGCCGCGGCTCTACGCCCAGACCCTGCTGCAGCACAACGACAGCGCCGACCTCTGGGCGGTGAACTTCCGCGTCGGCTGGCTGCAGGACGCCAACACCGGGCTCTTCTTCGTCTACAACGAGACCGACGGGCTCGGCGACTTCATCCCGTCGTACGCCGGCCGCAGCGTCATCCTGAAGTACAGCTACCTGTTCGACGTGCTCGACTGACGGCTCACCGCCTCGACGCCGACGGGGGTGCCGAGGCTCCGGGCCCAGGGGCTCGACCGAGGCTCACTCATGGCGAAGGCACCACCTGAGGCTTCGTCAGACCGCGCGTTTAGCCGCATCGACACGGCCGGCAGCGACTGAGGTTCAACCCATGGCGAAGGCACCACCTGACCGGAAGGCAACCCCCGAGGGCGGCGGTTTCGTCGACCGCGCCCTGAACGCCATCGAGACCGTCGGCAACCGGCTGCCCGACCCCGCCATCCTGTTCCTGCTGCTGCTGGTGCTGACGTGGCTCGCCTCGGCGGCCCTCGCCCCGGTCGAGTTCGCCGAGGTCGACCCGCGCACCGGCGAGCCGCTGCGCATCGCCAATCAGCTCACGGGCGCCGCCCTCGCCACGTTCCTGGTGCAGTTGGTGCCCACCTTCACCGGGTTCGCGCCGCTCGGCGTGGTGCTGGTGGCCCTGCTCGGGGTCGGGGTGGCCGAGAAGACCGGCTTCATCAACGCCGGCCTCAAGCTGATCCTCGGCCGGACGTCGCGGAGCCTGCTGACGCCGATGCTGATCCTGGCCGCGATCGTCAGCCACACCGCGGCCGACGCGGGCTACGTGCTCGTCATCCCCCTGGGCGGGGTCATCTTCTACGCGGCGGGCCGGCACCCCCTGGCGGGCATCTCGGCCGCCTTCGCGGGGGTCTCGGGGGGGTTCTCGGCCAACTTCATCCCCTCGGGCATCGACCCCCTGCTGCAGGGCTTCACCCAGCAGGCGGCGCAGATCCTCGACGCCGAGCGGATGGTCAACCCGCTGAGCAACCTCGGGTTCACCGCCCTCTCGTCGCTGCTCGTCATCGGCGTCGGCTGGTACCTGACCGACCGCGTCATCGAGCCGCGCCTGCAGTCCACGGCCGTCGACGGCGACCCCGCCGAGATGCCGAAGATGGACGAGCTGACCGACGCGGACCGGCGCGGCTTCCTCGCCGGCGTCGGGGCCATGGCCGCGGGGCTCCTGGTGCTGACCCTGTGGGCGCTGCCCGGGGGGTCGTCCCTGCGCGGCCCGGACGGCTCGCTGACCAGCTTCGCCGCCCCCCTGATGGGCATGATGGTGCCCCTCATCTTCCTCCTGTTCCTCATCCCGGGGGTGGTGCACGGCTACGTCGCGGGCACCGTCAAGACGCACCGCGACATCGTCAAGGGCATGACCGCGGCGATGGGCACGATGTCGTACTACCTGGTGATGGCGTTCTTCGCGGCCCAGTTCATCGCCGCGTTCAACAACTCGAACGTCGGCCTGCTCATCGCCCTCAAGGGCGCCAACTTCCTGCGCGACCTCGCCCTGCCCCCGCAGGTCACCATCGTCGGCATCATCCTGCTGACGTCGGTCGTCAACATCTTCGTCGGCTCGGCCTCCGCCAAGTGGGCGCTCCTCTCGAGCATCTTCGTGCCGATGCTCATGGGGCTCGGCATCGCGCCGGAGCTGACCCAGGCCGCCTACCGCGTCGGCGACAGCGTGACCAACATCATCACGCCCCTCATGCCGTACTTCCCGCTGGTCGTCGTCTTCTGCCAGCGCTACGTCAAGTCGACGGGCATCGGCACCGTGGCGTCGCTCATGCTGCCCTACTCGGTCGTGCTGCTGGTGACCTGGACCCTGTTCCTGATCGCCTACTGGATCGTCGGCCTGCCCCTGGGCATCCAGGGCGCCTACACGTACCCGTGAGCCGGACGGGAACAACGCGAGAAACGACGCGGCTGATTCGTGTTATCGTTATCTCACGATGGGAATTCTGGCGAGGCTCGTGGAGGGCGTGAACGCCGCCGACATCGGGGTGCTGCTGGCCCTCGTCTGGCTGGTCGTCCGGCTGGAATGGACCCGGTCGGAGAACACCGCCGCCCACGACGCCATCAGCCGGAACATCGACGGCGTCAAGCGCGACCTCACCAGGGACATCGACGGCGTCCGGCAGGAGCTCACCAGGAACATCGACGGCGTCCGGCAGGAGCTCACCAGGGACATCGACGGCGTCAAGCAGGAGCTCAGCGACGTCAAGCAGGACGTCAAGAAGCTGCTCACCGGCGACATCGCCTGGATGCAGGCCGTCCTGGGGGACCGCCAGCGCAGCGAGTAGCCGGTGCCCGCTCCCCGCCGCCGGCACTGGACGGCGACCCGCTCCGCAACGGCCCCGCCCCAGGAGTTTGAAGAATCCAGCCTGTGTCAAGGAGACGCACGATCGGTTGAAGGGGGCCGGGCGCACCGAGCCCCAGCGCTGATCCGGCGGGCTTCCGGGAAGGCGAACGAGACTAGCTGACGCGGAGGCGAACGCCGATGACGGGTGGCGGCCCGTCATCGGCGTAGGCGCTGTGCTACCCGCGGGCGCGCTACACCCCGGCCAACGGCTCGATGGGCTCGAGCGGGAGCGTGCCCGTCGCATCGCCGAACTTCTCGGCCGGGACCCCGGCGCGCTGGAGCATCGCGACCAGCAGGTTGTTCATCGGGGTGTCCTTCGAGTGGCGCAGGACGCGGCCGCCCTTCACCCCGCCGGCCCCGCCGATCATGACCAGGGGCAGATCGATGTGCGAGTGCTCGTTGGCGTCGCTGATGCCGCCGCCGTGCAGCACGAGCGAGTGGTCAAGCAGGTTGCCGTCGCCGTCCGGCGTCGACTTCAGCTTGTCGAGGAAGTGCGCGGTCAGGCCGATGTGGTACTGGTTGACCTTGGCCCCCTGCTCGAACTTGAGGGGGTCGTGCTGGTGGTGCGACACCGCGTGGTGCGCGGCGTTCACGCCCAGCTCGGGATAGGCGCGGTTGGTCTGCTCCTTGCCGAGGGTGAACACGAAGACGCGGGTGATGTCGGCCTTGAACGCGACGGCCAGCAGGTCGAACATCAGCTTCGCGTGCGCGTCGTAGTCCTCGGGCACGCCGATGGGCCGGTCGGGCAGCTCGAGCACCGACTCGCCGTGCTGGCGCTCCGCGACCTGGATGCGGCGCTCGATCTCGCGCACCGAGTCGAGGTACTCGCCGACGCTGTTGCGGTCGGCCGCCCCCAGCCGCTTCTGAAGCTGCGAGATGTCCTGCGTCACCCAGTCGAGGATGCTGCGGTCCTCCTGGAGCTGCGCGAGCCGCTGCTCGGGGGTGCCGCCATCGCCGAACATGCGCTGGAAGACGATGCGCGGGTTCGTCTCGTGGGGGTTCGGGGTGGTCGCCGTGCGCCACGAGATGCTGTTGGTGTAGACGCAACTGTAGCCGTTGTCGCAGTTGCCGATGAGGTAGGTCTGCTCCATCGCCAGCTCGAGCGACGTCAGCGGCGTGTCGCCGCCGATGTGCCGCGCGGCGATCTGGTCGGCGGTGATGCCGTTGCGGACGTCGGCGCCCTCGGTCTCCTTGGGGTGCACGCCGCTCAGCCAGACCGTGCCGGCCCGCGAGTGCTCGCCGTTGCCGTCGCCGAGGGCTTCGGCCTGCTTCTGGCTGAGGCCGATGGGGACGATGACCTGGTCCTGGAACGGGGCGAGGGGGCTGAGGGTCCGCGACAGTTGGGTGAGCTTGCCGTCGCCGTCCGGCTGCCAAGACTTCATGACCGCCCCGTTGGGGATGTACACGAAGCCGAGACGCCGCACCGGCTTCGCCGCGGTGCCGGCGAGGGCGGTGGCGGCGGGCACCATCGCGTCGAGCAGCGGCAGCGCGAGGCTGACCCCCATGCCGCGGAGGAACGTCCGACGGGGCAACGCCATCTTGCTGATGAACATGACAGTCAGTCTCCTCAACCCGAACCCGGCGTTCCGGGAACCACAGCCTCGCGGCCCGCTTCCCGTCTGACCGATTCTACAGGATTCCGCGCCGAACTCGTCTACTCCGCCTCCGCCGCGACGCCGGCCAGCCGCAGTTGGAACGGCGTGCTCTGCACCACGCCGACCACCAGCGAGGCGAGGCCGTAGTCGTCCGCCGCCGAGCCGCGCACGATCCGCCGTACCGCCGGCGCGTCGTAGTACTCGATGCCGCGCCCGAGGGCGTAGATCAGCAGCTTCTCGGCCACCACGGTGGCGAACTGCTCCCGATCGCGCACGAGGAGGCCGCGCAATTCGGCCGGGCCGTCGAACCCGGTGCCGTCGGGCATGGTGCCCGAAGCGTCGATGGCGCCGCCGCCGGGCATGTGGCCGCGCCACCGCCCGATCGCGTCGAAGTTCTCGAGGGCCAGCCCCAGCGGATCCATCACGCGGTGGCAGCTCGCGCACACCGGATTCTCGCGGTGCTGCTCCATCCGCTCGCGCATCGCCAGCACCCTGCCGGTGTCCTCGGCCGGCTCGAGCTCGGGCACGTTCGGCGGCGGGGGCGGGGGCGGGGTGCCCAGCACGTTCTCCAGCACCCACTTGCCGCGGCCCACCGGCGAGGTGCGGTCCGGATACGAGGTGACGGTGAGGATGCTGCCCTGGCCGAGCAGCCCGCGGCGGTTGCCGTCGGCGAGCGACACCCGGCGGAAGTCGCTGCCGTAGACGCCGGGGACGCCGTAGTGCCGGGCGAGCCGCTCGTTCAGGAACGTGTGGTCGGCCGTCAGCAGGTCGGTGACGCCGCGGCCCTCGCGGAGGATGCTGTCGAAGAACAGCTCCGTCTCGCGCACGAAGTCCTGCCGCAGGCTCTCGCCGAAGTCGGGGAAGAGCACGTCGGAGGGCAGCGCCCCCGAGATGTTGCGCAGGCGCAGCCACTGTCCGGCGAAGTTGCTGGCGAGGGCCTCGGAGCGGGGGTCGGCGAGCATGCGCCGCACCTGCGCCTCGACGACCGCGGGGTCATCGAGGCCGCCCGCCTCGGCGACCGCCAGCAGCTCGTCGTCGGGCAGGCTGCTCCACAGGAAGAACGAGATGCGCGACGCCAGCTCGAGGCCGCTCAGCCGGTAGGGCGTGCCCGGCTCGGCCCCGGGCGGGTCCGAAACCACCCGGAACAGGAAGTCGGGGCTCACGAGCAGGGCCCGGAGGGCGCGCTCGATGCCCGCCTCGAAGCCGCCGGCCAGCCGTCCTTGCTCGTAGAAGGCGACCAGGGGGGCGAGGTCGCGCCCGGTGACGGGGCGGCGGTAGGCGCGGCGGGCCAGGGCCGACAGGATCTGGCGGGCGCAGGGCGCCTCCTCGGCCGCGTTCCCGGGCCGGCAGACGAAGATGCGGCGCCGGGCCGGGGTGTCCTCGATGCCGGTCTCGTCGAACGGCCCGGTGATGGTGAGGGTGCCGAGGTGCGGGGCGTACAGCAGGTAGTCGCCCTCGCCGTGGGGGCGGTCGAACGGCTGCCGGAGGCTTTCGGCCAGCGCGCCGGTCTTCCTGATGAAGGTGGCGGTCACCGTGCCCGGACCGGCCGCGACGGGGACGCGCACCCTGAGGTCCTCGGGCCCGGTGTTGTAGGCGGCGCCCTGGTCCCGCTCCGGGTCGACGGGCGCGAGCGGGAACAGGGCGACCCGCTCGCCGTCCACGCTGACCTCGAGCTGGTGCGGCTCGCGGATCGGAGCCCCCGCGAACAGGTCGAGCATGGCGAGTTCGATGTCGTACTCGCCGTCCCGCGGGAAGTTGTACGACACCGAGAGCCCGCCCCGGGTGCCGAACGGCAGGCCGGCCCGGTGCCCGTACTGCGACAGGTCGGAGACGATGCGGAAAGTTTCGCCGGTCGGGGCCATCGGCGACGCCCCCACCGCGAGCCGGCTGATGTGGCGCGCCGCGTTCATGTAGCGCTCGAGCAGGGTCGGCGACACCTTGAGCACGCCGGCGATGTTGTCGAACCCGTAGCTCTGGTCGTCGGCGGGCACCAGCGCCGCCGCGTCGACCTCGAGGTCGAGGAGGTCGCGGACGGCGTTCTGGTACTCCGTGCGGTTCAGCCGGTGCAGGGGCACGGTGCGGCCGGGGTTCGGACTCGCCGCCGCGGCCCCGTCGATCTCGGTCTCGAGCCAGGCGGCGAGGCGGTCGGCGGCCGCCGCGTCGGGGCGCGGGCGCCCGAGGGGGGGCATGGTGCCGGTGCGGACCTTGCGGATGACCTTCTCCCAGATCTCGGCCTGGGCCGGCACGTTCGCGAGGTCGGCGCTCTCGAGCTCGACGGGGACCGTGCCGCGGTCCACCAGGCGCTGGGTGTGGCAGGTCAGGCAGTACCGCTGGAGCAGCGCGCCATGGACGGCGATCTCGCCCGCGCGGTCGGGCGCCGCCGCCGGCTCCGGCGCCTGCGCGGGGCCGGCCGTCGCTAGCCCGCCCGCGGCGAGCGCGGCGATCACCGCGATGCCGGCGAGCCGCCGAGAACCCCGCCTGGACGTCTGCTCCATCGCCATCATGCTGTTGTGCCTTCCGGGTGTAAGAAACCGATCTTGCGATTCTACGGCTTCCGCCCGCGGTGTCAACGGTGTCGACTTCGCGCCGTCCTGGAAATACGCACTGCAATGCGCGCCGCCCAGTCGATGACCGACTGGGCCGTGGCGCCCCGGACGAGCGTCTGCTGCGACGCGCGGTTGATCACGCCCGCGACCGCGTCGTCGCCGTAGGTCCGGGGGCGGCCGGACCGGAGTTCGTCGTGCAGCTCCTCGATGCCGGCCGCGCGGAAGCGGCGGCGCCACTCGCCGACGGTTTTACGACGCCGCCTCCGCCGTCCTCGCCGCCTGGGCGCCGCCCACGACCGCGTCGTCGGTCAGGGGCGGGGCCTCCGGCGCGAACGCCGGCTCCTCGCCGCCGAACATCCGCCGCAGCGTCCGCTGCAGGTCGTCGAGGATGAGGTACGCCGTCGGCACCAGGATCAGCGTGATGAACGTCGCGAACAGCACCCCGAACGCCAGCGAGACGGCCATGGGCACGAGGAACGCCGCCTGCATGCTGCGCTCGAGCATGAGCGGCGCGAGGCCGAAGAACGTCGTCAGCGACGTGAGCAGGATCGGCCGGAAGCGGTTGCTCCCCGCCTCGCGGATCGCGAGCTGGAGGCCCGCCGACTCGAACTCGCGGCGGTCGCGGGGCTGCCCGCCCGCCTGGCGCACCCGGCGGCCGACGTCGGTGTGGACTTTCCGGGCGCGGTTGATGAAGTCGACCATCACGAGGCTGTCGTTGACGACGACCCCGGTCAGGGCGACGAGGCCGAACATCGACATCATCGTGACGTCGAGGCGCATCACCATGTGCCCCCAGATGGCCCCGACGAGGCCGAAGGGGATGGCCGCCATGATGATCAGCGGCTGCACGTACGACCGCAGCGGGACCGCGAGCAGGGCGAAGATCATGAGGACGGCGAGGAGGAAGCCCCACTGCAGGCCGCCCACCGCCTCGACCTGCTCGGCCTGGGCCCCCTCGAACGTGTAGAACACGCCGGGGTAGCCGGCGAGGACCTCGGGCAGGATGCGCGCCTGCAGGTCGCCGATGACCGCGCCGGCCGACGTCACGGCCGGATCCACCGAGGCGGTCACGTTCACCGCCCGGTTGCGGTCGACCCGCTTGATGGACGCGAAGCCGCGTCCCGGCTCGACCTGCGCGACCTGGCTGAAGGGCACCTCGCCGCCGTTCGGGGTGCGGATGCGCATGTTCTCGAGGTCGCCCAGCGACCGGCGGTCGTCGCGGGGGTAGCGCACCATGACCCGGATGTCGTCGCGCCCGCGCTGGATGCGCTGGGCCTCTTCGCCGTAGAACGCCTGCCGCACCTGCCGGCCGAGGTCCTGCAGGGTCAGCCCGAGGGTCTCCGCCGCGGGCTTGATGCCGAGCTGCATCTCGACCTTGCCGGCCCGGAACGAGTCGGAGATCTCGTAGACCCCGGCGTAGGCCGCGAGCCGCCGCTTGACCTCGTCGGCCGCCGCCCGCAGCCGCTCGATGTCGGGGCCCGCGAGCTGCACGTCGACGTCGTCGCCGGGGCTCATGACCGACATGTCGAAGTTGACCTCGACCGCCTCGGGGATCGGGTCGGTCGCCTCGCGCCACATCAGGCCGAGCTGCTCGCTCGTGTACGACCGCGTCTCGGCCGGGGCGAGCTCGACCGTCACCTCGCCGAGGTTCGCGGCGCTGGCCACCTCCATCGGCCCCATCGGCCCGCCGCCGCGCGACATCATCGGCTGGTCGCCCACCGACGCCGACACGTGGCGGAAGTAGTCCATGCCGGTTTCCCGCTGCAGCCGGGCGCGGAGCCGCGCGGCCCCCTCTTCGAGCTTCTCGACCGCCCGCGACGTCGACTCGACGGGCGTGCCCTGCGGCATGGTGAGCGACGCGGCCATGAAGTCGGCCTCGATGGAGGGGAAGAAGTGGAAATTGGTCCACCCGCCGAGGACCATGCCCCCGGTCACGATGAGGGTCGAGAGCCCGACGGCGGCGGTGACGTAGCGCCAGCGCAGCGCGGTCTCGAGCAGCGGCTGGTAGACCGTCCGGACGAAGTTCTTCAGCCCGTTGGCGAAGAACTGCTGGAACCGGTGCCAGCCGCCCGACGTGCGGCGCTCGCGCATGTGGGCGAGGTGGGCGGGCAGGATGCCGAGCGACTCGATCAGCGAGAAGAGCAGGCAGGGGATGACGACGAGGGGGATGACCCGGAAGATCTTCCCCATCATCCCGGGCACGAACATCAGCGGCATGAACGCCGCCACCGTCGTGAGGACCGCGAAGGTCACCGGCTTGGCGATCTCCCGCGCCCCCTCGATCGAACCCCGCAGGGCCTCGCCGTGGTTCTCCTGGTGCCGGAAGATGTTCTCGCCCACGATGATCGCGTCGTCGACCACGATGCCCAGCACCAGGATGAACGCGAACAGGGAGATGACGTTGGCCGACACGTCGAACGTCGGCATCAGGGCGATCGCCCCGAGGAACGAGATGGGGATGCCGAGGCTGACCCAGAACGCGAGCCGGAACTGGAGGAACAGCGCGAGCACGATGAAGACGAGCACGAAGCCGGTGGCGCCGTTGCGCAGCATCAGGGTCAGCCGGTCGGCCAGGACCTCCGCCTGGTCCTGCCAGATCGTCAGCGAGATGCCCTGGGGGACCCGCGCCTGCATGTCGTCGACGTAGCGGCTCACCGCCGCCGCGATGTCGAGGGCGCTCTGGTCTCCCGTGCGGAACACCGACACCATCACCGTCGTGTCGCTGTCGAAGCGGGCCTCCTGGTCGGTCTCGGCGAAGCCGTCGACGACGGTCGCCACGTCGCCGAGCCGCAGGCGGGTGCCGTCGGCGCGGGTCCACAGCACGAGGCTCTCGTACTCGTCGCCGCGGTAGGCCTGGCCGATGGTGCGCAGCAGGATCTCGCCGCCGTCGGTGCGGACGGAGCCGCCGGGGAGGTCGAGCGAGGAACGGCGCACCGCGTCGGCGACCTGGTCGAAGGTCATGCCGTGCCGCCGCAGGGCGGTCTCGGAGACCTCGATGGAGATCTCGTAGGGGGGGGCGCTGACGATGTCGACCTGGGTGATCTCGGGCAGGACGGTCAGATCGTCGCGCACCTGCTCGGCGATGGCCTTGAGGGTGAAGACGTCGGTCGCGCCGGAGATGGCGATGTCGGTGACCTGGTTGCGGGCCATCATCTCGCGGATGATGGGCTCCTCGGTCTCGATGGGGAAGGTGGTGATGGCGTCGACCTGGTTCTTGATCTCGTCGACGACCCGCCGGGCGTCGGCGCCGAGCTCGAGCTCGACCATGACCGAGGCGCTGCCCTCGGCGGCGGTCGACTGGATCTCCTTGATGCCGTCGACGCCCTGAATGGCCTCCTCGATGCGGAGGATCACCCCCGACTCGACCTCCTCCGGGGCGGCGCCGAGGTAGGGGACGTTGATGCTGACCCGGTCGAGCTCGATCTCGGGGAAGACCTCTTCCTTGACCGCCTGGGTGGCGATCAGGCCGCTCATGATGATGAAGATCATCATCAGGTTGGCGGCGACCGGATTGCGGGCGAACCAGGCGATCCCGCCCTTCATGACTTGTTCCCCTTCCGTGATTCCGTCCCGGGCATGGCGCGCGGAATGCGGCCGTCGCCGTGCCGGCGCCTTAGCGCGGCCCGACCCGGCTCCAACGTACTCTATCGCACCCGTCCGCTCCAGCCGCCTGCGCGGCGGGCGCGGCTTCACCAAGGTTATAGACGAGACGACCGCGCGGCTTGTTTCACCGCCCGCCCCGCCGCGCCGCCGGGGCCGACGCCGTCCCCCCGCGCTGCGCGGAGTCACACGCGGTAGTAGTCGCCCCGCCAGTCCCGGATCAGCTTCTTGATGGGGGTCGCCGCGGCGATGTTCTCGTCGAGCACCTTGCGGGCGAGGTCGGGCAGCTCGGCGTCGCCCGCGAACCGCAGGCCCACCAGTTGCGTCGGCGTGAATTCGTCGATCCGGCCCTGCAGGTCGTCGGGGAGCAGCTCGCGCATGCGCAGCCGCATCTCGACGCGGATCACGCGGTCCTGCGCCCGGAGCGCGAAGACCCGCGCGTAGAGGAACAGGATGACGAGGGCCACGGCCACCAGTACTTCCCGCGCCGCCTGCAACGACGGATCGACGAGGCCCAAGACCGCCCAGACCAGGTTGACGAGGAGGATGGGGCCGGCGACGTAGTGGTAGGCGGGCACGAAACGGGCGTGGTTCTTGAAGTTCTGTTCCTGGTCGGCCACGGCAACCTCCTGGGCGTCACGAGTTGAAGTCCAACCCACTATGGTAGTCCGCCGGCCGGAACGGCGTCGATGTCGGGTGGTTTCGGGGACTCCCGCCGCGGGCTGCTAGACTGGCGGGGGAGGGTGCCCCGTGCGCCCGTCGGATCGGACCGAGGGAGGGCCAATGAGTGATCTCGCGTCGAAGCAGTGCGTGCCGTGCCGGGGCGGGGTGCCGCCCCTGGCCGGCGAGGAGCTGGACGGCTACCGCCGGCAGCTCGGCGGCGGCTGGGAGGTCGTCGAGGGGCATCACCTGGAGAAGACCTACCGCTTCGGGGACTTCCGCCAGGCCCTCGATTTCACGGTGCGGGTCGGCGAGATGGCCGAGGAGCAGGGCCACCACCCCGACATCCTGCTCGCGTGGGGCCGGGCCACCGTCACCGTCTGGACGCACAAGATCGACGGCCTGACCGAGAGCGACTTCGTCTTCGCGGCCAAGGCGGACCGGCTCGAGGCGGTCTGAACGGCGCGGGCCGGCGGTCACGGAGTCTGCGCGGCGTGGTCGGACCTGGCCGGCCGGCAGTCGGCGCCGCGGTCGGCGGCTTCGGGTCGGCGAGTCCGCGTTGCGGCGCCGTGGGCAACGCCCGCCGCGTCGGCCGGGGCGTCGGCGCCGCAGGCGGCCGTTCCCCGCCTACGGTGCCGGCTCCCCCCGCCTACGGCGCCGGCTCCGCCCACGCGACGGGGTCGCCGACACGGATGGGGCCGTCGTCGAGCACCTCGGCGAACACGCCGCCCCGCCATTCGGGGTCGAGGGCGGCGCGCAGCCCCGGCGCCGCGTCGTCCATCCGTTCGCAGGGGCGCGTTTCGCCGCGCACCCGCAGCCGGCGGCCGCCCACCCGCAGGACCCGGCCGCGCGTGTGCGCGAGGGCGACGCCGCTGACGAGCAGGTTGGCGCGCCTCTCCCCGGGATCGACCGCGGCCCCGAGCGCCTCGACGGCGCGGTCCCAGTCGGCGGCGCCGATGATCGTGACCTGCCGCCAGCCGCCCTGATTGGCGTTGCCGACGATGCCGGCACCGCGCCGGAGGTCGGCGTCCTCGGCGGGGTCCATCGGGCCGCGGTGGAACCGCTTGATCCAGATCCGTTCGAGACGTCCCATTCTTCCTCTGCTCCGTGCCGCGCCGTCGGCGGCGGCAGCCCGCGCGGCGGTGGCCGACGACGCGCTCCGGCCCGTCGCGGGGCGCCCCGGCCGGCACCGCGCCGCCCGGCGTCCGCCGCGCCGCGGCCGGGCGCGCGGACGCGTCAAGTTCTCGTCGGCCGCCGCGCCGCGCCGTCGTGATCCGGCTGCCGGGACCGCCGCCCGGCGGTCTGGCCGCGCCCCGGCCGACGCCGCCGGGCTCCGCATGCCCGGCGGCGGACCGGGTAGATCGTAGTGTAAGATCACGGGTTGATGACTACGGAGAGCAGCACCGCTGAGACCAGGGCCGCCCAGGCGAGGACCGATCTCGACGCCTGGGTGCGCGAGATCATCGAGTGGCACTTCAACCCCGACACCGGGTGCCCGTTCTGGCTCGATTGGGCGCGGGAGGCGGGCTGGGACCCGCGCCGCGAGGTCCACGGCTTCGACGACCTCGCGAAGTTCCCCCATTTCCAGGACGAGAAGCTGCGGGGCGGGCCGGTGCGCCGGTGGGTGCCCAAGGCCTACGCCGACCGCCCGACGTTCGTGTTCGAGACCGGGGGCACCACCGGCATCCCCAAGAGCCGCGTCGCCCAGGAGGACTTCCGCATCGACTACGAGCTCTTCTCCGAGACCCTGCCCGACGAGCACTTCCCCAGGGGCGGCAACTGGCTCATGCTCGGGCCGAGCGGCCCGCGGCGGCTGCGGCTCGCGGTCGAGCACCTCGCCCAGCACCGGGGGCGGCATCTGCTTCTGCGTGGACCTCGATCCGCGGTGGGTGATCAAGCTCATCAAGAAGGGGTGGATGGAGCACCTCAAGGCCTACCAGGACCACGTGATCGACCAGGCGGTCACGGTGCTGTCGGCCGGGCACGACATCAAGTGCCTGTTCTCCACCCCCAAGCTGCTCGAGGCCCTCGCCAACCGGCTCGAGGCCGACGGGTCGTGCCTGAAGGACACCGGCATCACCGGCATCTTCGCCGGCGGCACCGAGTTCACGCCGCAGTGGAACCGCTTCGCCCACGAGGAGCTGCTCGACGGCGTCTACATGACGCCGACCTACGGCAACACCCTGATGGGGCTCGCCGGCAGCCCCCCGAGCGGCCCCGAGAACGGCTACAAGATCACCTACTACGCGCCGCAGCCGCGGGCCGTCCTGCAGGTCGTGGACCCCGACGACGCGGACCGCGTGGTGGGGTACGGCGAGACCGGCCGGGTCATGCTGACCACGCTGACGAAGGAGTTCTTCGTGCCGCGCTTCCAGGAGCGCGACGAGGGCGAGCGCGAGCCCCCGTGCGGGCAGTATCCGTGGGACGGGGTGAGCGGGGTGCGCCCGTTCAGCCGGCTCGCGTCGGCGACGACGGTGGGAGTGTACTAGGAGTCGGCGCCGGGGGACGGCGCCGGTTCCTGGCGGGTTGTTCGGGCGGTCGCGCCGCGGGGCGGCGGGGCCGCGAGGCGACGATGGGCGGGTTAGCGTGATCCACTTTCCGATTCTGCGTTGGGGACGCGAGTACAAGAGCCTCGAGACGGCCAAGGTCGAGCACTTCCTGACCGGCGAGCCGGTGGCCGAGGTGAGCCAGGCCAATCCCGGCATCGTCGCCCGGGACCTGCGCAAGGGCGCGGGCCGCGCGCGCGACGTGCTGCGGCAGATCCCGTGCGCGGACCTGCTGGCGCGGGTCAAGAAGGGCGGCGAGCTCTTCAAGTCGGCCGACCTGCCGCTGGGCGACGGCGTGCAGACCCCCGACGACTTCGTGCGGCAGCAGTCGGCGACGACGGGCCTGCCCGAGCACCTGTGCCGCATGAACATGGGCAAGCTCGAGTACGTGCTGACCCACCTCGACGACGTCCTGCGCTCGCTGACCCGCCGGCTCGACTACGACATCCTCACCCGGGGCTACGGGGAGGAGGACGGGGTGATGCGCAGCTACCAGGCGACGACCCCGGTGCTCGGCATGGTGCTGCCGTCGAACTCGCCGGGCGTGCACAGCCTGTGGCTGCCGATCATCCCCCTGCAGATCGGGCTCGTGCTGAAGCCGGGGCCGCAGGAGCCGTGGACCCCGTGGCGCATGGCCCAGGCGTTCTTCGCGGCGGGGGTGCCGCGCGAGGCGATCGCCCTCTACCCGGGTCTCGGCGAGGTCGGGGCGGCGGTGCTGAACAACTCGCCGCGGAGCCTCATCTTCGGGGGCACCGCGACCGTCGAGCAGTACGCCGCCAACCCCGGCGTCCAGGTGCACGGACCGGGGTTCAGCAAGATCCTCATCGGCGAGGACCAGGTCGACGACTGGGAGCAGTACCTCGACCTGATGGTCGAGAGCGTGGCCATCAACAGCGGCCGGGGCTGCATCAACTGCTCGGGCATCTGGGCGCCGCGGCACACCCGCGAGATCGCCGAGGCGGTGGCCGCGCGCATCGGCCCCATCGCGCCGCTGCCCCCCGACGACCCCAAGGCCGAGCTGGCCGCGTTCACGGTGCCGGGCCAGGCCGCGGCGATCTCCGCCGACATCGACAACGCCCTCAAGGAGGACGGCGTCGAGGAGGTGTCGGCGCGGCACCAGGACGGCGGGCGCCTCGTCCCGATGGAGCGCTGCGACTACCTGCGCCCCACCGTCGTGCACTGCGCCTCGCCCGACGCCGCGATGGCCAAGAAGGAGTACATGTACCCCTTCGTCACCGTCGTCGAGTGCCCGCAGGACAAGATGATCGGGGCTATCGGCACGACCCTCGTGGCGACCGGCCTGACCGAGGATCCGGCGTTCTCGCAGGCCCTGCTCGACGCCCGCAACATCGACCGGCTCAACCTCGGCCCGGTGCCCACGACCCGGCTCAACTGGCTGCAGCCGCACGAGGGCAACATCGTCGACTTCCTGTTCCGCCCCCGCGCGTTTCAGCAGGCGTCGTAGCCGGGTTCGACGGCGGCCTGGGAGTGGGGCGACGGTCTGGCGGGCGGGATCGGGCGGGGCGGCGCTCGGGTCTTGGTCGAGAGATCAGTTGTGAAGGCCGGGTGCGTTGATGTGAGACTTCAGTTGAAGGCTGAGTTCGTCGACACGGCCGGTCAGCCGCGTGAGCTGATACGCGTTCCACAAGCCGGCCGCGGCACCGATCAGGCCGCCGGCGGCGGCGCAGGTCAACAGGACGATCTCCATGACGTGATAACGTTATCACACTTGGGACGCTGACGGCGGTTTTCTTCGCCACGTGCCGGGCGCGCCATCCTTCGGAAACCGTTCCCCGGGTGCAGTCGGCATTCCATATCGATCACTGCCCTTGCCCGGGTGGAGGTTCCAGTGCTCGAAGTGACCGGCCTCGCGAAGTCGTATCCGACCCCGCGGGGCGCCCTCGATATCCTCGCCGGGGTCGATCTCTCCCTGAGACCCGGTGAGGCGGCGTCCATCGTGGGGCCGTCCGGCAGCGGCAAGAGCACCCTGCTCTACATCCTGGGCGCCCTCGAGCCGCCCACCGCGGGCACCGTCACCCTCGACGGCGTCGACCCCTTCACCCTCGCGTCGGCCGAACTCGCCGCCTTCCGCAACGGCCGGGTCGGCTTCGTCTTCCAGGACCACCTGCTGCTGCCGCAGTGTACGGTGCTCGAGAACGTGCTGGTCCCGACCCTGGTGGGCGATGCGGTGGAGGGGGCGCAGGACCGCGCCCGCGATCTGCTGGCGCGGGCCGGTCTCGCCGATCGGCTCGACCACCGACCCGCCGAGCTGTCGGGGGGCGAGCGGCAGCGCGTGGCCCTCGCCCGCGCCCTGATCCGCCGCCCGCCGCTGCTGCTGTGCGACGAGCCCACCGGCAACCTCGACCGCGCCGCCGGCGAGGTCGTGGCGGACATGCTGTTCGACCTGCACGGGGGGCGGGAGACGGTGCTGGTGGTGGTGACCCACAACGTCGAGCTGGCGGCGCGGTGTCCTATTCGCTATCGGCTCGAGGGCCTGGGGCTGAAGCGCGTAGACGGCGGCGGGGCGGCCTTGGACGGCGGTGGGGCGCAGGCCGGCGACGCTCGGCGCGCCGACTGAGTCCGCGGGCGCCGTTGACACGCGCGGACGGTGGCGAGACGGCGGGAGTGACGCCGGTTTGGGCGATTGGACGTGCGCGGGCCGCCGTTGACACGCGCGGACGGCGTCGCGAACGGCCGGGAGCGAACCATGACTTTCACGACCCTGCTGGGGCGGAGCCTGACCCACTTCTGGCGGATCAATCTCGCGGTGGTCGCCGGGGTCGGGGTGGCGGTCTCGGTGCTCGCGGGGGCGTTCCTCGTGGGGACCTCGGTCCGGGCGAGCCTGCGCGACCTCGCGCTGCAGCGGCTCGGGAACGTCGACCAGGTGGTGACGGCGGGAGCGTTCTTCCGCGAGGCGCTCGCCGAGGAGGTGCCGGCCTCGGACGCGCTCGGGGGCTCCGCCGCCGGCACGGAGCCGGCGGCAGGGCCGCCAGCGGCGGCGGCGGTCCCGATGATCGCGCTGGAGGGCTTCGTCACCCACCAGGAGAGCGGCAGCCGCGCCGGCGGCATCCAGGTCTACGGGGTCGACGACCGGTTTTGGGCCTTCAACCGGCCCGACGGCGGGTCCGGCGGCGGGCCTGACGGCGGGCTCGGCGGCGCGGCCCCCGGCGGCGGCCGCGGGCCCGAGCCCGGCGAGGTGCTGATGAGCGGCGGTCTCGCCCGTGAGCTCGGGGCGGCCGCCGACGACACCCTGCTCGTCCGGGTGCAGAAGCCCTCGGCCATCCCCGTGAGTTCCTTGCACGGGCGGCGCGATGACTTGGGGAGCACGATGCGGCTGAGCATCCGCGAGGTGCTCGCCCCGGCCGACCTCGGGGAGTTCTCGTTCCGGCCCCAGCAGGGGTTCTCACGCGCGGTCTTCGTCAATCTCGAGCGCATGCAGCGCGACCTCGAGCTGGGGCGCGAGGCCAACACCCTGCTGCTCGCCGGGGTCGGGGCGGGCGCGCCGGCCGTGGCCCGCATCGAGGCGGCGTTGCGGGCTGCCACGCAGCTCACGGACCTCGGTCTGCGGGTGCGGGCGCTGCCGGAACCGGGCGCGCTGGCGGTGGAGTCGACGGCGGGGCTGCTGAACGACGAGGTCGCGGCCGCCGCGCGGGCCGCGGCCGGGGACATGGGCGCGCAGCCCATCCTGACGTATCTGGCCAACGAGATCCGTGTGGGCGGGCGCGTCACGCCGTACTCGCTGGTGACCGCGCTGGACCCGGCGGCGCTGGGGGTCGCGCCCCAGGCGGGCGCGCCGCCGCTCGAGGCCGTCGGCGACGGCACGCGGTCCCCGGAATCCCCGGCCGGGGCACCGGCCGCCGCCGGTGCCGGGGCGCGGTCGCGCGGCGCGTCGCCGTCCGCGTCCGCCATCTCCGGTGCTCCGCTACCCGCGCCCGCCGTCTCCGGGGAGCCGACCACCCCCGTTGCCGGCGGTGAAACGCCGGGCGAGGCGCCGCCGATCTGGCTGAATGCCTGGACCGCCGACGACCTCGACGCGGCGCCCGGCGACACGGTGACCCTGCAGTACTACCTGTGGGAAGAGGCCGGTGCACTGGTCACCGACGAGGCCGAGTTCCGGGTGGCCGGGGTGCTCCCGATGGCGGGGCTGGCCGTCGACCGGGACCTCGCGCCGGAGTACCCCGGCATCACCGAGGCGACGGACCTGTCCGACTGGGACCCGCCGTTCCCCATCGACCTCGGCCTCGTCCGTCCCCAGGACGAGGACTACTGGGACGAGTACCGGACCGCGTCGAAGGGGTTCATCGCGCTGGCGGACGGGCAGCGGCTGTGGGGGTCGCGGTGGGGGCGGGTGACCTCGCTGCGGGTCGTCCCCCCGGACGGCGTCTCCGACGCCGCGGCGGCGGCGTTCCGCGACGCGCTCCGGTCCCGGCTCGACCCCCTCGCGGCCGGGTTCGTCGTCTATCCCGCCCGCGACCTCGCCCTCGAGGCGTCGGCCGGGGTGACCGACTTCGGCGAGTACTTCACCTACTTCAGCTTCTTCCTCGTCGTGTCCGCCCTGCTGCTCGCGAGCCTCTTCTTCCGCCTCGGGGTCGAGCAGCGCCTGCGCGAGATCGGGGCCCTGCGCGCCCTCGGCTTCGACGAGGGGAGCGTGCGGCGGCTGTTCTGGGCCGAGGCGGGGGCCCTCTCTCTCGCCGGGGGCCTCTTGGGGGCGGCCGGCGCGGTGGGCTACGCCGAGCTGATCATGTGGGGGCTGCGCACGTGGTGGGTCGACGCGGTGGGCACGACCCTGCTCGTGCTGCACGTGTCGCCGCTCGCTTTGGCGGCGGGCATCGGCGGCGGCATGGCGGCGGCCGTCGTGTCCATCGCCTGGAGCCTGCGCATGGTCGCCCGGGCGACGCCGCGCGCCCTCATCCACGGCGTGCTGCCTTCGACCGGCGCCGCCGCGTCGCCCGGCGGCGGCGGCGGGGAGGCGCCGCCGTCGCGCGCCGCCGCCGCCGCGCGCCACGCCCCCGCCGTCCTCGGGCTGCTCGGGGCCGCCGTGCTCGCGGTGACCCTGGCCGGCGCCGTCGGCGACACCGCCGGCTTCTTCGGGGCGGGCATGCTGCTGCTGGCCTCGCTGCTCACCCTGTCGTGGTCGTGGCTGGGGCGGCAGGCGCCGGCGGGCGCCGCGGCGCCGTCGACGTGGACGGTGTCGCGGGTCGGACTGCGCAACACCACGGCGCGGCCCGGCCGGTCCGTCCTGTGCATCACCCTCATCGCGTTCGCGTCGTTCATCATCGTGGCCGTCGACGCGTTCCATCTCGAGGGCGGGGGAGACGCCGGGGACCGGGCGTCGGGCACCGGCGGCTATCCGCTCCTCGCCGAGTCGCTGCTGCCGATCGTCCGCGACCTCGGCTCCGAGGCCGAGCGGGAGGAGCTGGGCGTCTCGTCGTTCGACGACGAGATCTTCGGGGACGTGTCCTACGCGCGGTTCCGCCTGCGGCCGGGCGAGGACGCGAGCTGCCTCAACCTCTACCAGGCGAAGGACCCGCGGGTGCTCGCGCCCGAGGCGGCGTTCCTGCCGGAGGGGCGCTTCCGGTTCGGGGCGACCCTGGCCGAGACCGAGGAGGAGGCCGCCAACCCCTGGCTGCTGCTGAACCGCGTCTTCGACGACGGGGCGGTCCCCGCCGTCGCCGACGCCACGTCGCTCGCCTACGCCCTGCATCTGTCGGTGGGCGACGACTTCGTGCTCAACCGGGAGAGCGACAACCCCGTCACGCTGCGCATCGTCGCGGCCCTCTCCGACAGCATCTTCCAGCGCGAGCTGATCGTCGGCGAGGCGGCGTTCCTGCGCCTGTTCCCCGAGCACGACGGGTACCGCTTCTTCCTCGTCGACGCGCCGGCCGACCGCACCGCGGAGGCGACCGCGGCCCTCGAGGACCGGCTCTCCGACTACGGGTTCGACGTCACCTCGACCCCCGAGCGGCTCGCCGCGTTCCACCGGGTCAACAACACCTATCTCGCCACGTTCCAGACCCTCGGGGCCCTCGGCCTGCTGCTGGGGACGCTGGGGCTGGGGGCGGTGCTGCTCCGCAACGTGCTGGAGCGGCGGCGCGAGCTGGCCCTGCTGCGCGCCGTCGGCTACGACACGCGGCACGTCTCGCTGATGGTGCTGGTCGAGAACGGCCTGCTCCTCTTCGGCGGCCTCGTCATCGGGACGGTGTGCGCGGTGGTGGCGATAGCCCCCGCGTGGATCGAGCGGGGCGGGCAGTTTCCCGTCGTGGGGTTGGGCGGCATGTTGCTCGCGGTGGCCGCGGCCGGCCTCGCCTCGTCCCTCGCCGCCACCGCCGCCGCGGTCCGGTCGCCGCTGCTGGCGTCGTTGCGATCGGAGTAGGGAGTGTGATACTTCTGCGACGGGGCCGGTCGAAGGGCCGCCGAGGAGATCACCGTGAACATCCTGAACCGGGTAAGGCTGATTCTGCAGGAGACGTTCAATTCGCCCTTCACGGATTCATACCTCGTGACGATCGACGGCCAAACCGTCGTCTTGAAGAGGGCGGGAAGCTACCAGGACATCGACCTGACCGGCGTCGATCTGCATCGCGCGCACCTGGAGAACGTCACCCTGAAGAATGCCAAGCTGGTTGGTGCCAATCTCTGGGGCGCGCACCTCTCGGGAGCCAATCTGGAGGGGGCTGACCTGAAGAACGCCGTCCTGACGGGAGCCGATCTGAAGGACGCCGTTCTCACGGGAGCCGACCTGGAGGACGCCGTCCTGACCGGGGCGGATCTCCGGGGCGCCACCATCGATCGCGAGACGTTGTCGAAGGCGCGCGGCGTTCAATTGGTGGTCTGATCGATGGATCCGGTATCCGCCTCGTTCAAACTGACCCTGCTGGTCGTTACCCTCATTACCGCGGTGAGCTTCATTGGACTGGTGCTGCTCGCCTTCTTGGGGAGCGACGCCACCAGCGTATCGGAGGTTCCTCAACATCAGGCCCGCCTGTCGGAGACCTGCGACTTCGGCTTCAAAGCCGGCTTCGGCGGTCTGTTGGGGCTGTTGGGGGGGAAGACGAGTTGAGGGACAAGAAATGCTCCGACGATTCCTGATTCCGATGACGATGTCTCTCGTCGGCGCGCTTCTGGCGTCGGCGGTGCCGGCGTACGCGCAGACGAAGCTGCTTCGTTTCCCGGACGTGCACGGCGACCGCGTCGCGTTCGTCTACGCGGGGGACCTGTGGACGGTGCCGACGGCGGGCGGCACCGCGGTGCGGGTGACCGCCCATCCGGGGCTGGAGATATTTCCCAAGTTCTCCCCCGACGGGCGGTGGATCGCGTTCACGGGGCAGTACGACGGCGACGAGCAGGTCTACGTCGTGCCGACGGCGGGCGGCGTGCCGCGGCAGTTGACGTGGTATCCGGCCCGCGGCCCGCTCGCCCCCCGATGGGGCTACGACAACCAGGTCTACGACTGGACCCCCGACGGCCGGTCGGTGCTGTTCCGGTCGCTGCGCTACAGCACCGACCTGTCGGACAGCCGCCTCTTCCTCGCCTCGATCGACGGGGGGCTCCCGGTGCCGCTGCCGATGCCCGAGTCGGGGGCCGGCGATCTCTCCCCGGACGGCACCCGGGTGGTGTACTCCCCGCTCTTCCGCGACTTCCGCACCTGGAAGCGCTACGAGGGGGGCTGGGCGCAGGAGTTGTACGTGTTCGACCGCGAGACCCACGACGTCGAGCGGGTCACCGACCACCCGCGCGCCGACCGCGACCCGATGTGGATCGGCGACGCGATCTACTTCACGTCCGACCGCGGCGGCACCCTGAACCTGTACGAATTCGACCTCGGCAGCGGCCAGACCACGCAGCTCACCGACAGCACGCAGTGGGACGTGCGGTGGCCCGGGGACGACGGCGCGAACCAGATCGTCTACGAGATGAACGGCGAGCTGCACCTCTTCAGCACCGACAGCGGCGAGTCGCGGCCGATTCCCATCGTGGTGCCCGACGACGGGGTGGCGGCGCGGCCGGCGCGGGTGTCGGCGGCGGGCCAGATCGAGGACTTTGAGCTGAGCCCCGGGGGCGAGCGCGCCCTGTTCGTGGCCCGCGGCGACGTCTTCACGGCGCCGATCGAGAACGGCCCGACCCGCAACCTCACCCGGACGTCGGACGCCCACGACAAGTGGGCGCGCTGGTCGCCCGACGGTTCGCGCATCGCGTTCGTCTCGGACCGCGATGGCGAAGACGAGATATACGTCGTGCCCCAGGACGGGACAGGCTCGCCCGAGCAGCTCACGGACGGCGGCGAGGCGATGCGGTACGCGCCGTCGTGGTCGCCCGACGGGGACCGCCTCGCGTTCAGCGACAAGGACGGGAAGCTGTACGTCCTCGACGTCGAGTCGCGCGAGACGACCCTCGTCGCCGACGCCGCGAACGGTCAGTTGCGCGACTACGTGTGGTCGCCGCGGGGCGGCTTCCTCGCGTTCTCGCTCACCGAGGCGACCGGCTTCAGCTCGATCCACGTCTGGGAGCGGGCCGGCGGCGAGCTGCGGCGGGTGACGAGCGACCTGTTCCACGAGTGGAACCCGGCCTGGGACCCCGACGGCGAGTACCTCTACTACCTGTCGGACCGCTCGTTCACGCCCCAGCTCGGGTCGTTCGAGTGGAACTACCTCGTCGACCGCGAGACCGGCATCTACGCGCTGGCCCTGCGGAAGGACGTGCCGCATCCCCTGCCGCCGGAGAGCGACGAGGTGGCGGTGGAGGCGGACGACGACGGGGGCGGGGCCGGGGACGGCGGGGGCGGCGACGCGTCGGCCGACGGCGACGACGACGAGCCGATCCGCATCGAGTTCGACGGCCTCGCGCGGCGGGTCGTCCGGCTGCCCGTCACGTTCGACAACTACGTGGGGCTGAGCGCCGGCAACGACCGGGTGTTCTTCATCCGCACCGGCGCGCAGTTCTACGGGCGCGGCGGCGACGTGCCGACCGAGGTGCGGACCTTCTCGTTCGACGATCGCGAGACCGAGACGCTGGCCGCGAACATCGGCGGCTACGCCGTGTCCGGCGACCGCGAGAAGGTGCTCGTCGCCACCGGGGGGCGCTACGAACTGCACAACGCCTCGGGCGCCGGCGACCCGGACACCGTCTCGACGGCCGGGCTGATGGTGGACCGGGTGCCGGCCGAGGAGTGGGAGCAGATCTTCGACGAGGTGTGGCGGCGCTTCCGCGACTTCTTCTACGTCGACAACATGCACGGCTACGACTGGGAGGCCCTGCGCGAGCAGTACCGCCCGTGGCTCGAGCACGTCGCCCACCGCTCGGACCTGAACTACGTGATCGGCGAGATGGTGGCGGAGCTGAGCGTCAGCCACGCCTACATCGCCGGCGGCGACTGGGAGACCCCGGATCGGCCCCCGGTCGCCCTGCCGGGGGCGGTGTTCGAGCTCGACCGCGACGCCGGCCGCTACCGGCTGGCCGAGATATTCGAGGGACACAACGAGGAGCCGCGCTACCGGGCGCCGCTGACCGAGGTCGGGGTGGACGCCGGCGTCGGCGACTACGTGCTCGCCATCGACGGCGAGGAGCTCGCGGGCGGCGACAACCCCTACCGCCTGTTGCGGCACAAGGCGGACCGCCCGGTGCGGCTGACCCTGAGCGCGGATCCGGCGTTTCCGGCCGCCGACGGGGCGGCCCGCGAGGTGACCATCCGGCCCATCACGAGCGAGACCAACCTGCGCTACCTCGACGAGGTGACCGCGAACCGGATGAAGGTCGACGCGGCGACGGAGGGACGGGTCGGCTACCTGCACATCCCCGACATGGGCGTCGCGGGCATCCAGGAGTTCATCAAGTACTTCTACGGCCAGATCCGCAAGGACGGCCTGATCATCGACGTGCGCGGCAACGGGGGCGGCAACGTGTCGGCGATGCTCATCCAGCGCCTGAGCCGCGAGCTCCTCGGCACCGGCTTCTCGCGGACGGTGGAGAACACCGAGACCTATCCCACGACGGTGTTCACCGGCCACCTCGTGTGCATCCTCGACGAGGACTCCGCCTCGGACGGCGACATCTTCCCCGCCCGCTTCAAGGCGGCGGGCCTCGGGCCGCTCATCGGGAAGCGCTCGTGGGGCGGCGTTATCGGCATCACCAACCGCGGTCCCCTCATCGACGGCGGCAGCGTCAACGTGCCCGAGTTCGGCACCGCCGGCCGCGACGGGAGCTGGGTCATCGAGGGCTACGGCGTCGAGCCCGACATCGAGGTCGAGAACGACCCGAAGTCGGTCATCGCGGGCGGCGACCCCCAGCTCGAGCGGGCCATCGCGGAGATCACCCGCATGATCCGGGAGGACCCGCGGCCCCTGCCCACGCGTCCCGCCCCGCCGGTGAAGACGCCGTGACCGGGGTTGCGCCCACCCCACCCGCGCCGCTCTCAACCGCCGGGATTCCCGCGCCTCGGGCGCGGGTTTCCCGCGTACGCCACGAGACGCACGGGGTGGTGCGGGTCGACGACTACCACTGGTTGCGCGGGCGCGGCGACCCCGCCGTCACCGCCTATCTCGAGGCCGAGAACGACTACATGCGGGCGGTGATGGCGCCGACCGAGGCGCTGCAGGAGACCCTGTTCGCCGAGATCAAGGGGCGCATCAAGCAGACCGACATGTCGGTGCCGTACCGGGAGGGCGCGCACCTCTACTGCACCCGCTACGAGGACGGGCGCGAGTACCCCATCCACTGCCGGCGGCCGGTCGACGCGCCGGCCGCGTTCGATGTGCCGGCCGCGGCCGATGGGCCCGGGACGGTTGAAACGCCGTCGGCGGCTGACGAGCCGGTGGCCGTTCATGTGCCCCCGACGGTTGATGCGCCGACGACGCTTGACGCGCCGGCAGCGGTGAATGCGCCCGCGAAACGTGACTCGCCAACGGCGGTTGATGCCCCTGCGGCCTTCGACGCCCGAACGCCGCTTGACGGGGAGGAGGTCCTTCTGGACGTCAACGTCCTGGCCGAAGGTCACGACTTCTGCCAGGTGTCGGCGCTCGAGGTCAGTCCCGACGGGCGGCTGCTCGCCTACGCGGTGGACTTCGAGGGGCGCCGCATCCACACCGTCCGCGTCAGGGACCTGTCGGCCGGGGTCCTGCTCGACGACGAGCTGACGGGCGTGACCAGCAACCTCGTCTGGGCCAACGACAACCGCACCCTCTTCTACACGCGCCTGCATCCCGAGACGCTGCGCTGGCACCGGGTCTGGCGGCACACGCTGGGGACCGCGCAGGCCGAGGACGTCCTGGTCTACGAGGAGTCGGACGAGACGTTCAACTGCGAGGTGAGCAAGAGCCGGTCGAAGCGGTACCTGCTGATCGCGTCGGCGCAGACGGTGTCGACCGAGTACCGGATCCTCGACGCGGACCGGCCCGACGGCGCTTTCCAGGTGTTCCAGCCCCGCGCCCGCGGCCACGAGTACGAGGTCGACCACTATCGCGGCCGGTTCTACGTCCGCACCAACCACCGCGCCCGCAACTTCCGGTTGATGGAGACCGGGGCCGCCGGGGACCCCGCCCGAGCGGTGGGTCGAAGTGGTCCCGCACCGCGAGGACGTGCTCCTCGAGTCGTTCGCCCTGTTCCGCGACCACCTCGTGCTGCAGGAGCGGTCGGGCGGCCTGAGCCGCCTTCACGTGGGCCCGTGGTCGGGCGGCGACGGCCACGACATCGCCTTCGACGAGCCGGTCTACGACGTGCACGTGTCGGTCAACCGCGAGCCCGACACCCGCCTGCTGCGGTTCGGGTACGAGTCGCTGACCACGCCGCGCTCGGTCTACGACTACGACATGGAGGCGCGTTCGCGCACCCTGCTGAAGCGCCAGGAGGTGCTGGGCGGGTTCGACCCGGCGGAGTACGCGGCCGAGCGCGTGTTCGCGGCAGCGCCGGACGGGCGGCGGGTTCCCATCTCCCTCGTCGCGCGGGCCGGCGCGCCCCGCGATGGGACCGGTCCGCTGCTGCTGTACGGCTACGGGGCCTACGGCATCTCCATGGACCCCGCGTTCAGCTCCGCCCGGCTGAGCCTGCTCGACCGCGGCTTCCGGTTCGCCATCGCCCACGTGCGCGGGGGGCAGGAACTGGGCCGGCCCTGGTACGACGACGGCCGGCTGGGCCGCAAGCGGAACACGTTCACCGACTTCATCGCCTGCGCCGAGCACCTCGTCCGCGAGGGGTACACGAGCGCGGAGCGCCTCTACGCCATGGGCGGCAGCGCCGGCGGGCTGCTGATCGGCGCCGTCCTCAACCGGCGCCCGGATCTCTTCGCCGGCGCGGTGGCCCAGGTCCCGTTCGTCGACGTCCTGACGACCATGCTCGACGACTCCATCCCGCTGACCACCGGGGAGTACGACGAGTGGGGCAACCCCCATGAGCGGACCGCGTTCGACGACATCCTCGCGTACTCGCCCTACGACAACGTCGCGGCCCGCGACTATCCGGCCCTGCTCGTGCTGGCCGGCCTGCACGACTCGCAGGTCCAGTACTGGGAGCCCGCGAAGTGGGTCGCGAAGCTGCGGGCCCTGAAGACCGACGCCCGCCCGCTGCTGCTCAAGACCAACATGGACGCCGGCCACGGCGGCGTCTCCGGCCGCTACCGCCGCTACCGCGAGACGGCGCTGCAGTACGCGTTCCTGCTCAGACAGGCGGGGGCGGCGTAGGCGGGTCCCTCGTCTGGTGGCTGTCGGCCTCTGCCGCGAGCTCGTCGAGCCACGCCGTGACGGTCTCGTGCGGAACCGCGCGGCCGGTCTCGACGTAGCGTTCCCAGCGGGCCATGTCCTCCGCCTTCTCCCGTTCGTAGCATTCTTCGACCTTGAGATGCCGAGCCGCGGCCTCCTTGACCATCATCACAACTGTTCCTCCCCGCCGCATCTTCGGTTGCCGCCCCCCGGAGCGATCGGTGCGAATCGGCGCCTGTCGGTGCCGCTTGGCGGCCCGGGAATGAGTCATAATGACAGGAATCCGAGGTCGAATCGACCCGGATTCCGGGTTGGGGAACAGGACGGTCGGCTGGAAAGGGGATCCGCGATGAAGCGATTGTTCCACTGGGCGGGGGTTGCGGCGCTGGCCGCCGCGTTGTCGTTCGCGCCGGTGCACGCGGCGGGCCAGACGGGGGCGGAGGAGCCCCGCACGCCGTGGGGGGCTCCGGATCTGCAGGGGGTCTGGGACTACTGGACGTTCACGCCGCTCGAGCGGCCGGAAGAGCTCGGCGAGCGCGCCGAGCTGACGGCCGAGGAGGCGGCGGTGGTCGGGCAGCGCGGCACCGCCGAGGCGCTGGCCCGCGACAGCGACGGGCCGCCGCCGGGCGAGGTCGGGGGGTACAGCCAGGAGGTGTGGACGGATCGGGCGCGGGCGACGGCGCTGACCCAGGCGTCGCTGCTCGTGGACCCGCCGGACGGCCGGCTGCCGGCGCTGACCGCCGAGGCCGAGGCGGCGGCCGAGGCACACCGCGCGGCCGGCGGCTACCCGGTGCGGGTGCGGGTCGGCGGCCTCAACGAAGACCGGCCCGAGGCGCGCGGGGTGGCCGAGCGGTGCCTGCTCGGCTTCAGCACCGGGCCGCCCATGCTGCCGGGCGGCTACAACAACAACGTGCAGATATTCCAGGCACCCGGCGTCGTGGTCCTGCTGCACGAGATGGTGCACGACGTGCGCGTCGTGCCCCTCGACGGCCGCGACGCGCTGCCGTCGGGCGTCCGCCAGTGGCTCGGGAGCTCACGCGGCCGGTGGGAGGGCGACACCCTGGTCGTCGAGACGACGAACTTCACGAACGGGACGGGCAGCTTCAACACGTCGTTCGTGTCGTGGGGGTCGGCCCAGAACACGCGGCTCGTCGAGCGGTTCACGCGGGTGGACGGCGACACCGTGCGCTACGAGTTCACGGTGGACGATCCCGACACCTGGACGTCGCCGTTCACCGGCACGTTTCCGCTGAACCGGTCCGACGCGCCCCTCTACGAGTACGCCTGCCACGAGGGTAACCACGGGATGTTCAACCTGCTGAGCGGCGCGCGGGCGGCGGAACGGGCGGCGGCGACCGAGCAGCAGTAGTCGGCGCGGGGGGGCGGCGCCGTCGGCGGCGACCGAGCGGCAGTATCGGCACGGAAGCCGGCACCGTCGGGGGGGGGCCGCGATTGGCGAAACGGCCGACCGGCGCCCGACGTCTTGACGTTGCACGGGGGCGCAGGGGCCTCCAGCGTCGGTGTTTGTCGAGCCTCCGCGCGGTGGGGAGGGCGTTGGCGGCTATAGCAACCGTGCTCACGCGCCAGCAACCGTGCCCACGCGCCGTTGCGGAGCGACGCGGCCCGCGCGGGTTCCGCGCCTGCACCCGGCTCGGGACTCACCGGCGGGCGGAGGGAAGAGGGACGTGATGCATCGGCTATCTGCGCGGGGTGATGGAGGCCGGATCCGGGCGGGAGTTCGGTTCGGTCTCGTGGCGGTGGTCCTGCTCGCCGGCATGGGCGTCGCGGGCGGTGCCCATGCCGGCGAGAACTGGCCGCACTGGCGGGGGCCGTCCGCCGACGGGGTCAGCACCGAGACCGGCCTGCCGGTGATGTGGGGGCCGGACGCGAACGTGGCGTGGAAGGTGGAGATGCCCGCCTGGACGGGGTCGACGCCCATCGTCTGGGGCGAGCGCATCTTCCTGAACGTCGCCGACGGCGAGAACATCAGCCTGTGGTGCCTCGACCGGAACGGGGGCGGGACGCTCTGGGTGCGCCACCTGAGCGACGGCGACCGGCGGCTGCGCAAGCAGAACATGTCGTCGCCGTCGCCGGTGACCAACGGCGAGCACGTCTACGTGATGACGGGGACGGGCCGGCTGACCGCCTTCGACTTCGACGGCGACCCGCTCTGGCAGCGCGACATCCAGGCGTCGTACGGCCGGTTCGGGCTGAACTGGGGCTACGCGTCGTCGCCGCTCCTGGTGGACGACGCGCTGTTCGTCCAGGTCATCCACGGCATGCGCACCGACGACCCGTCGTACGTCCTGCGCATCGACCGGCACACCGGCGAGACGGTCTGGCGGGTCGAGCGGCCCACCGACGCCCGCCGCGAGTCGCCCGACTCGTACACCACGCCCGCCCTCCTCGAATACGACGGGACGCGCGAGATCGTGATCACCGGCGGCGACGTCGTGACCGGGCACGACCTCGCCACGGGGCGCGAGCTGTGGCGCGCCGACGGCCTGAACCCGCGCAACAACGGCGCCTACCGCATCATCGCGTCGCCGGTCGTCCACGGCCGGATGATCTACGCGCCCACCCGGGTCCGCCCCCTCCTCGCCCTCCGGGCCGGCGGCCGGGGCGACGTCACCACCTCGCACCTCGTGTGGAAGACCGAGAACGGCCCCGACGTGCCGACCCCGGTGACCGACGGCCGGTACTTCTACATCGTTAACGACCAGGGCATCGTGTGGGTGCTCGACGCGCTGACCGGAGAGCAGATCTACGGCCGGCGGCGGCTGCGCCCCGGCACCTACAGCGCCTCGCCGGTGCTCGCCGACGGCAAGGTCTACATCACCAGCGAGGGCGGCCTGACCAGCGTCTTCCGGGCGGGGCCGGATTTCGAGCTGCTCGCCGAGAACGACCTCGACGACTACGTCCTCAGCTCGATTGCGGTGTCCGACGGGCAGATCTTCCTGCGCACCACCGGCCATCTCTACGCCATCGGCGAACGTCGCGGGAGGGGCGGCGACTGAGGCCGCCCGCCGACGGGAGGCGCCGGGTTCGGGCTCGGCGGCGAAGTGCTAGGCGTGCGGGCTGGTCCGTCGCCGGTGCCGATCCGCGTCGTCGACGTCCCGGCGGCGGTTCTCGGTGAGGCTCGACCCGTCCGGTCCCGCTTGATGTCGATGTCCGGCGGCGGTTCTCGGTGAGGCGCTCGACCGGGCTGGGCCCGCTTGATGCCGTTGTGCGGCGGCACTTCTCGGTGGGTTGTCGTCCGGCCGGTTCCGCTCAGTCG
>CAXXTG010000235.1:0-4155 GCA_963666855.2 Vicinamibacterales bacterium
AGCGGCTGACCCGGTCGGGCTACGCGCGTCAACCGGTGTTGACGGGGCTGGACGGCACGTTGACGCTGCGCAGCGAGACGCTCGGCCTCGAGCTGCGGGCGGCGCCGGGGCGGGAGATGCGCTTCCGCGACCCGGCCACCGGCGACGACCTGCGCAGCCACGCCGAGGAGGCCGAGGGCCGTCTGGCGGAAGCCGAGGGCCGTCTGGCGGAAGCGGCCGCCCGTCTGGCCGCCGAAACCCGGGCCGCCGACGCGGAGACACGGGCCGCCGACGCGGAAACACGGGCCGCCGTCGCGGAAACGCGCGTAGCCGAACTGGAAGCGATCCTCCGCGGGCGGCAGTCCGGTTGAGTCGACTCGCGGGGCAGGCTCCCGCCAACGGGAGCGCGACGTGCACCGGGTCACCTTCAGCCGCGGCGGCCCGCGACCCTGAGCGGCCGCATTCGCCGCGCCCATCCCTTGCGGCGCGCCCCGGCGGGTGGTGTTCACGCCCTTCCAGAGCCGGCCCCGCCGTCAACCGGGCTATGATCTTCGCATGCCTACCGAGGCCGCCCTCCCGCCCGCGCTGAGAACGGTCGCCGTGCGTCGGCGCGGCGGGCAGGTGGACGAGGACGTCGTCGTCGTCGAAGAGCCGCTCGAGATCCGGGTCGACGGCCGGCCGCTGGTGGTCACCATGCGCACGCCCGGCGGCGACGAGGAGCTGGCGGCGGGCTTCCTCCACGCCGAGGGGATGCTTGCCGGCGGGGCGGAAATCGCGTCGCTGCGGGCCGTCGCCGGCGACCGGACGGCGGTGGGCGGGGACGGGGCGGCCCGCATCAGGGTGACGAGCTTCGCGGGCGACCGGGTCGAGGTCACCCTGGCGGGAGGGGCCGCTCCGGCCGCCGCCGAGCCCGAGCCCGTGCGCGGGTTCCGGGCGACGGCCGCCTGCGGCGTCTGCGGCAAGACGTCGATCGACGACCTCGATCAGGTAATGCCGGCCGTCGCGCCGGTCGCGTGCCGGCCCGCCCTCTTCGAGACGCTGCCCGGCCGTCTCCGCGCCGAGCAGACCCTGTTCCACGCGACCGGCGGCATCCACGCGGCCGGCGTCTTCACCCTGGACGGCGAGCTGCTGTGCGCGCGCGAGGACATCGGCCGCCACAACGCGGTCGACAAGGTCGTCGGCCACTTCGTGCTGCGGCGCGGGGTGCCCCTCCGCGACCGCATCCTAGTCGTGAGCGGCCGGGCCGGCTTCGAGCTGGTGCAGAAGGCGCTGGCGGCGGGCATCCCCGCGATGGTCTCGGTGGGCGCGGCGTCGAGCGTCGCCGTGGAGATGGCGGCGGCGGCCGGCATGGTCCTCTATTCGTTCGCGGGACCCGGGCGCGGAAACCTGCACGTGTGAGGGCCGGCGGAGCCGGTCCTCTGCGCCCCGGACGCGGCCGCCACCCGCCCGGAGCCCGCGCTCCGGACCCGGGAACGGCGCGAGCGCCCACCGGTCGGCCGCGCGGCGGGCGGAGCCCCAGGCGACGATCGGGGTCGCCCCGGGCCCCGCGCCCCGCCTCAGGGGCCTCTCGAAGATCGCGTCGTCGACCTCGCCGTTGACCTCGACGGCGGTGATCTGCATGTCGATGGTGAACGCGCCCTGCACGTCGACCCGGTTCGTGGCCGACCACATCACCCCGCCGTGCTCCTCGTAGTCGGCCCGCGTCCGCGGTCACGGTCAGGGTGCCCATGCCGGGCACCTCGTTGGCGAACTGGATGCGCGACACCAGCAGGGTCCCGGCGTCGACGAAGACCTGGAAGTCGATGCCCTGCCAGGCCGCCTGCACCACGTGGTGGTTGCGGCCGTCCAGATCGGCGTCGTCGAGCCGGCTGTACTCGGGCGTGAACGGCCCCGAGCCGCCGTAGTCCGAGAACGGGTGCAGCGACGACTGCGCCACCAGCGCCGCCAACTGCGGCCCGGTGACGTCCACCAGCCCCTGCGTGCTGTCCGACTGCCAGGCGGCGAGCCCGTTCCAGCCCGTCGTCTGCTGGAAGAACTCGCTGTCGAAGCTCTGGTAGAGCTTCTGGTCGGGGATCACGACGTTCTCGAAGTCGCCCTCCAGGTCCCCGAACGGGGTGCTCATCACGAACGTGCCGGTCTGCCGCACGCTCTCGACGGCGCCGAGGGCGTCGCGCCCGCCTATCGCCTCCAGGCTGCCGTCGACGATCTCCTCGAGCGTCTGCGCCCGCGCGGCGCCGGCGCAGAACAGCACGGACAGCGCCAGAACCAGCCCGGCGGTGCGTCGGAATCTTCCCGTCATCATTGAACTCATGCTCCTGTCCACCCGCCCGTGCCGCCGACATGCCCCCCGACCGCGCTCCGGCGCCCCCGGCGTGCTAACCTGACGGAACGCGCCGCCGGCGGAGGCCGCTCTCGATCCGCCCGTCCGCGTCGGCGAACTTGCGACGGAGAGGGAGAGACGTGCCGGGGAGGCGAAGGCTTCCCGCCCTCGAAACGACATCAGGACGGCATCATGGCACTTATACCACGGACCCCGGCACCGCTCGGTCTCGGCCTCCGCGCGTGGCTCCGTCTCGGACTGGTCGGCTGCGCCGCCGCCCTCCTCGTGCTGAACTGGAACATCCGCCGCGCGCCCCTGGACGCCGGCGGGCAGGCCCCGGCGGACGCGGCGGCGGGCGAACTGGAGATCGTCACCCTGGACGCCCTGCCCGAAGAGGCACCGGCCCCCGCCGCCGGCCCCGGCGGGCCGTCGCTCGTCAACGAGGGGTGGTACGTGCGCAACATGGCCACGGCGCACGGCGCGTTCGTGATCGAGGTCGAGGCGGAGGACCCCGAGCAGACGGAGACGATATCCCGGGCCCTGATCGAGCCCATCAAGGACGACTACGCCGAGATCCTCGTCTACGTCAACCGGATGGGGGACGACTCGGACCTGCCGGCCCGGCGTGTGCAGTGGACCCCGCGCGACGGGTACGTCGAGTTGAGCTACGACCGGCCGGAGGCCGGGCCGTAGGACGGCGGGCGGCATCAGGTTGCACCCGCCCCCGGGCGGCGGGCACTTCGTCCAGGCAACCCCGGCAACGCCCGGGATGCGATCTACAATGGATGACGGTCTGGATTGGTCGTCGCGGGCGGGCGCGTACCACTCCCCGGCGCCCACGCCGCCCCCGCCCGCAAGGGCCCCGGAGCGGAGCCCCGCCACGCCGCTCGGCGGCCCGGTCGGCCGGAGGCGGCGCCCGATGCCTGAACACGACCGGCGCGGAGACGACGCGGCGCGGGGACGCGAAGAGACCTGCGCCGAAACGCTCTGCCTGCTGCTCCTCGACGCCGGCACGGGCCGGCCGCCGCCGCTCTCCCAGCCGTCGATCCGGTACGCGCTGGCCGGCGCGGTGCTCGTCGACCTGGCGCTGGCCGGCCGCATCGCCGCCGACCCGGAGCGGCGCCCCGCGACCGGCGCGACACCGCCCGGCGCCACCGACCCGACGCCGCTCCGCGCCACCGACCCGACGCCGCTCGGCGACGACCTCCTCGATCCGGTCCTCGCGCGCATGGCCGCGGCGCTCGAGCCGCGCGACGCGACCGGGTGGCTGGAGGCGACGGCCGGGCGCGCGGCCGAGATCCGCACGGCGGCGCTGGGCCGCCTGACCGCGCGCGGCGTCGTCGCGGCCGACGGACGCGGCGGGTTCGGCGCGCTGCGGGACCGGCGCTACGCGGTCGTCGACGACGGGGCCGTCCGGGCCGCTTGGCGTCGCCTGGCCCGCACGCTGTCGAGCGACGGGGTCCCCGACGCGCGCGACATCGCGCTGATCCGCCTCGTCGACGCCTGCGGCCGGTTCGAACACCTCCCGCCGCCGCGCGAGCTCAAGCGCGCGCGGCGGCGGATCACGCAGCTCCGCGCCGAAGCCCTGCCCGGCCGGGCGATCGCCGCGGCGGTCGAGCGGTTGGTGGCGCGCCTGGCCCCGCCGGCCGCGCCGGGGATTCCCCTGGCCGGCAACGCCCTCGACCTCGCGGGCGACGTCCGCGCCTTCCTCACGCGCGAGTACGAGCGCCTGGGACCGGTCTTCCGGGTGCGCGCGTTCAAGCGCCGCATCACCGTCCTCGCCGGGCCCGAGGCCAACCTGTTCATGGTGAAGGAGGGCCGCACCCACCTGCGCAGCGCCGAGGCGTGGAGGGACT
>CAXXTG010000236.1:0-29270 GCA_963666855.2 Vicinamibacterales bacterium
TTGGGGTCGGCCCCGGCGTCGAGGAGCAACTCGACCACGTCCACGTTGCCGGCGCGGGCCGCCGTCATTAGCGCCGTCTCGCCTTCCGTCAGGGTGCTGTTCGGGTTGGCGCCGGCGTCGAGCAGGGCTTCGACCACCCCCGGGCTGCCGGCGATGCACGCCAGCGACAGCGGCCGCACGCCGTAGCGGTTGCCGGTGTTCGCGACCGCGCCCGCCGCCAGGAGCAGCCGGGTCGCCTCGACGTCGGCGTTGTAGGCCGCCCAATGCAGCGGGGTCGTGCCGTCCGGCTCGGCCGCGTTCACATCCGCCCCGGCGTCGATGAGGGCGCCCACACGTGCCTCGTCGCCGGCCTTGACGGCGTCGACGAGCGGCACGTCGGCCGCCGCGGCGGCAACGGGCGGCGCGCCCGCCAGCAGCACTGCGAAGGTGAGGCCGATCAGCAGTCTGACGCGAGTCATGCGGTGGTCTCCCGGTTGAGAAAAAGCCGTGCGGCGGCTGGTTTCGTCGAACGGTTGTCCCGAGCCCGAGCGGCTTGCGGACGTCGAGCCGCTGCCGGTCTGGAAAGGGGACACGCCCTCGGGAAATCGCCGCCCTGGGACACAGACGGGAATAGCCTTGCCACCTGCCAAGCGCAGGAGCCTTCAAAAGCGGGCTACGTTGCGCGCAGTGGACAAATCTGTATCGATCACCGCCGTTGTCGGTTCCGGTGGCCGCTCGACTGTCCTCGGGGCTTTGGCGGCGCCTGCCGCCGAAAGCGCCGTCGGACCCTCCGCCCGAGGTCGCCACCTGAGCTGCCGATTGCCGACCGGCCGGCCGTCCGGGTGTCGGCGCCCCCGGCGGGAGGCACCGACGTCCGACGCGATGCCCGCGGCACCGGGTGCTAGAGCGACAGCGGCTCCATGACCTCGGTCGCCCGCCCGGTGCTGTCGACGAACTTGTCGAGGTGCACGCCCACGTCGTCGAGCAGCGCGAGGTGCAGGTTGGCCAGCGGCGTCCCCGGCTCGTACTTGACGTGGCGGCCGCCCCACGGCTTGTCGTTGCCGCCGCGCGCCACCACGATGGGCAGGTTGCGGTGGTCGTGCACGTCGGGGTTGCCCATGCCGCTGCCGAGCATGAACGTCGAGTGCTCCATCAGCGAGCCGTCGCCGTCGGAGGTCGACTTCATCCGGTCCACCATGTACGCGAAGAGCGACACGTGGTACGCGTTGATCTTCGCGAGCTTGGCCAGCTTCTCGGGGTCGTTCACGTGGTGCGAGATGGGGTGGTGCGGTTCCGGCACCCCGATCTGCGGATACGTGCGGGTGCTCGCCTCGCGGGCGAGCTGGAACGTGACGACCCGCGTCATGTCCGCCTGCAGGGCCAGCACCTGGAGGTCGAACATCAGCTTGACGTGGTCCTCCCACTCGGCGGGGACGCTGGTGGGGCGGGTCAGGTCGGGCAGCACCGAGCTCGCGGCCTGCTCCTCGGCGAGCTGGATGCGGCGCTCGACCTCGCGCACCGTGTCGACGTACTCGTCGACCCGCACGCGGTCCGCGTGGCCCACGCGGTTCTGGAGCCGGGCCATGTCGTCGAGCACCCAGTCGAGGATGCTCGCGTTCTTCTTCATCTCGGCCCGCCGCTGCTCGGCGGTGCCGCCGTCGCCGAAGAGGCGCTCGAAGACCACCCGCGGATCGGCCTCCATCGGCAGGGGCGAGGTCGGCGACGCCCACGACAGGCAGTTCTGGTAGACGCAGGCGTAGCCGTTGTCGCACGAGCCGACCTGCACGATGAGGTCGGTGCCCAGCTCCAGGGACGGAATCGGGGTGTCGGTGCCGATCTGGCGGGCCGCGAGCTGGTCCACGGTGGTGCCCAGCTCGTAGTCGCTGCCTTCGGTCCGCTTGCCCTTGAGGCAGCTCAGGAACGCCGCGTTCGACGAGGCGTGGTTGCCGGTGGTGTGGGCGTTCTCGAGGTCGAGGTGGGTGACCACCGTCACGTCGTCGAGGTGCGGGGTGAGCGACGCCAGCGACGGCGAGAGCCCCTTCAGCTTGCCCACCTCGCGCGGCGTCCACGGGGCGGGGTTCATCCCCATCGGGATGAACACGAACCCGAGCCGCCGCGGGGCGTTGGCGGCGGTCGCCGCCTGCGCGGTCATCGCCGGCACCATCGCGTCGAGCAACGGCAGCGCCACCGTGGCGCCCAGACCCCTGAGGAACGTCCGGCGCGGCAGCGCCATCTTGCTGATCGTCATGACTGCGACCTCCGCATCTGGAACGGGATGCTCTCTACGATACCGAGCACGAGGGACGAGAACCGGTAGTCGTCGCCGGCGGCGTCGCGCACGATGCGCCGCACCGCCGGGCCGTCGTCGTGGTCGAGCCCGCGGCCCAACGCATAGGTGAGGAGCTTCTCGGCGACGGTGCCCGCGAAGACGTGCGGCCGGGCGAGCACCGCGTCGCGGAGCCCCGTCACCCCGTCGAACTCGCCGCCGCCGGGGATGCTGCCGCGGGCGTCGATGGGGCTCCAGTCCTCGCCGCGGTCGCGCCACCGGCCGATGGCGTCGAAGTTCTCCATCGAGAGCCCCGCCGGGTCCATGAGCCGGTGGCAGGCGGCGCACGCCGGGTTCACCCGGTGGGCCTCCATGCGCTCGCGCATCGAGCGCGCGGCCACTCCCGGCTCGGGCTCCTCGAGGGGCGGCACGCTGGGCGGCGGAGGCGGCGGGGGCATGCCGAGCAGGTTGTCGAGAATCCAGCTTCCGCGCAGCACCGGCGACGTGCGGGTGGCGTAGGAGGTGACGGTCAGGATGCTGCCGTGCCCCAGCAGCCCGCCGCGCAGGCTGCCCGGCGGCAGGTCGACGCGCCGGAACCCGCTGCCGTAGACCCCGCCGATGCCGTAGTGCCGGGCGAGGCGCTCGTTCAGGAACGTGTAGTCGGCCCGCAGGAGGTCGAGGACGCTGCGGTCCTCGCCGACGACGCTGTCGAAGAGCAGCTCGGTCTCGCGCCGGAACGCTTGGCGCAGGTTGTCGTCGAAGTCGGGGAAGCGGCGCAGGTTCGGCGTCGCCGTCTCCAGGTTGCGCAGGTGCAGCCACTGGCCCGCGAAGTTGGTGGTCAGCGTCTCGGCCCGCGGGTCGGCGAGCATCCGCCGCACCTGCGCCTCGCGCACCGCCGGGTCGGCGAGCCTGCCGGCCTCGGCGAGGTCGAGGAGCTCGTCGTCGGGGATGCTGCTCCAGAGGAAGAACGACAGGCGCGAGGCGAGTGCGAGGTCGTCCAACCGGTAGGGCGCACCGGGCGCCGCGCCCTCCGGGTCCTCCTCGATGCGGAAGAGGAACTCGGGGCTCGCGAGCAGCGCGCGGAGGGCCAGCTCGATGCCGGCCTCGAAGCCGCCGTCGGCGCGGCCCCGCTCGTAGAACGAGAGGGGCATCTCGATGTCGCCGTAGGACACCGGCCGCCGGTAGGCGCGCCGGGCCAGGGTCGAGATGATGTCGGCGGCGCAGGCCGTCTCGTCGGCCGCGGTCGCGGGCCGGCACGTGAAGATGCGGTCGCGGCTCGGGGTGTCGCCGGCCCCCTCGGGGTTGAACGGCCCGCTGATCGACACCGAGTGCACCGCGGGCTGCTGCCGGGGATGCCGGTCCTGGTTGAACTGCGCCTGGTAGGGCTGCCGCTCGGTCTCGATGAGGGCGGCGTTCTTGCGCAGGAAGGCGGCGCCGACGGTGTGGGGGCCGGCGGCGACGTGCAGCCGCAGGTTGAGGTGCCGGTCGACCCCCTCGTCGGCGTAGTAGCCGCCGAGCCGGTTGCGGTCGGGGACCACGTTGAACAGCCTCAGCCGCTCGCCGTCGAGCAGCATCTCGACCACATGGGGGTCGCGCAGCCCCTCGACGTTCTCGTTCCGGTTGCGGGCCAGCCGCACCTCGATCTCGTACTCGCCGTCGAGGGGGAAGTTGTGGTCGACGACCACGCCGCCGCGGGTGCCGAACGGCAGCCCGTCGAGGTGCCCCTCCTGGGTCAGGTCCGGGCGCAGGATGACGACCCGGCTGCCCGGCACGATGGCCGAGCTGCCGACCGCGAGCCGGCTGATCTTCTGCGCGGCCGACAGGTACCGCTCCATCAGCGTCGGCGACAGCTCGACCACCCCCACGTTGTCGAAGCCGTAGCTCGCGTCGTCGCGGGGGAGCAGGGCGTCGACGTCGACGTCGAGGGCCAGGAGGTCGCGGACGGCGTTGCGGTACTCGGTGCGGTTCAGGCGCCGGAACGTCTCCGTCCGCCCCGGATTGGGGGCGGCGTCGGCGCGGGCGTCGAGCGCGGTCTCGATGTACGCGAGCAGCCCCTGGTAGGCGGCGGCCTCGGGCCGCGCCGACCCCGCCGGGGGCATGGCCCCGGCCCGCAGCTTGCGGACCACCCGCTCCCACACCTCGGCGTGGCCGGCCACGTCGTCGAGGGGCGCCGCCTCGAGCGACAGCCCGCCCTGCAGCGCCCGGTCGTTGTGGCAGCCGAGGCAGTAGCGGTTGACGAGCGACTGTTCCGGGCTGCGCGTCTGGGCCCCCGCGGCCCCGGGCTGTGCGAGCCCCAGCCAAGCCAGCGCGAGCCCGGCCGCCAAGGCGGCCCCTCTCTGTATGCGCATGTCGACCCTCGCCGCGTTCCGTCGCCGTGGCGGACGCTGGTGCGCGACCCCGCTTCCGGGCCGCGCGTACAAGTACAGAGGCGTATCTTACACGCAGCCGCGTCGAGAGTCGAGCCGGCCGCGTAGTGTCCCGGTTCGATAGGCGGGATGGTCGGCGCCGTCGGCCAACCGCCTCCAGCGGGAGGCGCTTCCGCCCCGGCGGCTGCGAGGGGACGGTGCCGAGTAGAGTCGGCTGCAACGTTCAGCGAGCCCAACGAGCCTCTCCTGTCCGCCCTGCGTGGTAACATCGGAGCAGTGACACGGAGAGGCCGTGTCACGGGGAGGATGTTCGTGACGCCGGAGTTCTGGGCCATCATCGCTGTCGGCATCGGCATCGCCGGACTGTTCTACCGTCTGGACACCAGAATCGACCGCCTCGACAACCACGTGCGGGCCCAGGGCGAACGCCTCGCGAGGCTCGAAGGCAAGGTCGACACCCTGACCGGCTCCGTGGAGTCCCTCATCGCGGCGTTCGTGAAGCCGTCCGGGGAGACGACCTGATGCCGGAGGGACCGGGCGGAGGCTCGTCGTGTCGCACTACGCTGGGTGGCTGGCCGCGGGCCTGATCGCGGCGGGGACCTTCGCGCAGCCGGCGCTGGGCGGCCAGGAGACCGGCGCCGGCGGGCCGCGGAACATCGTCTTCATCTTCACCGACGACCAGCGGTACGACGGCCTCGGGCTCCGCAACGACTACTTCGAGACGCCGCACCTCGACCGCCTCGCGGAGGGCGGCGTCCTCTTCGAGAACGCGTTCGTCACCACCTCGCTCTGCTCGCCGAGCCGGGCGTCGATCCTGTCGGGGCTCTACGCCCACACCCACCAGGTGCTCGACAACAGCACCGCCATGCTCCGCGATCTGCCGACGTTCCCCGTCGGGCTCCAGGCCGCCGGTTACGAGACCGCGTTCATCGGCAAGTGGCACATGGGCGGCGCGAGCGACGACCCGCGTCCCGGGTTCGACCACTGGGTGTCGTTCCGGGGGCAGGGGCCGTACGTCGATCCGACGCTCAACATCAACGGAACCCGCGTCGAGCGGCAGGGGTACACGACCGACCTCCTGACCGACTACGCGGTCGAGTTCCTGCGCGACCGCGACGAGGACCGTCCGTTCCTGCTCTACCTGTCCCACAAGGCGGTGCACGCGCCGTTCACGCCGGCCGAGCGGCACCGCGGCGCCTACTCCGACCGCGGCTACGTCCGGCCGCCGTCGATGGCCGACACCGAAGAGAACTATCGCGGCAAGCCCGACTGGGTGCGGGCCCAGCGCACGAGCTGGCACGGCGTCGACGGCATGTACGACGGCCGCACCGGCTTCGACCGCTTCGTGCGGGAGTACGCCGAGGCCCTGATGGCCGTCGACGACAGCGTGGGCCGGGTGGCGGCGGCCCTCGACGAACTCGGCCTGCTCGACTCGACCCTGCTCGTGTTCATGTCCGACAACGGCTTCCAGTTCGGCGAGCACGGCCTGATCGACAAGCGCACGATGTACGAGGCGTCCATCCGCGTGCCCCTGATCGTGCACTGCCCCGAGCTCTTCGCGGGCGGACAGCGGCGCCCCGAAATGGTGCTGAACATCGACGTCGCCCCCACCCTGCTCGAGGCGGGCGGCGCACCCGTCCCCGACAGCATGCACGGCCGGTCGTTCCTGGGCCTGCTGACCGGCGAGACCGCGGGCTGGCGCGACGCCTTCCTCTACGAGTACTTCTGGGAGCGGGCGTTCCCCCAGACCCCGACCGTCCTCGGGGTGCGGGGCGACCGCTACAAGCTCATGCGCTTCCACGGCGTCTGGGACCGCTACGAGCTCTACGACATCGAGGCCGACCCCGGCGAGAGGCGCAACCTGCTCGGCGACATCCGGCTCGAGACGCAGGCGGGCACCATCGACCGGCAGATCGCGCAACGGGCCGACCCCGAGGTCGCCGCCCTCTTCCAGCGCCTGAGCCGGCGGCTCGACGGTCTCTTGGCCGAGACCGGGGCGCTCGACGAGCCGACGTGGCGGGGGGAGGTCGGGCCGTGAGCGGACGTCCAGAAACGGCGTCCGGGGGTGTCGGGTCAGCAATGGAATCGGCTCGATGCCGACTCGGTCGTTCTGTCGTCGGGCTTTGGCAGATCGAGGCTCCGGGCCGGTACCGAGTCATGGACGTCTGCGGCACCGATGCCTACCGACCGATCGACCGGGGGGTCTGATCCCGTGCTGGCCTTGCATCCGGACGAACGGATCTGGCTGGACGCCTATCGCAGGGCGATCGCCGAGGGGCATCCCGGCACCGTCCTGCGGATGATCGTCTACGGTTCCAAGGCGCGCGGCGACGCGCACGAGGACAGCGACCTGGATGTGCTTCTCATAGTTAGGAACGAGGCAGGAGACCTCAAACGCACGTTGCGGCGGATTGGGTACGATTTGTCAGCGGCTTCGTACGCCGTGCCCTCGATTCTTGCCTACACGCAGGATGAATGGGATCGATACGGCAATCTCGGATCCGCGTTTCACGAGGCCGTGGAGCGCGATGCGGTGGCGGTTCTGTGAAACGGGAGATGGCGATCTCGACCAGGACGTCGGTCGAGGCTGAAGCCGCGACGCAGGCGGGTCAGAACAGCGTCAACTGGTCGTCGTCGCCCACCACCCGGTCGAAGTCGAGGCCCAAGGCGGCCAGCACGGGCTCGGCCACGGCCCGGACCTGCTTGTCCACGTAGTGCTCCCGGTCGGGCGCGTTCGCCAGCGCGTCGAGGGGCTCGGGGCCGGCGACGGTCATCAGGTAGGACACGACGCGGCCCGGGCGGCGGGACTTGCGGGCGGCGGCGACGTGCGGGGGCGTGCTGGCGGTGTACGCGGCGGGGCGCTTCCGCAGGCCCTTGCGGTAGACGAGCTTGTCGTCGAGCTCGCCCCGCCGGAGGGCGGCGACGGTGTCGGCGAGGTAGCCGTCCACCGGCTCGCCCGCGAAGAGCCGCGCGTAGAGCTCGCGCTGCACATCCTTGGCGAGCTCGGTCCAGTCGCGGCGCACCACCTCCATGCCCACGAACTCGACCCCGCGGCGGCCGTCGACGAGCCCCGCGTAGCGTTTGCGGGCGCCGCCCCGCCCGCGCCGCACCGACGGCAGGACGAGCTTCACGTACAGCTTCTCGAACTCCAGATCCAGACGGCTCGTCACCTGCCACTCGTCCGAGACGTGGGCGGCGACGGCCTCGTTCAGCTCCCCGGCCAGCCGCGGGCCGGCGTCCCGGGCCTCGTCCACCGGCAGGCCGGATCGGACGAAGAGGCTGTCGGTGTCGCCGTACAGCACGTCGAAGCCGCGTGCCTCGAACCAGCCCTTCGACCACCGCAGCAGGCGGCGGCCCATGCCGGTGACGGCGTTGGCGACAGCGGTGTTGTGGAACCGGCAGGCGGGGGTGCCGAGGACGCCGTAGAACGAGTTCATCAGGATCTTGACGGCCTGCGAGGCCACGGCGTCGCCGGCGCGCTTCGCCGCCTCGCGTTGCGGGAACAGCTCGTCGAGCATCGCGGGGAGGATGGCGTCGCCGCGGCGGAACGCGGCGTCGCCGGCGTGCACCACCTCGTCTCCGGGCCCGGGGCTCTCCACGTAGCCCAAGGGATCGATGTTGAACGTGCGGATGACGCTGGGATACAGGCTCTTGAAGTCGAACACCCACACGTTCTCGTGGATGCCGGTGACCGGCTCGAAGACGTCGCCGCCGGCCTGGTGCCGGGACACCCGCGCGTCGTCTGACCGAACCGTCGGGGCCACGACGCCCCGCCGGCCGAGGGCCGCGAGGTAGAGGAAGTCGAACGACGCGATGCTCGCCGACACGCGGTCCGGGGTCATGCCGGTGAGGCGGCTGCGGGCCACCGCCAGGGTCACGAGGTCCAGCTTCCGCACGATGTCGAAGGCCAGCCGGGCGTCCGTGCGGGCATAGTCGACGAAGGTCTCGAGGTCGTCGCGGTACCGCGCCTGGATCGCCTCGGCCCGATTGCCGCCGTCGGCGTCGCGGCCGCCGTCGGGGTGACGGCCGCCACCGTCGGTGTCGCGGCCGCTGGCGGGGTGACGGCCGCCCCCGTCGGCGTCGCGGCCGCCGGTGTTCGCGGAACCGCCGGTGCCGCCGAGGGCCACCTTGCCCTCGCCGAGCACCTCGTTCGCCACCCGGTCCAGCGTGTAGTCGTCGAAGCGCAGGAAGGCGCCGCGCACCAGGTCCATGCCGTCGAGGACGAGGCGGCCGGGGATCGACGCCTCGCCGCTGCCGAACCAGCCCCGGGGCGGCCGCAGGCGCAGCGGCCCCGCGTCGCGGCCGAGCTCGAGCCGCGCGCCCGTGCGCCCGGCGACGCGGTCGAGCACCTTGAGGTCGAAGTCGACGACGTTCCAGCCCGTCAGCACGTCGGGGTCGAGTTCGCGGACGCGGGCCGCGAAGGCGTCGAGGGCCTCCCGCTCGCCGGCGCAGCCGATCGCGCCGTCGGGCAGGGCGCGCCCGGCGGGGTCGACGATGTACACCTCGTCGGCGCCCCCGCCGTAGAGCGCGATGGCGAGGAGGCGCCGGCCGGCGGGATCCGTCTCGATGTCGAAGGACAGCACCGTCGGCGTCACCCTCACGTCGGCGGGGCGCAGCTCGGGGTCGTCGAACACGCGCGTGATCCGCTCGCCGGGGGTGGAGGCGCCCGCTATCTCGCAGCCGCCGCGGACGCCGCGGTCGATCAGGTAGCGCACGGCGAAGCGGACGTCCGCCTCGAAAGTGCGGATGCCGTGCTCCTGGAGGCGGTCGCGGAGGGGCGGCGTGTCCGGGGGGACGGCGACCTCGACCCGCACGACGGGCCCGCCGTCGAAGGTCCGCCGCGCGGTGTCGCGCTGGCGCGCCGCGCCCAGTTCCCGCGCGCGGGCGGCGTCCCCGCGGCGGACGTAGAAATGCGGCGTCTCGCGGCGGTCCCGCACGAGGAAGGTGCCGCCCCCCTCCAGCACACCGTAGAGGTGGACTACGGGGGCGCCGTTCTGGATGCGGTAGGTGGCCTGCAGGATGAAGCCGCGGGCCGCCTCGGTGGTTGCGGCCGTCGCGCGGTCGGCGTTCTGCATCGTCTCGAGAGTCGGTTCGGTCACCGGCCTTGGCATCGGTGCAATCCCGGAAGCGGGTACAGTAGACCCAACGGGGCCGTGGTAGAACCCCTCGAGCTGAACCCGGGAGTGAGGAGTAGAGATATGCGCGCAAGGCTGTTTTCGGCGGCGGTCGCGGCGGGGCTGTTTCTGGCGATGGGGGCCGGTTCGGGCGAGGCGCAGTGCCTGCCCGACGGCGACGTCGAGTTCGTCTGCGGGCCGGTGAGCCCCGAAGACCTCGTGGCGGTGCCGGAGACGCCCTGGGTCATCGTGGCGGGCATGGAGGACGACGGCTACCTCTATGCGACCGACAGCCGGGACCACCGCTCGACGGTGCTGTTCCCGGTCGAGTCGTTCGACTCGCGGCCCGACCCCGCGTTCGGCGGCTGCGGCGGCGCCCTCACCGACGGCTTCCGCCCGCACGGCCTCAACCTGCGGCCGGGACCGGACGGCCGGCACACCCTCTACGTGGTGCGGCACGGGGCGCGCGAGGCCATCGAGGTCTTCGAGCTCGACGCGAGCGGGCCGCAGCCGGTGGTGACGTGGACGGGTTGTGCGGAGGCGCCCGAGGGGGTCACCTTCAACTCGGTGGCGGCGCTGCCCGGCGGCGGGTTCGCGGCGACCCACTTCGCGCGGCCCGTGGGCCGGGTGTGGGAGTGGGCCCCCGGCGCGGGCTGGGCGGAGGTGCCCGGCACCGAGACGAACGGGCCGAACGGCATCGTCGCGTCGCCGGACGGGCGCTGGCTGTACATCGGCGGCTGGGGCACCCGATCGCTGATCCGGGTGTCGCGCGGCGAGACGCCGGTCCGCGAGGATGCGGTCGAGGTCGGCTTCCACGTCGACAACGTCCGCTGGGCGCCGGACGGCTCGCTCCTCGCCGCCGGCCATCTCGGAGACGCGCCCGAGTCCATCTTCGAGTGCCTGGGCCAGGGGCGCTGCGACGGGGTGACATCGCGGGTGGCGCGCGTCGACCCGGACGCGCTGACGGCGGAGGAGATCGTCCGCTATCCGTCGAACGAGAACTTCATCCTGGGGACGGTCGGCCTGCAGGTCGGCGGCGAGATCTGGGTCGGCGGCATCGCCGGCTCCGATCGCATCGCACGCTTTCCGGCACCCTGACGGGTTCGGTCGGCGGCCGGTCCGCCCATCGTCGTCCTACGCGGCCGTGCCCCCGCCGCCGCCCGACGGGTCGGTGTAGCGGTCGTTGAGGAGCTGGACGTAGCCGTTGGCCTCCGCCAGCACGTCGGCGATGCGGCGGCGGGCGCGGCCGTCCCAGCCGGCGGGGCGGCGCCGGAAGATGCTGCCCAGGCCGCCCACGCTGTTGCGGAAGGCGCGGGGCAGGCTGTCGGCGAAGCGGGTGCCGTGGGCGTCCGGCGGCTGCTTGGCCAGCCTGGCGAGCACCGCCCGCGCCGCCCGCCCGCGGAGCCTCGCGTGCAGGTAGCCGCCGGCCACCAGCGCCGCCGCGAGCAGCGCGAGCCGCCACAGCGGGTCGAGGCCGAAGAGGCCCGCCCACGTCGGGTGCGAGAAGCTCAGCCCGTCCCACTCGCCGGTCCACAGCGTCCAGCCCCCGACGGCGGCGGCGAGGAGGCCGAAGACGACGGCGTCGAGCCGCAGCGCCCGGCGCCGCCACTCGGCCAGCAGCGCCTCAAGCTTGGGGACGAAGAGGTCCTGGATGTCCCGCGCGGTCTGCTCCAGCGAGCCCACCACCCGGTAGGCGCGGTCGACGCCCACTTGGGCCATGCGGTCGTGGATCTCCTTCATGTCGATGTCGCGCTTCGCCTCGAACCGCTCGCGCAGGGTGTCGTCGTCGATGGCCACGGCGGCGCCGGGGTTGTAGATGCGGTAGAAGCGGCCCGCGGTCAGCCCCTTCTGGGCGAGGGCGCGCTGCCACGACGCGATGACGTCCTCGGGGTTGTCCTCGCGCGCGGTGGTGTCGATCTGGTTCAGCACGTACAGGAACTTGCTGGAGTCGGGCCGGCTGATGGTCTGGCCCACGAGATGGTCCAGCGTGTCGCGCATGGTGCCCGCCTCGGGGTGGCGGGCGTCGAAGAACACCAGCACCAGGTCGGAGAGGTCGATGATGTGGTCGGTGATGCGCAGGATGGACGTGCGCTGGTCGTCGGCGTCGAAGCCGGGCGAGTCGATGATGATCTTGCCCCGGACCTGCCTCCCGCCGCACGCCTTCAACTGCAGGTAGGCGTCGATGCGGCGCCCCTCGCCGGCCGCCAGCTCCTCGATGGAGCGGCTCAGCCGGTAGAAGGGGAAGCGCGGGTCGGCGTCGAGGGCGAGGCCCGGCAGCACCCGGTCCTCGTCCCCGTGGCTGTAGCAGATCACCGTGAAGCGGTCGTCGACGGCCTGGTTGCCGGTGATCTGCAGATCCTGGCCGACGTAGTGGTTGATGAACGTGGACTTGCCGGACGAGTAGGTCCCCAGCACCGAGATCATCGGCCACCACGAGATGCGGGTCGCGAGCGACTCCTCCGGATCGAGGAGGCCGAGGCGGTGGCACACGCGGTCGAGCTTGCGGAAGCTCGCCACGGTCTGCAGCAGGATCGGGTTCTCCTGCGACAGGTGCTTCTCCAGGTTCCGCAAGCGCTTCTTCAACGGGTTCGACTGCGACATGCCGATTGTCCTCGCCGGAAATCGCCGTCCGCCGGGCGCGGCGCCCCGTCGCCGGCTCGATGTTCGGTCCGCCGGCCGCGACGTTTCCCGCCGCCGGCTCGCGCGCCATTATCCCCGGTCGGCGGGGGCGCGTCCAATGGGGCCGGTCATCGGCGGAGCCACTTCGCGGCTCCCACCGCGGCGACGGCGCAGATGCCCTTCTCCGTCGCGCCGGTGGGGACGCTCCGCCGCGGGGGAGCCACTCATGGCCCCCGGAGCGTATTTCCCGGATGTGTCGAACGGGTAACGCGCAGGTAAAACCCGTCATCCCCGGCGGGAGGCGGCCGTCGGGACGGGTGCGCCGGCGGCAAAGGCGGTACCATGTCGCCGGCGCGCGCGGTCTGTCGGGAGCTTGCGCGGAGGGATGGCGCGCCGGCCGGATTCCGACGCGGCCGCGGGGTCGCGCGGGGAGCCTGCGCCGAACCGGCCCCGCGTCGGGCGGGGCTGCCGACACGGCCGCGGGGTCGTCCGAGTAGCGCGGGGTGGTGCATGGCTGAGAACCAGGACACGGACGCTGACGGGCCCGCCCCGCGCCCGGCCGCGGCGTGGGGCGTCGTCGCCGTCATGGTCTACCTGCTCCTCGTCGCGGTGGGGGTGGTGGGCGACGGCTTCCGCCTGGCCGTCGGGGGGGAGGCCGGCGCCGAGCGGCTCTTCGCCTTCGCGACGAACCCGTTCGTCGGGGTGCTCCTCGGCACCCTCGCCACCGCCCTGGTGCAGTCGTCGAGCACCGTGACGTCGATCATCGTCGGCCTCGTGGCGGGCGGGCTGTCGGTGGGGGTCGCGATACCGATGGTCATGGGCGCCAACATGGGCACGACCGTCACCAACACCCTGGTCAGCCTCGGCCACATCGGCCGCGCCGACGAGTTCAAGCGGGCGTTCGCGGCGGCGACCGTGCACGACTGGTTCAATCTGCTCGGCATCGCCATCTTCCTGCCCGTCGAGGTCGTCTTCGGCCTCATCGAGCGGGCCAGCTCGGCCCTGCTGACCACCTTCGTGTCCGCGGGGTCCTACTCGACCGGGGGGTGGGACGTGCTGGGCCGGGCGGTGCGGCCGGGCCGGTCCATCGTCGGCATGCTGGCCGAGCCTCTGCCCGAGCGTTGGGGCGGGGCGCTCCTGATCGGACTCGGCGTCCTGCTCATCCTGGTGTCGATCACCTACCTCGGCCGGGCCCTCAAGACGGTCATGGTGGGCCGGGCGCGCCGGCTGCTGCATGGCGCGATCGGCCGGGGGCCGGGCGCCGGCATCCTGTCGGGCACGGTGGTGACGGTCCTCGTGCAGTCGTCCTCGACCACCACGAGCCTGATGGTCCCGCTCGCCGCGGGCGGCGTGTTCTCCCTGCGCGAGGTCTATCCGTTCACCCTCGGCGCCAACATCGGCACGACGATCACGGCGCTGATGGCGGCGACCGCGGTGTTGGGCGACAACCGCGAGCCGGCGCTGCAGATCGCCCTCGCGCACCTCCTCTTCAACGCGTTCGCGGTGACCGTCGTGTACGGCGTGCCGTGGCTGCGGCGGCTGCCGCTACGGGGCGCGGGCTGGATCGCCGACCTCGGGGCGGAGCGCAAGGGGCTCGCCCTCGCCTACGTCCTCGCGGTGTTCTTCGCGGTTCCCGCCCTGCTCACCGTCGCCACCCTGCGCCTCTTCTGAGTCCCGCGAACTCCCGCCGCGGAACCGCCTCATTCCATCGTGCGCACCTGGATGGCGTTGACGAAGCCGTGGCTGGTGGCGACGTTCGCCACGATCACCACCGGCTCGCCGCTCACCAGCCGGTCGTGCTTCTCCAGGCGTTCGAGGGCGCGCACCACCGTCTCGTCGGGGTTCCCCGACACGTCGATCATGAACGGCACGATCGACCGCGAGAGCCACAGCCGCCGGCGCACGACCTCGGTGGTCGTGAAGGCGTAGATGATGGCCCCGCGGGGGCGGAAGCTGCTGACGAGATGGCCCAGCAGGCCCCGCATGGTGATGACCACGATGGCCCGCGACCCCAGCGAGTCGGCGAGGCGGCAGGCGCTGCGGGCGAGCTGCTCGCGGATGGTCTGGGGCTCGCGGCCGCGGTGGAGCTCGAGCCCCTGCTCCTTCTCGATGCGGCGCGAGATGCGGTCGAGCACCGAGACGCAGCGCGCCGGGTACTTCCCGGTGGCGGTCTCCCCGCTCAGCATCACCGCGTCGACCTGCTCGTACACCGCGTTGGCGACGTCGGTCACCTCGGCCCGCGTCGGCATGGGGTTGTCGATCATCGACTCCAGCAGGTGGGTCGCCACGATCACCGGCTTGCCGGCGACCGCGCAGCGCCGCACCATGTCGCGCTGGGCCACCGGCAGCATCTCGAACTCGACCTCGACGCCGAGGTCGCCGCGCGCCACCATGACCCCGTCGGCCTCCTCGATGATCTCGTCGAGGTTGTCGAGGCCCTCCTGGTTCTCGATCTTGGCGACGATCCGCATGGCGCGGCCGCCCGCCTCGTGGATGATCCGGCGCGCGTCGCGCACCGCCTCGGCGCTGCGCACGAACGAGACGGCGAGGAAGTCGACGCCGTGCTCGACCGCGAAGCGGATGTCCGCGACGTCCTGCTCGGTGATCGACGGCAGGTTGATGCGCACGCCGGGCAGGTTGATGTGCCGGCGCGACCCGAGGACCCCGCCGTCCAGCACCCGGCAGCGCAGGTCGCGCTCGCGGGTCTCCAGCACCTCCAGGTTGATCAGCCCGTTGTCGACGGTGATGCGGTCGCCCGCCTTGAGCTGGTGCACCAGGTCCCGGTAGTCGACGTGGATGCTCCTCTCCTCGGGGTCCTCGGCGGGGCCGACGGTGACGTGGAACTCCTGGCCGACCTCCAGGGCCAGGTGCCCGAGGCGGTCGCCGGTGCGGATGGCCGGCCCCTGCAGGTCGAGCAGCAGGGCGATGGGGTGGTTCAGCCGTTCGTTGAGGCCCTTGACGGCCCGTATCACCTCCCCGTGGCTGGCGTGGCTGCCGTGCGACATGTTCAGGCGGGCGATGTTCATGCCGGCCCGCGCGAGCTGCTCGATCTGCTCCGGCGCGGCGCTGGACGGACCCAGCGTGCACAGGATCTTGGTGTGCCGGAAGTCGCGCCGCGGTGCCATGGTGCCGTCCTTCCTTTCGCGACCGGGCGGCCGGCCTGAAGCCGCGCGGGACCCGGGAGCCGCGCCTCAAGGGCCATCGGGGCAGACTATAGCCCGCCAATCGTCGCCCTCGGCTCCGCTCGGCGCCCGACCAATCCTACAGGAGTCCGCGCGGTTCCACGGGGCGGAGTCCCGGCCCCGGAAACCGCCGCGTCGTCGCGGTCAGTCGACCACGAAGCTGAACACCTTGTATTCGTCGCCGCGCGCGAGGGTCGAGCCGTAGAAGTGCACCTCCGTCTCGCGGCCGGTCTCGTCGAGCACGCGCAGGCGGGTCTCCCGGTGCACGCGGAAGGTGCGGTGGTCGGTGGTTTCGCCGTCGTAGGCGACGCCGAGCAGCGTGAAGCGGCGGCCTCCCCAGCGCGCGACGAGCCGGCGCAGGGCGTTCGCGCTCTTCTGGCGCAGGTCGGCCCAGGCGTACGACACGGGGACGCCGCGCTCCGGCCGGCTGGACGGGAGCTCGGGCCAGACGACGTCGCGGAACTCCTGACCGTCGAGGGCGAGCGCGGCGAGTCGATCGTGGTCGGCGGCGGCCAGGGCGTCGAGGACGGCGGCGGCCAGGGCCTCCGACGACGGCTGGGCGTCGGCGAGGGGCGGGGGCGGCGCCCCGCATCCGGCGAGGGCCAGCAGGCAGAGCAGCCCGTACGCGGCAGCCCCCGCCGCGCGACGGGGGCTGCCGGGACGCCGGTCGTGGGCGAACGCCGTCAGTTGGTCGCGAAGTCGGTCCACCCCTGCCACCAGGTGTCCTTCCCGCCGCCGGCCGGTCCGACCGCGCCGATGAACTGGGCGACGTCGAAGAAGCCGTCGTTGGGGGGCGTGGCCGGGGTCACCGCCCCGTTCAGGGCCGGCGACGCGGCGGCCGGCCGGTAGTCGGGGTTCGACAGCCGGAACGGGGCCGCCAGCATCGGGTCGGCGAACGAGACGTTGGCGCTGCCGGTGACGAAGTCCTTCGTCGGGGTCGTCGCCGCGGCGTCGTCGCTGTCGGGCCGGAACTGGCCGTCGCACCCGCTCACCGAACAGTTGCCGTGGATGATGCCGCTCGCCAGCGTGAGGCTCCCGTTGTCGACCTGATCGTAGGTCGCGGTGTGGTCGATGTCGATGGAGGCCTCCTTGAATCCGGTCACGATGAAGTTCCGGATGGTGGCGGCGGTGCCCTCGCGCAGCAGCATGCCGATGTCGCTCTCGCTGCCCTCGTCGGTGTCGGGGTCGCCGATGAGGGTCAGGTTGTAGAGGGTCGGGTTCGAGCGCGGCGTCAGGTTGTTGTTGTCGCCGTTGTTGTCCGCCTCGATGCCCTGGTCGGCGTCGTCGCCGCTCTGCATGACGATGATGAACTGCCCCTTGCCGGTCCACCCGTCCGTCCAGTCCACGCTGTCGTCGGCGATGCCCTGCAGCACCACGTGCTTGACGGCGACGGTGCCCCCGAAGAACTCGAGGCCGTCGTCCTTGTTGTACTTGACCATCACGTGGTCGACCTCGGTGTTGCTGCCCACGCCCTGGAAGGCGATGCCGTTCAGCTCGTTGTCGGGGCTGAACTCGGTGCCCGCGAACTCCACGCGGACGTACCGCAGGTGCCCGCTGTCGTCGGCGGGGTCGTCGCCCCCGTAGGTGCCGGTGTCGCCCTCGCCGACGGCCTCGCCGCCCGGCACGTTGAGGGGCGCGCGGCCGTTGATGATGAGGCCGCCCCAGTCGGCGCGCCCCCGCTCGCCGATGGGCTGGTCGCTGCTGAACACGATCGGCGCGCTCGCGGTGCCGTTGGCGAGGATCTGCGCGCCGCGGGCGATGATGAGGGTGCCGTTGGTCGCGAACTCGCCGAAGATCTCGGTGCCCGCGTCGATGGTGAGCCGGGCCGGCGACTCGACGAAGACGGCGCCCCGCAGCACCCAGTAGCTGCCGCTGCCCCAGGTCGTGTCGCTGGTGATGCGTCCCTGGACGACGCAGACCTCCTTGTCGATCCCGCTCACGGTCCCGCAGTTGGTCGTCGACTGGGTGAGGGCCGGCTCGCCGGTCAGCAGGATGCCGATGCCGGCGGGCAGCAGCGCCGCCGCGGCGCCGCCCAGGGTCGTTCTACGCGTATTGGTCCACATGCTCGTCTGTCCTGGTTCGGATGATTCGAATCTCTGGCCTTCTGACTTTGCTCGGCGAGGTTTACGGATGCACCGACAGGCCGAAGGCCATGGTGCGGCCGAGCTTGTAGACCCGCTGGTCCAGCCCGCCCTGCCGGAAGACGTACGGCGCGTCGGTCAGGTTCGAGACCGCGAATCGGAAGCTGACCTGTTGGAAGCGCTTGGCGAAGACGAAGTCGAGCGAGTTGCGCCCGTCCTGGATGATGTCGGGCAGGCCGAGCGAGCCGACGTCGCTGATGCGGTCGTCGAAGAAGTTCAGCAGGAGGCGGCCCGAGTAGCCGGCGCCGCTCACCTCGATCATGGTGTTGAAGAGGTTCTTCGAGGTGCCGGCGAGGGGGCGCACCAGCGAGGTCTGCACCTGGCGCGCGGCCGCGTCGAGGGTGACCTCGGAGTCGACGTAGGTGTAGTTGGCGCCCAGGAACACGTACTCGCCGATCGCCTTGCGGCCCTCGATCTCGAAGCCGGCGTTGGTGGCCGAGTCGGCGTTGGTGAACGAGGTCCGGAGCTGCGCCGTCGGCTCGACGATCCGCTCGATGGGGTTGTCGAAGTTCTTGTAGAAGAAGCTGGCCGCGACGACCTCCTCGCCCGAGCCGGGGAACAGCTCCCAGCGCACGTCGATGTTCTGGATCAGCGACTGCCGCAGCTCGGGGTTGCCGACGGTGGCCCGGCCGCCGACCACGTCCGTGAACTCGAACGGCGCGAGCTCCCGGAACTCGGGGCGGTTGACGGTCTGGCTGAACCCGATGCGGAGGTTCTGGTTGTTCCGCACCGAGTACACGAGGTTGACGGCGGGGAAGATGTCGGTCTCGTCGAGGTTCGCGCTGATGACGTCGGTGGTGCCGAAGACGGCGCGCGCGAAGGGGTCCATGGTGTCGACCTGCTGGCGGAAGTTCTCGACCCGGGCCCCCGCCACGAGGCGGAGCCGGACGGCCAGCGGGACGTCGACCATGCCGTAGGCGGACAGGGTCTCCTGCTCCGCGTCGTACTGGTCGGTCGGCCGCGTCTCCTCCTTGAGCTGGAAGTTCGGACCGATGAAGCTCGACGTGAACAGCTCCTCGGCCGGCCGCGACAGGTCGAGGCCCCGCGTGTTCGTCGGGACGAACCGGAGCCGCCGGGAGAGGAAGTCGCGGGTGCGGTCGATGTAGCTGGCCCCGAACTTGAACTGGGTCGGCAGCCCCGCCCAGTTCTCGACCAGGGTCGACCAGTTCGCGCTGAGCTCCACGCTGTCGTCCACGAGATCGTTGAACTGGCGCAGCCCGCTCTGCGACTCGTCGGCGAGCACGAACGCCTCGCGCGCGGGGTCGAACTCGTAGAGCACCTCGCGCAGGTCGGGCTCGGCCCGGTCCGCCTGCGAGAACGCGATCTTCCAGTCGAGCCGGCTGTTCGAGGCGTTCGGGAACAGGTGGTCGCCGCCCACGTGGTGCGCGCGGATCTGCTCTTCGACGAAGAAGAGCCGCTGGTTGCGGATGTCGTTGTCGGCGTCGCTGTTGAACCCCTCGAAGATGCGGGTCTCGTCGGTGCCGACGTGCGTGTAGAAGTTGTCGACCGACAGCCGGTGGTTCGGGTTGAACTGGTAGGCGAGGTTGCCGACGCCGCCCAGGGTCGAGACGAACGAGGTCTCGTCGAAGTCGTAGGGGCCGTTGAACCGCTCGACGCCGGTGGCGCCGACCTTGTAGAACGTGCGCTCCTCGTTGGTGATCTGCGAGTTCTGCGAGTGCCGGAGGGTGGCGACGACCCCGAGCTTGCCGAACCGGCCGCCGAACAGCCCGCTGTAGGACTGGTTCATCGGCTGGTCCCGACGCACCGGGTCCCAGACGTTGCTGAACGACTCGCCCAGCCGCTCGAGGTCGCCGCGCAGGAACCCGAGCTCGTCGCTCGTGAATCGGCCGCCGCGGATGACCTTGCGGTCGGGGAAGTCGGCGGGCAGCGCGCGCGTGCCGCCGTCGAACCCGTTCCAGGGGCTGCCCCCGTCGTAGCCGAGGCCGCTCTTGCCGGTGGTGAGGGAGTTGTAGGCGCCGCCCAGCGAGAACTCGTAGGCGGTCTCGGTCGGCAGCTTCAGCGGAATGATCTCGACGAGCCCGCCCGCGAACTGCGACGGCTTGTCGGGGGTGTAGGTCTTGCTGACCTGGACGCTGTCGATGAGGCCGGTCGGGAACAGGTCGAGCGGCACCACGCGGCGGTCGGGCTCGGTGGTGGGCAGGGTCGCGCCGTTCAGGGTCGTGTTGCTGTAGCGCTCGCCGAGGCCCCGCACGAAGACCGACTGGCTGTCGACGACCGACACCCCGGTCACCCGGCTCATGGCGTCGGCCGCGTCCGAGTCGTTGTTCGAGCGCATCTCCGACCCGCCGATGTTGTCCTGCACGGCGGGGGCGCGCATCCGCAGCATCATCTGCGCCGACGCGGTGGAGCTCTGCGCCTCGAGGGTGGCGGCGACGACCGCCACCTCTTCGGCGAAGACGTTGGTCGTCAGCGCGACCTGCACCTCGGTGACCGCCCCGGGGACGATCTCGACGTCGACGAGCTGCTCGGCGTACCCGCCGAGCGCGATCCTGATCCGGTGCCCGCCGGCCGGCAGCGCCAGTTCGTAGCGGCCGTCGAGATCCGTATAGGTGATGTAGGTGGTGCCGACCGCTTCGACCGGCACGCCGGGGAGGGTGATCGCGTTGGTCTGGTCGATGACCACCCCGGCCACCCGTCCCGTGTCCTGCGCCGCGGCGGGGGCGGCGCCCGCGAGCAGAGCCGCCGCCGTCCAAATCCGGAACCGTGTTCGCATGCTGTTTTCTCCACGCACCGTGTCCCGCCCGCCGCGGAGCGCGGGGGCGGGGGGAAGGTCGTTCTGGCCGTTCGTCATGCGTGTAACGGTATAGGCCGTCTGTGACAGACGGATGACGGGGCGATTACATCGACGTTAATTCCGGGCGGCGGGCGTGCGGGGGCGGCGGCCGTCAGTTTTCGGGCCCGGAGCGGTGCGCGCCCGCGGGGACCGACGCCGGACGACGCGTCGGCCCTCCATGCCTCGCCAAGCCGGGGTCGGCGCTGTCATCGGGTCCGGGCGTTCTGCGGAGTCCCCGCCGGCTTCCGTGCGGCGCGGGGCGCCGTCTCGGGGCAGTTAACGCAGTGTTTACGGGGCCGTCATGGTGGCGAAATACCTGCACACTACGTTTCCGACCAACGGCCGGGATGCGGGACCGCGAGGCGGGACCCCGTCTAGGGGCGTCGAGAGCCCCTCAAGGAGCGCGGGGCGGCGGCATGCGGGTGCTGGTGGTCGAGGACGACGGGGACATCGCCACGCTGATCAGCGCGGCGTTCCGGCGCGAGGGCAGCGACGACGTCGAGGTCGTCGGCACCGGGACCGCGGCGCTGCGCGCGGTCGAGGCGGATCCGCCGGAGGTGATGATCCTCGACCTGAATCTGCCGGACATCGACGGGTTCACCCTGTGCCGGAAGCTGCGCGCGCGGCGGCGGGGCGTCTCGCTGCCGATCATCGTCGTCACCGCGAGGACCAGCGAGGCCGACCGGGTGCGGGCGTTCGAGCTGGGGGCGGACGACTACGTCACCAAGCCGTTCGGCCTGCGCGAGCTGACCGCGCGGGCGCGGGCCGTCTCGCGGCGGGCGTCGTCGGCGATACAAGCCTCGGAGTTCTACGAGGGCCGCCACCTCACCGCCGACTTCGCCGGCGTCGAGGTGTCCGTCGACGGCAACGCGGTCCGGCTCACCCGCCGCGAGTTCCAGATCCTGCGCTGCCTCGTCGAGCACCGGAACCGGGTGCTGTCGCGCGACCGCCTGCTCGATCGGATCTGGGGGAGCGGGGACACCGTCGACGCCCGCACCGTCGATGTCCACCTCGGCCGACTGCGGGCGAAGCTGGGACCGGCCGGCAGCCAGATCGAAACGGTGTTCGGCCTCGGCTACCGGTTCGCCGAGAACCCGTAAGGCAGGGCCGGCCGTTCCGCGGCGCGGGTCCCCGGCGCGCGGGAGCCGGGCGAGAGTTTACATCCCGTTAACAGTGCCGGGCTCGACTGACGCTACTGTACGGCCATGGGAGGCGCGGTCCGTCGTCGTGCATCGCCCGCGCCGCGACCCCGGATCGCGGCCGCGGCGACCCCCGGCCGTCGAGGCGCGGCCCGTCGTCGCGCATCGCCCGCGCCGCGGTCGCTCCCGGCCCTGTCGTTCGCCGGCCTCGGGCTTCTGGCGGGGCTCGCGGGGGTCGGCGCGTGCCGCGGCTGGGGCGGTGCCGCGGGGGTCGTCAGCGTGGACGGATCGAGCACCGTGTATCCGATCGCCGAGGCGGTGGCGGAGGAGTACCGGCGGGTGGACCCGGAGGCCCGGGTGACGGTCGGCGTGTCCGGCACCGGCGGGGGCTTCGAGAAGTTCTGCGCGGGGGAGACCGACATCTCGAGCGCGTCCCGCCCCATCCGGCCCCGAGATGGAGGCGTGCGCGGCGGCCGGAATCGGGTTCGTCGAGCTCCCCATCGCGTACGACGGCATCGCCGTGGTGGTGCACGCCGGGAACGACTGGGTCGAGACCCTGACCCCGGACGACCTGAAGCGGATGTGGGAACCGGCGGCGCAGGGGACCGTCACCCGCTGGAACCAGGTCCGGCCCGAGTGGCCGGACCGCGAGCTGCGCCTGTTCGGCCCCGGCGTCGACTCGGGCACGTTCGACTACTTCACCCGGGCCATCGTCGGCGAGCCCGGGGCGGGCCGGGGCGACTTCACCTCGAGCGAGGACGACAACGTGCTCGTGCAGGGGGTGTCCAACGACGAGCTGGCGCTGGGGTTCTTCGGCTACGCCCACTACGAGGAGAACCGGGACCGGCTCCGGTTGTCGGCCATCGACGACGGGGACGACACCAACGGCGCCGGGGCGATCCGCCCGTCGCCCGACACCGTCCGGGACGGCACCTATCGGCCGCTCTCCCGGCCGGTCTTCCTCTACGTCAACCCGGAAGCGCTCGATCGGCCCGAAGTCGCCGGGTTGGTCGGCTACTTCCTGTCGGACGGCGCCGAACTCGTAAGGGAGGTGGGGTACGTGTCCCTGACGGACCGCGAGGTCGCCCTGGTGCGGCGCCGGCTGGAAGACCGGGTCGTCGGCACGATGTACTGCGGTCCGGCAGGCGGCGACGGCGGGGTCGCGTCGCTCGAGACGCTGCTGAGCCGACCCGGCTACTGCTGAGCCGCCCGCGCGTCGCGGAATGACCCCGGCGTCTCACGCGCGGGAGTTTCGCGCCAGCGAAACTCCCAACGCGACCGCAGGTCGCGCAGGAGCTGCAGCATGGCGCGGACACGGCGGGACCGCAACGAGCGCGTCATCGAGTGGGCGCTCCGCGCCTGCGCGGGGGCGTCGATCCTCGTGACCGTCGGCATCCTGTCGATCCTGTCCGTCGAGACCTTCCGGTTCTTCCGCGAGGTGTCGCCGTTCGAGTTCCTGTTCGGCACGGTGTGGACCCCGCTCTTCTTCCAGGAGTCGTTCGGCGTGCTGCCGCTGGTCGCGGGCACCCTGCTCGTGACGCTCATCGCCCTCGCGGTGGCGCTTCCGGCGGGGCTGCTGACCGCCGTCTATCTCAGCGAGTACGCGCCCCCGCGGGTGCGCCGGACCGTCAAGCCGGTGCTCGAGGTCCTGGCCGGGGTGCCGACCGTCGTGTACGGCTACTTCGCGCTGCTCACCGTCACCCCGTTCCTGCAGCAGTTGATTCCGGGCCTGTCCGGGTTCAACGCGCTCAGCCCCGGCCTGGTGATGGGGGTCATGATCCTGCCGCTGGTGTCCTCCCTGTCGGAGGACGCGCTGCAGGGCGTGCCGCGCGGCCTGCGCGACGCGTCGCGCGCGTTGGGGGCGACCCGCGCGCAGACGACGCTGGGCGTGGTCCTCCCCGCCGCGTGGTCGGGCGTCTCGGCCGCCGCCCTCCTCGCCGTCTCGCGGGCCGTCGGCGAGACGATGATCGTGGCCATCGCGGCCGGGCAGCAGCCGCGGCTGACCCTCAACCCGCTGGTGCCGATCGAGACGATGACCGCCTACATCGTGCAGGTCAGCCTCGGCGACGCCCCCACCGGGACCCCCGCCTACCGGACGATCTTCGCGGTCGGCATGCTGCTGTTCGTCGGCACGTTCTCGCTCAACCTCGTCAGCACGTGGCTGCGGGGGCGGTACCGGGAGGCGTATCCGTGAGCCCGCGGCGGCGGAGCCGGCTCGCCGACCTCGCCCTGCACGGCCTGGGGCTGGGGGCCACCCTGCTCGGGCTGCTCGTGCTCGCGGTCCTGCTCGCCGGCATCCTCCGCGACGGGCTGGGGCGGCTGTCGTGGGACTTCCTCGCGGGCCTGCCGTCGCGCCACGCCGAGAACGCCGGCATCTTCCCCGCCCTGGCGGGCACGGTGTGGGTGATCGCGGTGACCGCCGGGCTGGCCGTGCCGATCGGGGTGGGGGCGGCCGTCTACCTCGAGGAGTACGGCGACCGCGGCTGGTGGGCCCGGCTCATCGAGGTCAACATCGCCAACCTCGCGGGGGTGCCGTCGGTGATCTACGGGCTCCTGGCGTTGGGGCTCTTCGTGCGCACCCTGGGGTTCGGCCGGAGCGTCCTGGCCGGGGCCGCGACCCTGGCCCTGCTGGTGCTGCCGGTGGTCATCCTGTCGTCGCGCGAGGCGCTCCGGGCGGTCCCGCCCTCGCTGCGGGAGGCGTCCTACGCCCTGGGGGCGACGCGGTGGCAGACCGTCCGGCACCAGGTGCTGCCGGCCGCCCTGCCCGGCATGCTCACGGGCACGATATTGGCGTTGTCGCGGGCGGTCGGAGAGACCGCGCCCCTGATCGCGCTCGGCGCCCTGACCTACGTGCCGTTCGCGCCCGACGGCATCCGGTCGCCGTTCACGGTGCTGCCGATCCAGGTGTTCAACTGGATGTCGCGGCCGCAGGCGGCGTTTCTGGAGAACGCGGCTGCCGGTATCATTGTGCTGCTGGTCCTGCTGCTCGCGATGAACGGCTTCGCCGCCTGGCTGCGGGACCGATGGCGGCGGTGACGACGGCGCCGCGGACCGCGCGCGGTCCGCGGTTGCGGTCGCCCGCTGCATGTTCCCGTCGCGCCTTGCCCCGCGCGGGCGCCTCGGCGGTCCGCCCGCCCGACCGGGCGCCGCGGGGAGAATACCGCGCATAGCCGACCGTGGAGCGACGCGGTCGGGCGGGATGCGCCGCCGCTCGAAGGCGGCGGGGACTTCCCGCCACGGGCCCCAGACCAATGGCCTCCATCAGCACGGCGATACCGTCCCTCGCCGACGTCGCGGCGCGCGGCGGCGACGGCGGGGCCGTCGAGACCGAGACGAAGGTCGACGTGCGGGGCCTGACCTGCTTCTACGGCGGGACGCGGGCCCTCGACGGCGTGTCGATGCGCATCCCCGCCCGTCAGGTCACCGCGTGCGTCGGACCCTCCGGATGCGGCAAGAGCACGTTCCTGCGGGCGTTGAACCGGATGAACGACCTCATTCCGGCGGCCCGGGTGACCGGGTCGGTCGCCATCGACGGCGAGGACATCTACGCGCCCGGCGCGGACCCGGCGCAGGTGCGCCGCCGGGTGGGCATGGTGTTCCAGAAGTCGAACCCCTTTCCCAAGTCGGTCTTCGAGAACGTCGCCTACGGGCTGCGCGTCAACCGCCTGACCGGATCGCGGGCGGAGTTGGAGGACCGCGTCGAGGCCAGCCTGAAGACGGCCGCCCTCTGGGACGAGGTGCGCGACCGCCTGCGCGGGCCGGCCCTCGCCCTGTCCGTCGGCCAGCAGCAGCGGCTGTGCATCGCGCGGGCCCTGGCCGTCGAGCCGGACATCCTGCTGATGGACGAGCCCGCGTCGGCCCTCGATCCGATCGCGACGCAGCGCATCGAGGAGCTGGTCTACCGGTTGAAACGCCGCTACACGATCGTCATCGTGACCCACAACATGCAGCAGGCCGCCCGCGTCTCCGACCGCACCGCGTTCTTCTGGCTGGGCAAGCTGGTCGAGCACGACCTGACGAGCCGGATCTTCACGGCGCCGGCCCGCAAGCTGACCGAGGACTACGTCAGGGGCCGGCTGGGGTAGCGGAGCGGATTGTCGAGAGGTCGATGCCGCACATCCAGGACGATCTGGACCACCTGAAGGAGCGGCTGCTCGTGATGGCCGGCGCCGTCGAGGAGCAGGTGCGGGCCGCCGTGCAGTCGCTCGTCGACCGCGACCACCGGCTCGCCGAGCGCGTGCTCGCCGGCGACGACCCGATCAACCGGTTGCACATCGAGAACGACGAGCGGTGCTTCCAGTTGCTCGCCCTCCACCAGCCGGTGGCCACGGACCTCCGGGTGGTGGTGTCCGGCTTCAAGATCAACAGCGATCTCGAGCGCGTCGGCGACTTCGCGATCAACGTCGCGGAGGCGACCCTGCGCTACCTCGAGCATCCCGCGGTCAAGCCCCTGATCGACGTGCCCCGGATGGCGGACATCGCCCAGGGCATGCTGCGCGACTCCCTGAACGCCTTCGTCCGTCAGGACGTCGGGCTGGCCCGGGAGGTCCTCGACCGCGACGATTCCCTCGACCGGCTCAAGGACCGCGTGTTCCGCGAGCTGATCGGGGTCATGTGCACCGACGCCGCGGTGACCCAGCCGGCGCTCGAGCTGCTGCTCATCTCGCGGCATCTGGAGCGGATCGGCGACCACGCCACGAACATCGCCGAAGAGGCCATCTTCATCGTGTCGGGGCGCGACGTCCGCCACCACGGGCGCGAGGGCGGCGCCCGCGGCGCCGGCGCGCCGCCGCGCGGGGAGCCGTGAGGGGGCCGCCCGCCGTCCGGGACCATCAGCCGATGCCTAGCCGCATACTCGTCGTCGAGGACGATCCGGACATCGCGGAGCTGGTCGAGCACCACCTCTCGAAGGCCGGCTACGACACCAGCGTCGTCGCCACCGGCACCGAGGCCCTGGAGCAGATACGCCGACGCCCGGATCTGGTCGTCCTCGACCTGATGCTGCCGGGGCTCAGCGGCCTGGAGGTCTGCCGGCTGATGCGCGACGATCCGCAGACCGCGTCGGTGCCCATCATCATGCTGACGGCGCGGGCGGACGAGGAGGCGCGCGTGCGGGGGCTCGATCTCGGCGCCGACGACTACGTGACGAATGCTGACCGCCATGATGCGGGAGCCGGGCAGGACGTTCACGCGGGAGCAGTTGATCGACAAGGCGTTCGGGTTCGACTTCGAGGGCTTCGACAGGACCGTCGACGTGCACGTGTCGAGCCTGCGGAGGAAGATCGAGCGCGGCGGCTCGAAGTCGCGGTACGTGCATACCGTGTACGGCGTCGGGTACAGATTCGGCGATGCGTAGGCTGCTGTTCGGCCTCCAGTTCAGGTTGGTCGTGGGATTCACGCTGGTGATGACGCTGGCGCTCGCGGGCGTCGGGCTGGCGGTCGGCTACGCGGCGAAGCGGGAGGCCGACGACTTCCAGGAGAAGGTGGAGGCTGCCCGCGTCGCCCGTATGCAGAACGTCGTATCCACGCTGATCTCCGAGGACAAGCCCCACGGAGACGTGCAGAGCGCGGTCGACGACGCGGGCAAGCTGTACGGCTGGCGCATCGTGCTGAGAGACCGCGACGGGCGCCTGCTGGCCGACTCTCACGGGATGTCGGGCCGCCTGGCGCCGGGCAAGATACGCGGCTACAGGTGGGTCAAGCTCAAGAAACACGACGAGGACCTGGGCTGGGCGCAGTTGAGCAAGGACGAGCCGCCTGCGATAGCGCCGGAGCCGCGGTCGTCGGTGCTGGTGGCCGCCTTCAACCAGTCGCTGTTGTGGAGCGGCGCGGCCGCGGCCGCCATCGGCGTCCTCCTCGTGTGGCTGCTGGCCCGGCGCATCCTGGCGCCCGTGCGGAATCTCAGCGTGGCGGCGGGCAGGATCGGCCAGGGAGACCTGGCCCACAGGGTCAAGGCCGGCGGCCGCGACGAGATAGGCGAGCTCGGGCGCACGTTCAATTCGATGGCGGGACGCCTGGAGCAGGTCGAGCGGCAGCGGCGCAACATGATGAGCGACGTGGCGCACGAACTCAGGACGCCGTTGTCCAACATCCAGGGCTACGTGGAGGCGATCCGGGACGGGGTGCTGGAACCGACGTCGGAGACGCTCGAATCGATACACCGGCAGGTGCTGCACCTTGCGGACCTGGTCGAGGACCTGCGGGTGCTGGCGCTGGCCGAGGCTGGCGACCTCCGGCTGCGCGTCGAACCGCACTCCGTCGCGGACGTGCTGCGTGAGGCGGTAGAGCCGTTCAGGCCGCGGGCGGGGGCGCGGAACGTCGACCTCTCGCTTTCGGTCGACCCCGCCCTGCCCGACGCTCCGATGGACCGGACGCGAATCTGCCAGGTCGTCGCCAACCTGCTGGAGAACGCGATTCGCCATACTCCCGAAGGCGGCGCCGTCGCACTGTCGGCGGCGCCCGGAAGCCCCGGCGCCGTGCGGATCGCGGTATCCGACACGGGAGAGGGCATCCCGCCGGACGACCTGCCGAGCGTGTTCGGCCGCTTCTACCGCGCGGACCCGTCGAGGGCGCGCGCCACGGGCGGCGTCGGACTCGGCCTGACGATAGCGAAGCAACTGGTGGAGGCGCACGGCGGAACGATATCGGCCCACAGCGACCCGGGAGGCGGCGCCGTGTTCGTCTTCGAACTGCCGTTGGAACCCGCGGTCAACTGACCTGAAAGGAATCGAACCCATGAACAGCCTTACGAACAGCCTGCGCGCCATCCGACTCTGGCAGGTCCTGGTGCTCGTAGCCGTCCCGCTCGTCGCCGCGGCCGCCGTCTACGGCGTCTACGCCTGGTCGACCCAGGAGGCCGACGACGGGCTGGCCGAAGACCAGCAGCTGATACCGGTGCAGCGCGGCGACCTGGTGAACGACGTGTCGATCAACGGCAGCCTGGTCTACTCGGAGCGTGAGACGCTGACGTTCGGGAGCCAGGGAACGCTGGGCCGGATACTGGTCGAGGAGGGGCAGGCGGTCGCGGAGAACGAGGTCGTGGCGACGCTCGACGACGCCTCCATCGGGTCGCTGGAGAAGGCCGTGGCCGAAGCCGAGGTCGCGCTGCAGGACGCCAGGGACGCACTGGACGCGCTGAAGGAGCCGCCTACGACCCTGCAGACGGCGCAGGCCGAGCTCAAGGTAGCGAACGGCGAGGTGTCGCTCGAAAAGGCGCTGGACGCCATAGAGGCGCTGAAAGAGCCGACCGCATCTGAGATCGCGAAGGCCGAAGCGGCGGTCGCCAACGCGAAGCTCGACCTGGAAAAGGCGCTGGACGCCGTAGAGGCGCTGAAAGAGCCGACCGGCATCTGAGATCGCGAAGGCCGAAGCGGCCGTGTCCTCGGCCCGGCTTGCGCTCCAGCGCGCCGAAGAGGCCGTATCGGACTTCATGGCGCCGACGACACTGGACGTCGAGGCCGCGACGGCCGAAGGTCGAGGATGCGCGGGTCGCCGTCGACACAGCGCAGGCCAGGTTGGACACGCTCCGGGAAGGCCCGACGCCGGAAGACGTAGCGAAGGCGCAGTCGCAGGTCGGACCAGGCCGAGGCGAGCCTCGCGATAGCGCGGACGGACCTGGAACTCGCGCGGGACGAATGGGCGGGCAAGGTCGACGACGCCGGGGAGGCGCT
>CAXXTG010000237.1:0-37580 GCA_963666855.2 Vicinamibacterales bacterium
TCAGGCGGCACTGGAAGACGGAGAGCTGCACCCACTCGCCGTAGCCGTTCATCAGCTTGAACACGCGGCGCCACCGCTTGGGGTCGGAGATGTCGTAGACGACGATGTAGAGGTGCTCCACGGCGTCATCGGGTGGTGAAGTTCGGATATTCGGGCAGCTCGCCGAGCAGGAACCGGCCGAACAGGCGCGCCTGCATCTCCAGCAGCCGGCGGTAGCTGACCCGGTAGCCGAACAGGGGGTGGACGACCTCGTGGCCGAGGCGGCGCTCGTAGGTGGCGATGAACCGGCGGCGGCCGTTGGGGGTCAGGTTGACCGCGCCCGCCGCCGACCTGAAGTCGCCGGCCCGGACCTCGCCGTTGTTGATGGCCTGCACCACGACCGAGTCGGCGATCAGCGGGCGGAACGGCTCCATCAGGTCGAGCGCGAGGGCCGGCCGGCCGTAGCGGGGCTGGTGGTAGAGGCCGCGGAAGGGGTCGAACCCGACCGCCGCGAGGACGACCGTCCACGACCGGACGAGCAGCGAGTAGGCGAACGAGAGCAGCGCGTTGACCGGGTCGGTCGGCGGCCGGCGGTTCCGGGTCTCGAAGTCGAACGCGAAGGCGCCGGGCGCCCCCTCGTCGTGCAGCATGGCCCCGAAGGCGCGGAAGTAGCGGGCGGCGGCGGTGCCCTCGACGCCGAGCAGCTCGGCCCGCGAGGCGGCCCGGGCCGGGCGGCGCGTGTCGCCCTTCAGGTCGACCAGCACCGGCTGGCTGCTCGCTTCGCGCTTCCAGTTCCGCCGCAGCAGGGTGCGGCAGTTCTGAATCTTGGCGCTCACCAGTCCGCGGGCGAACCGCAGGCACGCGGCCTCGTCGAAGCTCGCCCGGTACTGCGCGGTGCGCAGCTCGACGTTCTTGTGGCCGTTGCCGGCGGTGTGCCCGAAGAACCATCCGCCGTGGCTGTGCCACGTCACGGGGATGCCCCGCCACATCAGCTCGTGCAGGCACGGCGTGGTCAGGCGCACGTTCCCCATCACGATGACCTGCGAGGTCTCCTCGAGCCGCGCCGTCGCCACCTTCTCGTCCTCGACGGTCACGACCAGGGTCTCGCCCGACTTCCCCACCCGCGCCCGTTGGGCCTGCACGTATAGCGGCAGGGCGTCGGTGGCCGGCACCGCGATGGGCCGCGCCGGCGCCGCCGCGCGCGTCAGGCGGTTGACCTCGTCGGGCAGGCAGATGGTGACGAGCGAGCACCGCGGGCACTTGGGGCTGTCCTCGAGCGGCGGCGGCATCGCCCCGCCCGCGGCGAGGCCGCGCAGCCCCTCGACCGCCTCCCGCGTGCGCGCGACGAGATCGTCGTCGAAGGGCACCCGCACCCGCTCGCGGCCGCCGACGAAGTAGAGCACGCCCTCGACGCAGTCGTAGCCGTGCTCGCGCAGCAGCAGCCCCTGCGCGCAGAGCTGCACCCGTTCGGGGTCGTGGGCGGCGGCGCCCACGTGCGGGCGCTTGCCGCGCTTGTAGTCGACCGGCACCACCCGGCCGCCGTCCGACTCGATGAGGTCGAGCTTGGCGATGAGCCCCAGGCGCGGCGACGACAGCGTCACCGACCGCGCGTGCAGCCTCGGCGTCTCGCCGACCTCGGCCGGCGGCGGCAGCGCCCCGCCGTCGCGGTTGACCCGCCGGTGGGCGTGCCGGCCCTCGACGGTGTCTGACGAGTCGGCCCACTCGCCCTGCACCCACTCCAGGTAGGCCAGCCGCGGGCAGTAGACGTACTCGTTGACCATGCGCGCCGGCACCAGCGGCGGGTCGGCGGACGGCTGCGGCGTAGACGGCGGCGCCGGATGTTCCTGGACGGGCACGGCGGCGGCCTCCCGTGGTCCGATGTTCGGTATTGGGTTGTTTCGGCCGTTCCGGCGGTGGACCGTAGGGGTAATGCAGAAGTCCTCCACGGGCGGAGTCCACCTCGGACAGTGCAAGCCTCCGGTACATCCGTGATCTTCATCATCGCCTCCGGGGTCATGGATCAGAGTCGTGCGCGCGAGGCGCATTGTGTATCATGTTACATACGGAGTCCGGGATGGAACGCGACAGCCGCAAACTGATCCGATGGCTGGAACGCGACGGCTGGGTCCGCGTGGCCGTCCGCGGAAGCCACTGGCAGTTCAAGCACCCGTATCGCGCAGGTCGCATCACGGTGACGCATCCGAATCGGAACATCAAGCGCGGCACCGTCGCCTCGATCTACCGACAGGCGGGCTGGACCCGGCGGAGGGGGTGAGATGCGTTACGTCGCTTTCGTTCACGACGACGACGAGCCCGGATTCGGCGTCAGCTTCCCCGATTTCCCCGGCTGCGTCTCCGACGGCGACACCGTCGACGACGCGCTCCGCCGCGGGGCCGAGGCGCTGTCGTTTCACGTCGAGGGCATGCTGGCGGATGGAGAACCCATCCCGCCGCCCCGCTCCCTCCACGACATCAGGGCCGACGAGAGCCTGGCCGGGTGGCGCGACGGAGCGACCATCGCGTTCGTCCCCCTCATCCTCGACAAGGGCTCGCCGCGCCGCATCAACGTGTCTCTGGACTTCGGCCTTCTGCGCGCCATCGATGAAGAGGCGAAGCGGCGCGGCATGACCCGGTCGGCGTTCCTCTCCAGCGCCGCCCGCAACGAGATCGAGGGACGCTGAGAACGACGCCGGCCCGACATCGGCGTGCCACAGTCATCTCGAACCCGCGTCGGAGCCGTTGCGGGATGTTCGCGCTGCGCGGATCTCGACGAGCGAGCACCGGGGGCACCGGGGCCGTCCTCGAGCGGCCCGCGAGATGGCACCGTCGGCGGAGGCGCACTAGGCCCACTCACTCGTCCCGCCACGTCGTCGGTGGCGGCGCCGCCCTGACGACGCCGCGCGCCTCGCGGAGCGCCTTCTCGACGAGGGCCGGCCTGCCCCGAACGGGGCGGATCACCACTCCGTCGTCCGTCTCCTCGACGGTGACGTCCGTGTGCGGCAGCAGACCGAGCTTGAGCCGGAGGTGCCGGGGGATCGTGACCTGGTCCTTGGCCGTGATCCCCGCATGGTCCAGATATTCGCTCTGAACCCGCCGACGGGTTCTGTCAACCGGCACTGTCAATCTGACCGTCCTGTACAATCCTCCCTGACGCGGGACCGCCGCACGGTGAGCGACCTTGGACGACGCAACCCTCTACCGCATCGCACTCGGGCCCGACACGCGCCCCGATCCCTGGCAACTGGCCCTCGCGGCCGGCCCGTGGCCGCGGGTCCTCGTCGCGCCGACCGGCTCGGGCAAGACAGCCGCCGTAACCCTGGGCTGGGCGGCGCGGCGGTGGCGCAACCCGGACCACACGCCCCGCCGGCTCGTCTGGTGCCTGCCCATGCGGACGCTCGTCGAGCAGACGGCCGCGGCGGCGAGGACGTGGTTCAGCAAGTTGGGAACGAAGCTGGAAGACAGCGCGGCGCTTCCGCGGCCGGACGACGTGCACGTGCTCATGGGCGGGGTCGACGCCGACGGCTGGGTCGAAAGGCCCGAGCATCCGGCGGTGATCGTGGGCACGCAGGACATGCTGCCGAGCCGGGCCGACCCTTGCCGGAGTATCCTGGAGCCCGCCGCGACCCGCCACGCCACGGTCGCGAGAACATGTTGGCCGACCATGGGAACAGGAGCCCCGTAGTGGAGGATGCTCGACTGCGCGTCCTCTTCGAACGCCTCACCGCCGAGGAAGGCCGGGCGAGACACGCGCCATTCTTGTGGCAGCAGCGCCTGCTGTGCCGCTTCATCGACGCCGACCTGCCCGCCGCCGTGGACGTACCCACCGGTCTCGGCAAGACGGCTGTCATGGCGCTGTGGCTGATCGCCCTCGGCGAAGGCGCCCGCCTCCCACGCCGGCTGGCCTATGTGGTCGATCGGCGCGCGATAGTGGATCAAGCGACCCGGTTCGCCGAGCGCCTGCGGGCGAACCTGCCGTCCGACCTCGCCGACCGCCTGGATCTCGAACCGCGGGATGAAAAACGCAAACTGCCGATCTCCACCCTGCGTGGCGGGTTCGTCGACAACCGGGACTGGCTGGACGATCCCTCCCGGCCCGCGCTGCTGGTCGGCACCGTCGACATGATCGGCTCCCGGCTGCTGTTCGAGGGCTACGGTGTGTCCCGAAAGCGAGGAATGCGCCCCTTTCAGGCCGGCCTTCTCGGCGTCGACACGCTCGTCCTGCTCGACGAGGCGCACCTGTCTGCCCCGTTCGAGAGGCTGCTGCGGCAAATCGAGGACGGCCAGCGCGCCGCGCTCGGACCGGCCGACGCAGCCGTCGCCGACACCGCGCCTCCATTTCGGCTGATGTCCCTGTCGGCGACCGGGCGTACAACGGCGGAGGCGCACTCCGCGGAGGTCTTCCGGCTGGCTGCCGAAGACAGACGCGAGCCCGAGGTGCTCCGCCGCTTGACCGCGCGCAAGCGCATGAAGGTCATCGAACTGGACGATCCGAAGGAACTGCCCGCCCGCCTCGCCGTGCGCGCCGTCGAGCTCGGCCGCCGGGGGCGGCCAGCGTCGACGACGCGGACCGACTCCCTGCCCTTGCTCGATGGCGACGAATCAGCCAGCCACGCACGCGTACTGGTGTACTGCCACAGTCGCGCCGACGCCATCAAGGCGAAGGCGCTGATCGACAAGGCATGCGGGCTCGGCGGCCGGACGGGTCGCAACACGGCTGGCAAGGGAGCGTCGGAACTCCTGGTCGGAGAGCGGCGGGTGTACGAGCGCAGGGCGCTGGAGCAGTGGCTCGAACGCCACGGATTTCTCGGCAGCGCCGAGTCGGCACCGGCAGCACCGACCTTCCTCGTCGCCACGTCGGCGGGAGAGGTCGGCGTCGACCTCAACGCCGACCACCTAGTCTGCGACCTCGTGCCCTACGAACGCATGGTACAGCGGCTGGGGCGTGTGAACCGCCGCGGCGGCGACGGCCGCGAAGCACTGATCGACGTGTTCGCGCCACGACCGCAACAGCCGAAGGGCAACGCCTCGAAGACCGCGAAAGAGAAGTATGAACGCGCTCGTGCGCTCTTCGGAGGCGCACATGGGAGCATTGCGGCAGTTTCCCGTTGGCTCGGACAGCCGGCGCGACGCGAGCCCGGCCGCGGCCGATCAGATGAAGACCGAGCATCGTGCCCTCGTCGACAAGGCCACCACCCCGGCGCCGCTGCACCCCGAGTTGACGCGTCCGCTCGTCGATGCCTGGTCCATGACCTCGTTGAAGCGGCACGAGGGCCGTCCAGAGGTCGAACCCTGGCTGCGCGGCTGGGAGGCTCAGGAAGAACCCCAGACCACAGTCGTCTGGCGGACGCATCTGCCGCGGACTCGTACGGGCGACCGTGCCTCCGTACTGCGCGACCGACGTTCGTGGACGATTTCTTCCAGAGCGCTCCCCCGCACGCCACCGAGAAACTCGACGCGCTGCGCAGCCACGTACTCGACTGGCTGCTGGCAAGGTCGGTACTTGTCGGCAAGCGTCCGAGAGAGCACGAGATGGCCGTCGAGGGGGCCGATATCGTGGCCATGGTTCTCGACCGCGCGGGTGACCTGGTACGAGACGCGATCTGGACGCTCGCGGATCTGCTGTACCTGACCCGAAGGGCCGCCACGCTGAACGGAGGAGAGAGGCGCGATCAGAGGCAGCGCAAGGCACGACTCGAACGGGCGCTGGCGGAGAACCTGCTGGTGGTGGATTCGCGCCTCGGCGGTCTCTCCGCCGACGGCATGCTCGACCACAGGTGCGACGACGCCGCCCTCACCGCCGACACGGACGAAGCGTGGCAGGCGCTTCGAGAAGACCCGGGCTCGGCCACGGACCGACCTGTCGTGCGTTTCCGTATCCGTCGGGTGACGGCGGATGCGAGCGCCGAAGGGCTCGGCCAATCAACCGCGCCTGACGGCTGGCGACATGTCCGGACGTTCGAAACCGAATTCGACGCTGGCGGAGGGGTCCGAGCCGGACTCGATGTCTTCAAGTGGGGCCACGACGCCGCGAACGACGACGCCCGCTCCGTCCTTTCCGTGCCGCAGTCGTTGCGAAGCCACGCCGAACAGGTCGAGGCCCGCGTGCGAGCCATCGCCAAACGATTGCACCTGCCGGAACCCGAGATCGAAGCGCTGGAGATTGCCGCCCGCCTCCATGACGACGGGAAGGCGGCCGAGCGCTGGCAGCGCGCAATGAACGCGCCGGCCGAAGGCGGCCCGTATGCCAAGACACGCGGCGGCGGCAATCCGCGTCTACTGGAAGGGTACGCGCACGACTTCGGCTCCTTGGTCGCGGCCGAACGGGCCGATCTGCCCGAGGGCACCCGTGACCTGATCCTGCATCTGATTGCCGCGCATCACGGTCACGGGCGACCGCTGATTCGGTCTGACGGGTGTGAGGACGCGCCACGGTCGGCACTCGAAGCGACCGCCGGGGAGGCAGCCCTCCGCTTCGCCCGCCTGCAGAAGCGCTACGGACCCTGGGGCCTCGCATGGCGCGAGGCCATGCTGCGCGCCGCGGATCAGGGTGCCTCACGGGAGTGGTCAGAGAATCCGCGCGAGGCGAAGTAGATGACTGAGTCGACGATTCCCGTGGACCTGCGCAATCCAGGGCAGGTGTTCGCGTGTCTCGGCCTGCTGGAAGCGGCCGACCTCTTGCACGGAGGCGCAGTAGGGGCATTCGCTTGGCCCCGCGGCCACGACACCCGCTTCCACCTGACAACGAACGGTAGCGAAGATCCAGTGCGCGCCAGCGTGGCCTTCTTGGCTGACCCCGACCTTGACGTGACCGCGATGAGTCCGAACGACTGGTGGCCCGGCGGTCTTCCGCACGAGTCGGACGACCCGCGCGAAGCCCGAAAGATCGAGAGGCTGAGACAAGACATCAGTCAACATACCCCTTCAGATGTCTTCCCATGCGCGACGCCGAACTCGGATACCGCCCTGCCCGTGAGGATAGAGGGAAGGAAGGGATGTACAGTCACCTTTCAGCATTGGGCGGACGGATCGGGTCGCAATTCTTTCAAACTTTATTCCGGCAACCGCTCCGCGCTTGACATCATGCAGGCGATGATCCTCGGTACCGAAGACACATGCGGTCTGAGACAACTATGGGAATCACAACCAAGTGAAATCATGGAGCACCCGTTCGATGTATTGACTCGGATGAGGGGCAGTTTCAATCTTGACCCTCGGGGCGGATGGACAGCCCTGGATGTCGGCTACTCGCTGGATAAGCAGGAATATCAAATTGCCGCGTCGCCCCTTGTAGAGGTTTTCGCCGCGTGGGGTATGGAGCATGCGCGGCCGCGCTCAACACGCCACTCGCGAGTTCGGCTACACGGTATGGGGAACACCGCTCCCTGTCATTCTCGCTCGAGCCGCGCTCGCTGGAGACATAGCCGTGCACCCCATGAGGCGGTTCGAATTTGCGCTGGCTCTGTCGGGCAAGAACAAGGTCACCACATTCGCAAGAGAGGCCGTCAGTGACTAACCCAACGACCATATCACTTTTGAATGACTTGGCCGACGATGCCAACGGGCCGGTCGCCCTCCATCTGCGAGAAGCGCTGCGGCCGGTCGAAGGGCCGGGATCGCCCATCTTTCCACCCACCTACGCGTTTCCCGAGAGTCACCACTATCACGGCTATAACATCGACGAGATGTCGGACGGCACGAAGATCGCCGTCATCGACAGCGTCGGCTCCCAGGCAAACCGCATCGAGCCGGTTTTCCGGGCCGCCCGGCCTGGAGAGGACGAGAATCCGCGCTCGGCGCTCGTCCCCCAGATCGATATCGACTGCGGCAACGGCAAGACCGTCTCGATTCTGGAGGCCGGACACCGACTGGGCGATGCGCTCGTGCGCTCCACGGAACTGGCCGGCAGAGCCGAGGGCGCATTCCGCGCGCTCCTGGATCGGAACGATGCGACGCCCTTGGCCAAGCTGGCGCCCACCTCGCTGGTGTTCGGAGTCTGGGATTCCCGCGGTACCCAGGCCAAGCTGCCGCGTATCGTGCAAGCGACCATCCGCGCCGAGAATGTGGAGCTGCTCACGCGCTCCGCCCAGTACAACCCGCCGTTGGACTACGCGGAACTCGAGGTCTTCTCGGACGCCGACAAGGCCAAAGCCGAAGGGAACCCGAAGAGCCCGCTCGCTCAGACCGGATTCGTTCACGTACCTGCCGTGGAAACGCACGGCGGCATCATCGCGAGAGGCCCGATTCACCGGAACGTCACCGTCAATCTGATTGCGCTCCGCAGGTTGGACGGGGAGAGCGCGGCCGACTTGCGGCGTTACGTTCTTGGGCTGGCCCTCGTCGCGGCGACGGCACCGATAGATGGATTCCTGCGGGCCGGCTGCCTGTTGACCTTGGACCCCAGTGCCCCAGCCGAATGGTGCGCGGTGACGCGAAGCGGCGAGCGCACGCCCGTTGACCTGGATGCAGACACGGCGCTCGCGTACTCCCGCGGGGTCGCCAAGGACTTCGGCGTCGGCGAAGACTGCCTCGTGGCTTTCGACAAGAAGCTGGCCCAGACCGAGGCGCGAAAGAAAGTCAAGGAGCAGGGATGAGTCGCGCGCTCCGGCTGACCGTGCGCTTCCACGAGGGGCGCTACCACGGCCACGCGGATGGTTTCCACGCGGCGGACGGATGGCCGCCGTCACCCGGTCGTCTGTTCCAGGCACTGGTTGCCGCGGCGGCCCGGGGGGCGCGCCTGCTCGACGACGATCGACGAGCGCTGGGCTGGCTGGAGCAACTCGATCCCCCGCGGGTCGCGGCACCGCCGGTGCGCCGCGGCCACTCGGTCAAGCTGTTCGTTCCGAACAACGACCTGGACGCGGTCGGCGGTGACCCGGATCGGGTGAGTGAAATCCGAACCGACAAGCAGTGGCGGCCCTGCTTCTTCGATTCCGACCAGCCCGTGGTCTACGTGTGGAACTTCGATTCGGGCGAGCCCGAGGCGGAGCGTGTCCGCAGCATCGCAGCGCGCCTGTACCAGCTCGGGCGAGGCGTGGATATGGCATGGGCAGTTGCGGACATCCTGCCGCGCGAATGGGCGGATGCCGCGCTCGCAGACCACGCCGGCGCGCTCTACGCTCCGGGCGGGGGCGGCGACGTGGCGTGTCCGCATCAGGGTACGCTCGCGAGCCTCGTGGAACGACACGAACGAACTCGCGGGCGACTCGCCTGGAACGCCTCGGAAGGCAAGGTCCGTCAGTTGTTCACGCAGCCGCCGAAGGGGTCGTTCCGCGGTGTCGACTATCGGGCACCGGCGCGGCTTCTGCATCTCGAGCTGCGGGACGGGACGGCGTTCGCTCCACGTCCGCTACGACTCGCAGCCCCGTTGATTGCGGGTCTGCGCGATGCCGCAGCCGCGAAGCTGCGGACCGCCCTGCCCGCACAAGCGGCGTTGTTCGAAAAGCTGATCGTCGGCCGCGGCGCAGGTCCTCGCGATCTCGACCAGCGGATACGGATGCTGCCACTGCCCTCCATTGGCGCAGCCCATGCGGATCTGTCGATCCGCCGGCTCATGATCGAGGTGCCGGCCCAGTGCCCCGTTGACGTGGACGACCTCCGATGGGCCTTCGCCGGCCTCTCACTCCGGAACCCGGAGACCGGGGGGGCATGGCCGGGGCGCCTCGTGTCGACGGAAGACACACGCATGGCGGCTCGGTTCTCGGCGAACGGTCTGACCTTCCGCAGCCTGACCGCAGTGGCCTTGTCGACCGCCGCCCGGCGCCGCCTCGGCCCGGACGGGAGCAGGGAGATGAAGGGTGCCGGCGAGCGACTTCGGGAGGAAGCGCGGGCCGCTGGCGCGGTCGTTCAGGCGTTGCGGCACGCCGGCGTGCGGGCGCGACCGACCGACATCCGCGTGCAACGCGAGCCGTTCCAGCGCAGAGGTGCCATGGCCGGGCGATTCGCGGCCGGTTCACGTTTCTCGAAGCACGCGCTCTGGCATGTGGAGTTGCAGTTTCGCGAGGCGGTTCAAGGTCCCCTCCTCATCGGCGACGGCCGGTTTTGTGGCCTCGGCCTGATGGTTCCGACCACTGCGGGGCATGTCGCCGAAACGGCGCGCAAGCGCACCGCGTTGGACGAGGTCGCCTCGAAGCGAAGGGCAACGACATGACCGGAAGTGGCGCCGCATGCAACAAACGCCCCCCGGCCGCGCGCGAGGTCGTCTACGCGCGCGCGCCGGAGGCCGCCCCGAGAGTCGCCCGTCGTGGCAGCCGACCCACGGCCCGCGTGACGCGCGACCTGCCCACTGTCGCCCGCTTCCTGCTCGCCGGCCGGCCGCCGCCCCGGATCGAGGACGCGGTGACGATTGGCGATCTGATGCGCCGGGCCGCCCTCGCCCAGTTCGGCTGGCGGAGAGACGAAGCGCGGAATCGCCTCACCCCGCTCGCGCCGGCGGCCGTCTCCGGACGCGACGCGGACGGGGAGCCGCTGAAGGACCCGTCGCACCGCCATGCGTTCTGGCTCCCCGAAGACGCGGACGGCGACGGCCGGATCGACCACGTGTCGGTGTTCATCGCGGACGGCATCAGCCGCGAGGTCCAGGCGCGCCTGGACCGCATCACCCGGCTCTGGCTGCCGCCGAAGCAGCAATCCGACGAGGACGCCGAGCCGGGCACCGTGAGGGAGTGGCGCCTCGCGCTGGAGGGCTTCGGCCGACCGGCCGACTTCGCCGGCGCGCGCATCCTCGGCGCGTCGAGGCGCTGGAGGAGCGTGACGCCGTTCCTGGCGTCGGGGCATCTGAAGGCGGCGGGGTACGCGGGCGAGGTCCGACGGCTGCTGACCCGCCGCGGGCTGGACGCCAGGGGCGTCGAGGTCGTGGAGCTGCCGATGATTGACGTCGGCGGTGCCCCGCGACGCGCCGTCCACTTCCACCGCTTCCGCACCCGCGGCCGCGAGGTGCAGCCCGACGCTCGCGGCGCCCTGCTCGACATCGTACTGCCGAAACCGTTCGAGGGCCCACTCGCCATCGGATACGGCAGCCACTTCGGCCTGGGTCTCTTCGGTGCCACCGACGGCGAACTGCTGGCGAATCCTCCCACTCAGAGGAAGCGGTCCACATGATGAAGAGACGGATTTACACCGACACTTCCGTGATCGGCGGCTGTCTCGACGCCGAGTACGAGGAGGCATCGCGGTTGCTGATCAGCGCCTTCGAACATGGTGACGCAATCATCGTATTGTCCAGCCTGACCCGGGTCGAGCTTCTCTCCGCACCGGCCCCGGTCCAAGCGGTCGTGGCGGGGATCCCCAACGCCCATCGTGAGTACGTCGAGATGACGTCGGAGGCCGCCCAGCTCGCAGATCGGTACATCGATGCCGGCGCGATCGGCCGCGCAAACCGGATCGACGCACAGCACATCGCTCTGGCAACCGTCAACCACGTGAGCGTGCTGGTAAGCTGGAACTTCAGGCACATCGTCAACCTGTGGCGAATCCAGGCGAATCCAGGCGTACAACTCCGTGAACCTGCGCGAGGGCTATCCGTCGCTGGAGATCAGAACCCCGAGGGAGGTGATCCGCCATGGCGAAGAATGAGAAGACGTTCGACGCCGTACGCCTGATGCGCTCGATCCGCGACGACCTGAACGAGCAGACGCGCGGAATGACCTTCGAGGAACAACAAGCCTACATCCACGAGCGCCTCGGCTCCGGGTCGCCAGATTGTCCCCCCGCGAGAGGTGCACGGCCCGTCCCGGGCAGACACGTCTCCGACGGTACCGGCAGGCGTCGTTCCGAATGAGAGACGCAACGGCAGCGACCATCATAACGGCCGGCTCGCGGCCCTGAACAATCCCCCGGATAGTGCGGGCCGCATCACGGTGACGCATCGGAATTCTCTCCTCCAGCTTGGCCTCGTCGACGTTGTTGACCGCCACCTCCAGGGTGTCGGGTTTGGCTTCCCACGCCATACTGGGCCGACTCAGGCGGGCCCCGCAGACCGGCTACGAGCGGGCGAAATACCGCTTCCCCGTGAGGACGCTCTGCGCGAGACACCGTCGCGCAGCCGATGCTCGATGGAGTCGCGCCGCTCATGGAGCCGTCGGCGAGCCTTCCCGTCACCCCGCGCCTCATGCCTGCCGACCGGGACGCCTACGAGCAGTACGAGATTCTCGACCCTCACCCCAGCTCCACCTCGAACCCGACGATGTTGCGCTCCTCCCGGCTGAACTCCACCCCAACCAAGTGGATCGGCTGCCCGAGGCCCCGGTACTTCTCGGCGTAGCCCCGCGCCTTCAACTGCGCCATCGCGCCGCCTTCGGGCGCCAGCTCCACGACCTTGAACTCGAACAGATACACGTGTCCGTTGAACCGCAGCGCCATGTCGACGCGCCCCCGGCTGCTACTGTCCTCCACCACGACGTCCAGGCCGAGCGCCGCGAAGTGCGAATAAAACACGCTGGCGTAGTAGCCCTCGTAGCGAGCAATCTCGTTCTTCCGGTGCCAGTCGTGGGGAATGCTCGCGAAGAACGCTTCGAACAGCGCCCTCAGGCCGTTGAAGTCGTTGGCCCGCAGCAACGCGTACAGCTCGATCTCGCGCGTTCCCTGCCGCGACGCATCGGGTGTCATGGCGCGTAGCAGGCGCTCGTTCAGACTCTGTCGCACCTCCCGGTTCGGATAGCCGAGCCGGTACAGGGTCTTGCCGCCCACGGCTTCCGTGCCCGCGATCGTCAGGTAGCCGGTCTGGAACAGGAGCGCCTCGGTCGCGACGTCGTCGACGTCGAACGACGACAGCAGGTCGCCGCTGGCGACCATGTCTTCGAGGGCGACGGCACCGACGCCGCGCGCCAGCAGGGTGTCGATGAGGAACGTCGGGGTTCCGGTCTCGAACCACCACGCGTCGAACTCGCGGCGGTCGAAGAGCAGGAGGATGTCGAACGGGTTGTAGACCTTCTCCGCGCCTCGCCAACCGTAGCCGTTGTACCAGGCGCGGATCTCGTCCCGGTCGAGGCCGGGAAGCTCGGGCGCGAACACGGTGTCCAGATCCGCGTCGGTGTAGCCGCAGACGGCGGAGTACCGCGGGTCGAGGGTGATGTCGGTCAGGTTGTTGAGGCCGGAGAACAGGCTGACCTTCGAGAACTTGCTGACGCCGGTCAGGAAGACGAAGCTGACGTGGGCGTCGGCGTCCTTGATCATGGCGTAGAGGCCGCGCAGCAGGTCACGGTTGGCGCGGGCCACGTCGGGAACGTTCAGCGCGTCCAGAATCGGCTTGTCGTACTCGTCCACGAGAACCGCCACCCGCTGCCCGGTGTGCCGATGCAATGCCGCCAACAGGTCCCGGAACCGCTCCGGCGCGCCCGTGTAATCGGAAGCCACGCCGGCCTCGCGCTCGACGTGGTCGAGCTGCGCCATCACGTTCGCGTGAAGGCGGCCGGATTCCCCGAAGTGGCCGCCGCCGAAGCTGAGGCGCAACACGGGGCGGCTAAGCGACCAGTCCCAGCGGTCCTCGACCGCCAACCCCTCGAACAGCGGCTCGTTGCCCTCGAACAGCTCCTTCAGCGTGTCCACGAACAGGCTCTTGCCGAACCGCCGGGGGCGCGAGAGGAAGTAGTGTGTGCCTTCGTCGACCAGCCGGCGGGCATAAGCAGTCTTGTCGACGTAGTAGCAGCCCCCCTCGCGCATCTTCCGCAGGGTCTGGATACCGATCGGCAGCCTGCGTCTGGTCATGAACCTGGCCGCTCAACACGTCACGAGCTGCGGAGCCTGCCGGAAGTGACGGTCGGACATGCAGAGCACCAGGTCGTGCTGGACGACCAGGGCCGCCATCCACAGGTCGTGGGTCGGCATCGGCCGTCCCCAGTCGCGGAGTTGCCGGTGCAACTGCGCAATCAGCGCCACATCGAGCGGCAACTCACGGGCGTTCCGTCCCTGCCGGTCCTCACCGCGACGGCGGGCCGCGTGCATGCCGCGATCAGAACAGCGCCGCCAGCGCGGCGACGAGAATCATCGCGATGGCGGCCGGGCACGCCCAGCGGATCAGGAACGACCACGCCTCCGGGACCGGCATCCACTGCCCCTCGGCCCGCATCTCCTCCAGCGCGCGGCCGACGCCCCAGACGTGGCCGACGAAGACCGCGGTGAGCAGCCCGCCCACCGGCAGGGCGACCTCGTTCCAGACCGTCACCATCAGGTCGAGGAACCCCATGCCGAGGCCGGGCAGGCTCGTGAAGAAGCCGACCGCGCCGTTGCCGAGGGCCGAGGGGACGGCCAGCACCGAGACGGCGCCGGCGACGGCGGCGACGGCCTTCCGGCGGGTCCAGCCGAGGGCGTCGACGCAGTGCGACACCGGGACCTCGAGCAGCGAGATGGTCGACGTGAGGGCGGCGACGCTGAGCAGCAGGAAGAACGCGCCGCCGAAGAGCTGGCCGCCGGGCATCTCGGCGAACAGGCGCGGCAGCACCGTGAAGATGAGCCCCGGTCCGCTGGTGGTGGGATCGAAGCCGGCGATGGAGAACCCGACGGGGAAGATGATGAACCCCGCGAGCAGGGCGATCGACGTGTCGAGGGCGACGATCGAGAGGGCCGAGGCGGCGATGCCGTCCCCGCGGCCCAGGTAACTGCCGTAGGTGAGGATGCACCCCATCCCCAGGCTCAGCGAGAAGAACGCCTGGCCGAGGGCCGACGTGAAGACCCCCACGTCGGCGAACCGGCTCAGGTCGGGCCGGAGGTAGTACGCCAGCCCCTCGCCCGCGCCGGGCAGGGTGACCGCCCGCACCGCCAGGGCGAGGAGCAGGAGGACGAGAAGCGGCATCAGCGCCTTGGTCACCCGCTCGATGCCGGCGCGCACCCCCCCGAGGAGCACGCCGGCGGTGACGCCGATGACGAGGATGGCCAGGAACGCGCTGACGAAGCCGTTGGCGGTGAACTCGCCGAAGAAGCGGCCGATGTCGTCGGGGCCGCCGCTGACCGCGCCGGTCGCCACGAACCACATGTAGGCGACGGCCCAGCCCGCGATGACCGAGTAGAACGACAGGATGCCGACCCCGGCCAGCACCCCCAGCGCGCCCACCAGCCACCACCGCCGTCCCGACGCGAGGACCTCGAACGCGCCCACCGGGCTGAGCCGCGTGGTCCGGCCGAGGGCGACCTCGCCGGCCATGATCGGCGCGCAGATCAGGAAGATGCACGCGAGATAGATGACCACGAACGTGGCCCCGCCCCCCTGGCCGACCTGGGTCGGGAACCCCCAGATGTTGCCCAGCCCGACGGCCGAACCGGCCGCCGCCAGGATGAAGCCGGCTCGGGAGCTCCACATGCCGCGCGAAGGGGTCGGACTCATCTCGGTCGCTCCTCCTGTGGGTGGTCCGGGCGTCCGGGCTCCGCTGACATCTTACCGCCGTCGCCCTGTGCGCCGGCTTCACGTCGCTGATGAACGGTCCGGCGTCCAGGCTCGGCCCGCATCGTACCGCCGCGCCGCCGTCGACCGCTGTCGCCGGCCGGGATCGTGCGGGCGCCCCGGACTCGGCTCGCATTGTACCCGCCGACGGTCCGGTACCGCGCCGATCGCCCCAACGAGCCGTCCAGGAGCCCCGGCGCGGCGCGCCCTGTGCGTGACGCCTACGCCCGCTCGACCTCGAACGCCGCAATGTTGCGCGTCTCGCGGCTGAACTCGACGCCGATGAGGTGGATCGGCACGCCCAGGCCGCGGTACTTGTCGGCGTAGCGCCTCGCCTTGAGCTGCGCCATCGCCGCCCCCTCGGGTGCCAGCTCGACCACCTTGAACTCGAACAGGTACACCTGTCGCTCGAAACGCACCGCCATGTCGAGGCGGCCGCGGCTGCTGCCGTCTTCCACGGTCACGTCGAGGCCCAGCGCCGCGAAATGCGAGTAGAACACGCTCGCGTAGTAGCCCTCGTAGCGGGCGATGTCGTTCTTCCGGTGCCAGTCGTGGGGAATGCTCGCGAAGAACGCCTCGAACAGGGCGCGCAACCCCGCGAAGTCGTTGGCGCGCAGCCGAGCGTAGAGCTCGACCTCGCGTATCCCCTCGTCCAGCGCATCGCCGGTCATGGCCCGCAGCAGGCGCTCGTTCAGGCTCTGGCGCACCTCGCGGTTCGGATAACCGAGCCGATAGAGGATCTTGCCACCTAGATTCTCCGTGCCCGTGATCGTGAGATAGCCGGTCTGGAACAGCAGGGCCGCGGTCGCTACGCGGTCGACGTCGAACGACGACAACAGGTCGCCGCTGGCAATCACGTCTTCGAGCGCAGCCGCGCTGACGCCGCGCGCCAGCAACGTGTCGACCAGGAATGTCGGCGTGCCGGTCTCGAACCAGTAGGCGTCGAACTTGCGGCGGCGGAAGAGCAGCAGGATGTCGTAGGGGTTGTAGACACGCTCGGATCCGAGCCAACTGTAGCCGTTGTACCAGTCGCGCACCTCCCGGCGGTCGAGCCCCTCCAGCTCCGGCGCGAACACCGTGTCGAGGTCGTGGTCGGTGTAGCCGCAAATGGCCGAGTACTCCGGCTCGAGGGTGATGTCCGTCAGGTTGTTTAGGCCCGAGAACAGACTCACCTTGGAGAACTTGCTGACACCGGTCAGGAACACGAAGCACACATGGGTGTCGCAGTCCTTGATGGTCGCGTACAGACCCCGCAGGAAGTCGCGGTTGGCGCGGGCCACGTCGGGCACGTCCAACGCATCCAGAATGGGCTTGTCGTACTCGTCCACCAGCACCGCCACGCCTTGCCCGGTGTCGCGATGCAGCGCCGCCAGCAGGGCCCGGAACCGCTCCGGCGCCGTGGTGCAGTCGGACTCCGCACCGGCCTCGCGCTCGATGTCGCCGAGCTGCGCCATCACGTTCGCGCGCAGGCCGCCCGGGTCCCGGAAGACGCCACCGCCGAAGCTCAGGCGCAACACGGGGTGGCGAACCGACCAGTCCCACCGGTCGTGGACGGCCAGTCCCCGGAAGAGCGCCTCGTTGCCCTCGAACAGCTCCTTCAGCGTGTCGACGAACAGGCTCTTGCCGAAGCGCCGCGGGCGCGAGAGGAAGTAGTGCGTGCCCTCATCGACTAGGCGACGCAGGTATGCGGTCTTGTCGACGTAGTAGCAGCCGTCCTCACGGATCTTCCGGAGGGTCTGGATGCCGAGCGGCAGTCTGCGTCTGGTCATCGGACCACCATGTCACCCCAACCGACCGCGTACCAGATCACGAAGGGTTCCGTTCGCCGAGCCGGTCACTCGCAAGCCCGTACCGAACCGGCTCGGCGGCCCAGTCCGACCGAGATGGCTCATGTCCGCAGCGTACATCACCACAGACTCGTTCCTGTCGAACACCGTCAACATCCGGCAAAGAGCCCTCCTCCCTTGTGCGCGGTCCGGCCTATCAGCAACGGGCCGGCTTCCGCCGTGCGGAACGTCAGCCGTAGTCGACCGGACAGCCCGCCGCGCGGACCGCGGCGAACGGCGAGCACATCGACGGACTCGCGCCGAAGCCGCGGCCAACCGCAGCGCTGAAGCTCGGCCGCGACGTCGAGCGCCAGGGCATCCTCCGCGCTTGAGCCGCGGTAGTGGCGCGTCACGTCGTACGTCGTCACGTTCTCCCACACCCGCGCCGGCGCGAACAGCGGGTCAGAGCCGGGATCCACAAAAGCCGGCACCAGCGTCAGGCGCCCGGCAGGGCCGGCGCGAAGTACGCCCATACCCTCAAGCGCACCAGCCGTCCGTCCATGGTCCGCCGCAATGTCCACCCAACCGATGCCGTTGCGCTGCAGTTCACTGGGCGCAAGGTAGAGGAGGCGCCGACGCGGCAAGTCCGCGACGACGGCGACGTGACGGTGAGTCCCGCCGCGGGCCGGAGACCCGTCCGGTAGATGGCCGCTCACATACGACGGCAGCGTCGCGCCGCGCCGCATTCCAGCCTGAACCCTCGCCATCATCGCACGCCGGGCGGCGCGCGCGACGACCGAGGGCTTCGCGCCGTCCGCCAGACCGTCCACGATGGCGAACCCAATCACACCGCGGGCCTGCTCTTCTTCCGGACCCATGAGGCCGAGACCGACGAACCGGCCGTCGCCGAGCAGGAGAGGACCCTTCACCCGATCCGCGAACGTGATCGACGCATGCCACAGCGTCTCCTTGGCGAAGCGCGTACCGTACGCGAACTGCTCGGCGCAGGCACCCTGACGATCGAAGGGTTCGCGCTGGACGCCAACCCCGGCAACGGGAACGGAAACACCCGCATGCCGAAGGGCCTGATGGACGGCGGCAACGGCACGGGCGTCCTCGGCTCGGCGCTCGGCCCCGCCCATTGCCCCCTCGGCTCGGCGGTCCGGGTTGCTCCGCCGCCGCCCGGCCGTCGGCAGCGCAAGGGGTGTGACGCTCCGCCAACGCTGGCCGCGACGCTCGAAACGCGCCGCCATGCGATCGTCCTCGACCCGATGCAGCTCCCGCACGATCACGCCGTCGGCATCCGACCAGACGACCTGCGAGAACGCCCAGGCTACATCCTCCGGGGCCAGCGGACACGTCTGCGGCACCCGCACCTGCAGCCGGCGAATGGACCTGTCGACGTGCTCGTGGCCCACCGACGGAATGGGAATGATGCGCACGCGGGACGCCTTGTCCGCGGCGCCGGCACCGCGGCCAATCAGGTAACGCTCTACCGAGTCGGCGAGGTCCGGCACCGCGGCACGCAGACGCTTGGCCGCCTGGTCGCGGGCGTCCTGAACGAGCTCCGCTGCGCGGTCCAGGCACCAGTCCGCGTACCCCGCCCGCGAGTCGGGTTTCCGCAGCTCGAAAGTGAAGCGATGCGGCTCGGCACGGTAGGCGACCCGCCGGAGCCGCGGCTTGGGCGGCTGCACGAACGTCCGAACCAGCTTGCGGGCGGTCCCGGCCGCCCGAAAGCGCAGCCGCAGCCCCTCGAATCTGGCCGTGAGGCTCTGCCGCAGGCCCGGCCGAGGACAAAGCAGGTGGTGACCGGCGTCCGCACCCTCGGTGGGCCGGTACACGATGCCCGCGTGCGCCGAGATGCGCCGCTCGGCCTCATCGGCATCCACGAGAGCCGCTTCGGCCCAGGCCATGTCCACGCCCCGGCCAAGCTGATACAGGTCGTCGGCCGCCGCGCGAAGCCCCCGCGCGTGGCCGTCCGCGTCACCGGAGACCGGCCAACAATAGAGGATCGGCGCGGCCGCGTCGAACAGGGTCGGCCGGATGCGCTTCCCCACCCGCGTCTTGGCGACCGCATCCTCGTAACGCCTTCCGGGCAACTCCGCATCGAGATCGTTGTTGGGCACGTACCGGATATGGCTCTGGCCCGGCGTGCTGCGGGGCGCCGCGATCACAGGCGGCGGAAGCGTCTGCAACCAGTCCAGCGCCGCCCGCGACGCCGCCGAAAGCGTCGCACCGCGGGCCGCCCCGGCCAAGAACGCCTGGAACAGGCGGGCCGGCGAGGGCGGCCACTCGGCCGCGTAGCGGTCGTCGAGGCCGTGATAGCGGCCTTCATGTAGCCGGACGGTCACGAGAAGCGCGCGCTGCATGGCCATCAGGCCTTCTTCTTGGCGTCGCTCTTGGCGAGCGCCTTGTCGAACGCCACCGTCTGTTCGCCAGCGACACCGAATTCCTCCGCGGCCCGCTGCGCGAACGCCAGGGTCGTATCCTCGTCGAGCGCCACCCCGTCTCTCGCGCCGTCACGTCCCACGATTTCCCACGTGGCCGACGCATCCGGATCCGGCGTGACGAGGCAACCCTGACGCAGGAAACCCTCAAGGGGCGCCGTCGCAACCGCAAGCGTGAGGCCGAGCACGTAGCGGCGCAGGACCGATCCATCTGCGCCTCCCCGCAGCCGCCGCAGCGCGATCAGGTTGATCGTCACGTCGCGGCGGATCTCGCCGTGCACGACGACCCCGCCGTGCTGCTCCGGTGCGGGCACGTGCACGAAACCGCGCTGAGCCAGAGGACTCTTCGCCCTGCCCCCCGCCTTCTCGGCTTCCGCCTCGACCTTCTTCTTCTCGTCCTCGCTGAACACGTCGAGCGCAGCGTAGTCGACCGGCGGGTTGTATTGCGCCGAACGCGTCAAGGGGTCGACGTCCCAGGCCCGGATGACCGATTGCAGGATGCGCGGCAGCTTCGCTCCCGTCTCGCGCGAATCCCAAACGCCGAACACCAGCGAGGTCGGCGCGAGCTTGGCGATGGCCGACGCATCGCCCGTGTCCAGGTATTGTCTAAAGGCCTCGTTCGCCTCCGCGCCGAGCTTCGTGGAACGGATGAGGGCGTCGCCCAGGCGGTGCCCCGCGTCGAGAATCGACACCGACCCGCGGTCGTGCTCGATCGTCACCTGGGGCACCAGCCCCGCCAGCCGATTCTCGACCGCGCCGTCTTCGGCGGGCTTGAACAGCGGCTCGAGTCGGTTCGCCTGGGCGCCGACGCTGTCGATGGTCGCCACCTTCGTGCCGTCCGAGAGCGTGTCCAGGTTGTAGGGCGGGCCGGCGTGACCGGCCGAGAACGCATAGGTCGGCGGGAAGATCACCGCATCGGACCCCTCCACCGGCACCAGCTTCTGCCGCAGGGTCAGCCCGACGGGACCGGCCGGCTCGTTGGCGAAACGCTCTGCGAGACGATCGTCGAATTCGATCATGGCAATACACTCTCCTCGATGACGCTCGTGATGCAGCGGGCCTGATTCTCCTGCCCCGGCCAATCGAGCTGCATGTGGAACCTGCGGAACGGCATGCCCGGAAACGGTCGCTGAAGGCTGCCGAGTGCGGCCCGCAGGAAGATCAGGTCGTACAAATCGCTGCCGTCGAGGCCGGCGACGCCGTAGCTGTAGCTCAACTTCTTGCGTCGCGCCGGTCGGGCGTGGGTCAGTCCGACGGCGGCCATCAACTCCACGACCGGATAGCCCCTCATCACTACCTGGCCGTGCACGTTGGGCGAGAAGCCGGCGTCAATCGGCACGTAGTCACGACGCCAGTCGAAGCGGAAGCTCCCGCTCTGCAGCGCGTCGACCGCGAATGGATCGGCTGCGTGATCGGCGACGCGTCCGCGAACTAGGTCGAGCGCGTCACGCGCCAGTGCGGCGCCGGGGTATCCGCCGGAGCCGGCCCAGAACTTCACGTTGTCACGCCGCCGCGTCGCGTCGCCCCAGTAGTCGATGACGATGGCGTGACCGTCGCCGTCGACGAGCCGCGCGGGCAACTTCGCGGGACTCTCGGGATCGGGGAAGGGAAACTCAGCCCCGCCAATGACGGTCCTGACGTCCCACTTCCCGGTGTTGTTGTTCGAACCATGTGGCGCAAGCGAGCTGACCGCCGCCTCATCGAGAAACCGCAGCACACGCTCGACAGGGGCCTCGTCTCCGGACGCTGCAAGCCGGAATCGAACTTGGTCGGAATCCCGCCAGTCGAAGCCGCCTTCAGCTTGCCCTAGCAGCACGTCGGCGGCCTCCGCGAAGCCGAGGCAAGCGAAGACCTGCCCCGGATTCGCCAGGTCCACGGGCACAACGGACACGCCCATCAGTCGGCCCCTTCCGCCGCCGGCCCGAAGATCCCCAACTGACCGGCACCCGAAACCGTCTGCGAGCTCCGCTTGCGGTCCCGCTTCCGCACACGCCGCGCGGCCTCGTCGAGCGCCCTGGATGCGCGCTGGTCGGCCGCCCGCAACAACGCCTCCCACCAGGCGAGCCCCCACGGCCCCCACTCCCGCTGCAACCGGGCGAAGCGAAGACCGACGGCCCGCGCCCTGCGCGACGCCGCGGTGGGCGGCAGCCCGTCGCACCCGTCGATGCCGATGGCGGGGCGCGCACGACCATGATGGGCCGCGATCAGGTGCAGCGCGAGCTCGAACCGCCCATCGGACAGGTCGAGACCTTCCAGACCGTTCTCCTCCGCGTCCAGCATCGACTGAAACTCGTGGCGATAGCCGTCCAGCACGTGCCGGTTCAGCGGACCCGGCGTCTTCGCGTACGGTCCGCCCTGGCGCGGCGCGTTGAACGCCCGTTGCCAGCGTGACGACCGCTTGCCGTCGTCATGGTGGCGTGCAGCGGCCACGAGCATGGCGCGATAGTCGGCGGGGAGGCCGAGATCGGCGGCAATGCGATCCGCCTCCAGAGCCGCCTGCTTCTGATGAGCGTCGAGGTCTTGCAGAGCCGGACGTATGGCGCGCGAGTCCTCGTCCGGGGCCGCGGCACGCCACTTCTCGACGACCAGCCACGTCTGGGGCCGGTCTGCCGCCGAGACGCCGTACGGCTCGGCCCACGACTCGCACCACGCATCGGCTCCCTGCGTTGCACCCTCGCGCGGCGCTTCCCTTCCGCCCGCAAGCCTGTCCCGCCCGTCGTCAGTCAGCAGGCGCACCCGCACTGCAGGCAGCCCCGCCGCTGCCGCGCCGTCGCCGTCGACCTCGTCCCACGCATCCGGCGCGCCCCAGTTGTCCTCGGCGGTCGGCGCCGGATTCCCGTTGACGGCATCCAGTAATCCGGCGGTGAGCCCGCCGATCCTGGCGTCCACCACCAGCGTCCGCCCGGCGAGTCTTCGCTCCAGCTCCTTCGCTGTCAGACTGGCGACTTGCCCCAAAGCGAGAACGCAGTCCGCCCCCCCGTTGTCCTCCGGCTTGCCGGCGCTGTCGAGCACGAACGCCAGCGGCGCGCCGCCGCGTAGCGGGACCAATCGGTCAACGCCCACGGTGTCCTGCGGTTCATCGCCCGCGTCGGCCTCGCGGGCCTGCGAACTGCCGCCCACGTCGGAGTCCGGTTCATGACTCTGGGGCGCTCTCGCCAGCGTGCTCATGAGCTTCCGGGCGCGTTTCCGCAACCACTCGACGACCCGCGGCGTCTCGGCCTCGAGCCGCTCGGCGGTGTGCGGCGACGCGGCCTCGAAGAACTCTGCGACGGCCCCTTCTGCGAGGCGGACGACCGCAGCCGCGCCGGAATCGGCCGCCTCGACACGCACCGGAAGGTAGCGCCGCCACACGATCGTGGTCTGCGGATCCGGGTCGCCCCAGCCGCGCAACCATGGATCCACCTCCGGCCGGCCGCTGTGCTCGACCAGCGACGTCATCGACCACGCATCGACCAGCGGCCGGGTCAGGACCGGATAGAGCGGCATCGGCGTCGAAGCCTCCTCCGCCCGACTACGGCCATCCCGAGACCGGCAGAGGTCTTCGAGCGCCCCCGGACCGGCCTGACGGCCGTTCCCGGCCCGTGGCAGGTCACTCAACAACGCCCTCACGGCCAGATGACGGGCCACGTCCTCCGCCGCCCCCTTCTCCGGCGGCCCCTGGTCGATCACGAGGACGCGCGCCGCCCCCGAACCACGGCGGTTCACGCGGCCAAGCCGCTGCACCATGCGCTCCCAGGCGACCAGGTCGCAGACCATGTGGTCCGCGTCGAGATCGACGCCGACCTCGCCGGCGGAGGTCGCGACGACGAAGACCGGTGTGTCCGCGGCACCGTCTCCACCGCCCAGCAGGCCATGAAGCCGCAGCTCCTCGTGAGCGGCCTTCCGTTCATGAACGCGCCGGCCGCCGACGAACAGGATCACGGCCGCTCCGTTCTTCGCCGCTTTCTCTCGCCGCAGGAGATCGGCGGCGACGCCCTCCGCCGCCTTGCGCTTGTCACAGTAGACCAGCACCCGAACCGGCCTTCCGCGCGCTTCGGCTTCCTGCTGAGCGACCGTCCAGGCCCGCTCGGCGACCACATCCTCCATCGACGCGCGCTTGTCGAGATCCTCGACGGTGAGCGTCTTCGACGCGTCGAGGCGCGCCCGGACCGTCTCGTCCCGCCGATCCCCGCCATCCAGCGCGAACGCAGGCTCGGCGGAATCGGACGCCGACGCCAATGTCGCCGACAGCGGCAGCACGCGGAAGGGCGGGGGAACGCCAGGGGTCGCCCGCGGACCGGCGAGCTTCCCGAACACCGCACCGGCATCGTCCGTCGCCCGCGCACATCGCTCCGTCTCGATGGTCCGCAACAATTGGCCGAACGGCTGCGACAGGTGCGCCTCGTCCAGCAGTACGAGCGTGTCGCAGCCCATCAACCCCGCCTGGTACGGGCGCATGCGGCGCGAGACGCCGTATCCCTCGAACAACAGGCGGGAACCGATCATGTCGACGGTGCCGACCACGATCGCCGGCACAGCGGGGTCGTCGAGCCACTCGCGGTTGTCGACATGCCGGCCGCGGAGCGTGGAGATGGGCAACTCATGCCGCCCGAGCTTCAGGCCCCGGCGAACGGAATCGAGTGCCGACTCCTGCAGACGCAGCCGAATATCCGCGGCGAAATCGGTGGCTTGATCGACCACGGCGCGCCGATCGACGACGTAGAGGAGTCGGCGGGGCAGCGCGGCGCCAGCAGCGCGCGCCAACAACCAGATCGCCATGACGGCGGTCTTGCCCAATCCGGTCGGAATGTCTACGGCCGCCGGCAGGTTTCCCTGGCGCAACTGGCGGAACAGCCGTCGCTGCCACGGGAGCGGCTCGTGGTCGGTCAACGCCCTGAACGCGGGCACGAAGTCGAACGAGTTGGGCGGGCTCGCCATCTCAGTTCATCATGAGTCTTGGCCTACCGACCGAATCCGACGAACAATGGGCGCGTGGAGTTCGCGCTGCGATTCGTTCCCAGATGCGCCGCGCGTGCTCCCGGATTCGCCATCCTCGGTCAGGACTTCGAGCGAGATCCGCACGGACTCGATACGGGCGTAATCGATTTCCAACGTCGTTTTCTTCACGGAGCACTCCTTTAGCTACATCGCTTTGAATTATCCTTGCAGAGAATCAGAGCTTGTGTCAAGCTCTCGCTTCATCCCGGGGATAGAGTGGGGATCGGCTTCCCCGCTCCGGAGGCACCATTGCAGATCTGCGAGGATGATTCGTTTCCACACCCTGCGGGCCCGTCTTTCCGCGGTCCGTGTGAGACCGCGGCCTCTTTGCAGACGAGCGCGCTGTTCTGGCGGACGTCGGACGCACGGAGACGTCGCCGCCGAACTGTAGACTGGTTGCGCTGGACGCTAGGAGCAGCCCGGTGCCCGAAACCACCGCACCCGCCGCGCGCCGCGGCCGTCGACCCCGGCTGGAAGCTCGGGGAAGCCCGGACGCGATTGAGCGAAGTCGTCCGGCTCGCGGCGGCCGGTCAGCCGCAACGCGTGACGGTCCGCGGCCGGACCGCGGTCGTCGTGGTCGCGGCGGAAGAGTCCGATCGCCTCCGCGCCCGCGACGCCGCCCCGAGCCTGCACCATCTCCTGTCGCGGTCTCCCCTGGCCCGCCTGAACTTCGGCGGCGAGTCCGTCCGGGCGGCGGTTCGAGAGATCGACATCTAGCCCGGAAACCGTCGCCTCCGGCTCCGCTCGCCGCCCAACTCAACGGAGTATCTGCGCCTTGTCTTGCCCGCCGGCCGGCGTGGGCCGGCGTGGGCTGGAGTTCTTGGCGCTTGCCGTCTCCCGGAGCCGCCTACGGCCCCACGGGCGGCGCGCCGCCGGGTTGTCCGGGGCCGCTGCGACATGGCCATACCGAACGGACCGTCGTGGAGCGGATGCCGCCCGTGGCGTGGACGGAACGGCCGCCGCACGGGGATGCCGCCCGCGGCGCGGACGGAACCGGCCGCCGCACGGCCCGCCGGCCGGTCCCGAGACGGCGAAGGCGTCCAGGACGACATCGACGGCGCGCACGACGTCGAGGTTGGCACGATATGTGCGTCAACTTGCACGGACGCCCGGACGAGCCCGACGTCCAGGACGCGAAAGCGGCGTCGCGCCGTGTGGTAGGTTGGGGAGACCCGCGCGCGCCGCCGCGCCGCCGGAGGTCCCCGATGACGAGACCCGCACCCGCCGCGCCGATCGAGTACCCGAGTTCCGACGGCCAGCCGATGGCGGAGAACGACGCCCAGCGCAACGCCATCATGTACGGCATCGGCGCCCTGAGCCGCCACTTCCGCAACCGCCGGGACGTATACGTCTCCGGCGACCTGCTGATCTACTACGAGGAAGGCAATCCGCGGGTGTCGATCGCCCCGGACGTCTTCGTGGTGTTCGGCGTCGCGGACCGCGAACGGCCCAACTACAAGCTGTGGGAGGAGGGGCGCGCGCCGGCCTTCGTGCTCGAGGTGGCCTCGCCCAGCACGTGGCGGGACGACCTCGGGCGGAAGCGGTCGGTGTACGCCCAACTCGGGGTCCGCGAGTACTGGCAATACGACCCGGCGGGCGAACACCTGCCGGCGCGCCTGCAGGGGGAGCGGCTGACGCGGTCGGGCTATGTGCGTCAACCGGTGTTGACGGGGCTGGACGGCACGTTGACGCTGCGCAGCGAGACGCTCGGTCTCGAGCTGCGGGCGGTACCGGGGCGGGAGATGCGCTTCCGCGACCCGGCGACCGGCGACGACCTGCGCAGCCACGCCGAGGAGGCCGAGGGCCGTCTGGCGGAAGCCGAGGCCCGCCGGGCGGAAGCCGAGGCCCGCCGGGCGGAGGCCGAGGGCCGCCGGGCGGAGGCCGAGGGCCGCCGGGCGGAGGCCGAGGGCCGCCGGGCGGAGGCGGCCGCCCGCCAAGCCGCGGAAACACGGGCCGCCGACGCGGAGACACGGGTAGCCGAACTGGAAGCGATTCTCCGCGAGCGGCAGTCCGGTTGACCGGGTGGGCCGCATCGCCTCATGCCGGCCGCACGGGGAATGAACCAACACGGCATCGATCCGCGCACGGCGACAACGCCGCGCTCCTGGAGCGGTCGCAGCAGGTCGAGCTGAGCTAGCCGTCCAGTTTTCTCGGTGGGCGGGGCCATGCCGATGCGCTTCCGTTAGAGCTCTTGGCGCTGCGCGTATTTTCGCTTTTGGTGCTGTCTCGGCCCCGCGGGAAAGACGTCCATGAAAATCCGTACTTGACAGGGCATTTTCGTGGATTCAGCCCCGTGCCACAGCAGCGGCGACGGCTGGTTCGCGTGGGCGTCCGAGCCCCCGCGATAGGGCACAACCAGCATGCCGGCACGGCAGCGACGAGGCCGGCCCCCCGCGGCCGGACCCCGGCAGGTCTATTCCAGCGCCGCCACCGCGCCCCGCAGCTCCGTCACGTGCACCGCCCGGACTGGAGCGGTACAACTCGATCGCGGCGGTGTAGTGGGATAGCGAGCGGCCCGAACCGGGGCCAGCGCACATAGCGCACAACCGGTAGCCGCCCAGCCGGCCGACCGGGCCGCGTCGCGACGAATACGCCGGCGCTGGACCCGCCGCCGACCAACTCCGTACGCGCGCCCGCCTGCGTGCTAGTCCGCAAAACCTCCTGCCGCGCCGCCGTAGCCCTCGCGATCAGTGGGCGGGCCACAATCGTCGCCGACAACGAGGCGCGCTTGACCTGCCGCTTGCGCAGGTTCTCGTGCCACTGGCGCAACTGGCGGACGAGGAACAGGTGCTCCAGCAGGTCGAGGTAGCGCCGTACGGTCGCCTGGGCGACGTTGAGGATCTGGCCGTGGCAGTACGCGAGCATGGCCAGGAACCGGCCGCCGCATTGGCCCGCCCGCCTAACCCGAGGCGGCGAAGGCGTCCAGGACGACATCGACGGCGCGCACGACGCCGAGGTTGGCACGATACGTGCTTCAACTTGCACGGGCGCCCGGGATGAGCCCGACGTCCAGGACGCGAAAACGGCGTCGCACCGTGTGGTAGGTTGGGGAGAGCCGCGCGCGCCGCCGCGCCGCCCGGAGGTCCCCGATGACGAGACCCGCACCCGCCGCGCCGATCGAGTATCCGAGTTCCGACGGCCAGCCGATGGCGGAGAACGACGCCCAGCGCAACGCCATCATGTACGGCATCGGCGCCCTGAGCCGCCACTTCCGCGACCGACGGGACGTGTACGTCTCCGGCGACTTGCTGATCTACTACGAGGAGGGCAACCCGCGCGTGTCGGTCGCCCCGGACGTCTTCGTGGTGTTCGGCGTGGAGGACCGCGAACGGCCCAACTACAAGCTGTGGGAAGAGGGGCGCGCGCCGGCCTTCGTGCTCGAGGTGGCCTCGCCCAGCACGTGGCGGGACGATCTCGGGCGGAAGCGGTCGGTGTACGCGCGGCTCGGGGTCCGCGAGTACTGGCAGTACGACCCGGCGGGCGAGCACCTGCCGGCGCGCCTGCAGGGGGAGCGGCTGACGCGGTCGGGCTACGCGCGTCAACCGGTGTTGACGGGGCTGGACGGCACGTTGACGCTGCGCAGCGAGACGCTCGGCCTCGAGCTGCGGGCGGCGCCGGGTCGGGAGATGCGCTTCCGCGACCCGGCGACCGGCGACGACCTGCGCAGCCACGCCGAGGAGGCCGAGGGCCGTCTGGCGGAAGCCGAGGGCCGCCGGGCGGAAGCGGCCGCCCGCCAAGCCGCCGAAACACGGGCCGCCGACGCGGAGACACGGGTAGCCGAACTGGAAGCGATCCTCCGCGGACGGCAGTCCGGCTGAGTCGTCTCGCCAAGGAGCCGGCACCGTCTTGCGACGCAAACTCCCAGCCCGCCAAACCGTCGCCTGACGGCTCCGCTTGCCGCCCACCATCCTACGCCGTTCTACGGCGCGGACGGCCTTTCGTGAGCTGCGCGCTCTGCCGCCCCTGTCGTCTGCGGCGGACTCCCGCGGCGTCGACGAAACGGCCGCCGCCGCATGGCCCGCCCACCTGTCCCGAGGCGGCGAAGTCGTCCAGAACGCCCTCGACGCCGCGCGCCACGTCGAGGTTGGCACGATACGTGCTTCAACTTGCACGGGCGCCCCGACGAGCCCGGCGTCCAGGACGCGAAAGCGGCGTCGCGCCGTGTGGTAGGTTGGGAGGGCCGCGCGCCGCCGCGCCGCCGGAGGTCCCCGATGACGAGACCCGCACCCGCCGCGCCGATCGAGTATCCGAGTTCCGACGGCCAGCCGATGGCGGAGAACGACGCCCAGCGCAACGCCATCATGTACGGCATCGGCGCCCTGAGCCGCCACTTCCGCGACCGCCGGGACGTGTACGTCTCCGGCGACTTGCTGATCTACTACGAGGAGGGCAACCCGCGCGTGTCGGTCGCCCCGGACGTCTTCGTGGTGTTCGGCGTGGAGGACCGCGAACGGCCCAACTACAAGCTGTGGGAAGAGGGGCGCGCGCCGGCCTTCGTGCTCGAGGTGGCCTCGCCCAGCACGTGGCGGGACGATCTCGGGCGGAAGCGGTCGGTGTACGCGCGGCTCGGGGTCCGCGAGTACTGGCAGTACGACCCGGCGGGCGAGCACCTGCCGGCGCGCCTGCAGGGGGAGCGGCTGACGCGGTCGGGCTACGCGCGTCAACCGGTGTTGACGGGGCTGGACGGCACGTTGACGCTGCGCAGCGAGACGCTCGGCCTCGAGCTGCGGGCGGCGCCGGGGCGGGAGATGCGCTTCCGCGACCCGGCGACCGGCGACGACCTGCGCAGCCACGCCGAGGAGGCCGAGGGCCGTCTGGCGGAAGCCGAGGGCCGTCTGGCGGAAGCCGAGGCCCGCCGAGCGGAGGCCGAAGGCCGCCGGGCGGAAGCGGCCGCCCGCCAAGCCGCCGAAACACGGGCCGCCGACGCCGAAACACGGGCCGCCGACGCCGAAACACGCGTAGCCGAACTGGAAGCGATCCTCCGCGGGCGGCAGTCCGGTTGACCGCGTAGGCCGCATCGCCTCATGCCGGGCGCACAGGGCACGAAACACGCCATCGATCCACGAAAATCCTCATCTCAAGTAGCATTTTCATGGATCGTCCCGCCCCCGCCCCGCCACCAGCCCGGCCAGGAAATCGGTGAACGGCCCGATGTCCCGACGCACGCTCGCCGCCTCGAGCGCGGCCATGTAGGTAACGCGGCGCTCCACGGGGATGACGGTCCAGGGATACCCCGCCGCCGTCAGCATCAGGTTCATCAGGAACCGGCCGAGGCGGCCGTTGCCATCCGGGTAGGGGTGGACGTACACGAACAGGAAGTGGCCCAGCACCACGCGCACGGCCGGGTCGGGCTCGTCGCGCAGCAGCTCGAACAACGCCGGCATCGCGTCGCGGACCGCGGGCGGACTCGGCGGCACGTGCATCGACCGCTGGATGTAGACGGGCGCGTCGCGGTAGCCGGCGAGGTCGGCGGGGCGGACGAGGCCGGCGGCGACGCCCGGCGCGAACAGCTCGCGGTACCAGGTGCGGTGGTCCGCCTCCGCCACGGCGCCCGGCGGCTCGCCGGCGACCGCCCGGCGGACGCTGGCGCGCACCACCTGGTACGCCTGCCAGTACCCGCGGGCGGCGAGCGCGTCGCGGTGCGCCCGGTCGGCGGGGTGACGGTCGGGGTTCCAGCCACCGGCGCGCACGCGCGCGATCAGGGTCGGACTGACGCGATAGCCCTCGATGGAGAGCGAGTGATACGCGTCGGTCACGTAAACGTCCTCAATCCGGGCGAGCACGACGTCGACGTCGGCCCGAGGGCCGGGCGGGCGGGGAAAGCGGTCGGCGACGCGGCCCCGCATGGCGTCCCAGGTCAGGCGCAGGCGCTGAACCAGGGGAGAGGCGCCGGCGCGGACCGGCCGGGCGGGAGGCGGGGTCGCGAAGGGGTTCGACTCGCGGAGGCCGAAGTCGGCCGCCCGCATCGCGGCGACGATCTCGTCCGCGACCCGGTCCCGGCCGATGTCGCGGAGGGCGGCGGCCAGGCGGCCGGCGACCGTGCCGCGGCCGCCGTCGAGGAGGCGGGGCAGCAGGTCCGACGCGTCGCGCACGAGGGTGAGCGCCGCCCGCGCCTCGACCGGATGCCGGCGGAAGAACCGGGCGGGGCAGGCGACCAGGGCGGCGGCCGGACTGAAGGCGCGCATCCCCTCCATGTCCACGACGTCCCCGGCGGCGGGCATCGCGGCGCGGACCTCCAGCAGGGACGTGCCGTGGAGCAGGGGGGTGACCCGGTTGCGCCCCCGCGGCGCCCGGACGAGGAGCTGCCCCGGCACGGTTCGATCGCCGGCGTGCAGGGCCAGCGACTGCTCGGGCGAGAGGCACCACCCCGCGCCGAAGCGGGCGTTCAGGTAGCCGGCGCAGAACGGCCAGAACGACGCGTACCACGCGGTGCTGTCTCCCGCGCGCCGGTCCGGGGCGGCGGCGACGTACCAGCCCCTGATGACCGGCCGCAGGAAGCCGTGCCGGACGAGCCGCTCGCGGTGCGACCGCGGCAGGTCAGCGGCGCGCACGGCGACGACGCCGCGCTCCTGGAGCGACCGCAGCAGGTCGAGAGAGCCGGCCAGCTTCTCCGGAGGCGGGGTCATGCCGATGCGCTGTCGTTAGCTTTTGGCGCTGTGCGTATTTTAGCTTTTAGTGCCGTGCCGGCCCCGGGGGAAGTAACGCCGGAACCGAATGGCCCATGAGAATCCGCACATGACATTGCGTTTTTCACGGGTTCAGGCATCCCCGCCCGGGGCGCGGGCCGCCGCCCATCGAGTGGACGAGGTAGAAGGCGGTGTCGACGCCCGCGAGGGGGGCCGGCAGCGAGGCGGGGTCGAGGCAGTCGCCGACGACGACGCGCGTCCGCGGTCCGACCCGGCCCTCGAGCGCCGCCGGCCGGCGGGTCATGCACGTGACGGCCCGGCCGCGCGCCTCCAGCGCCGCGAGCAGCCGCCCGCCGATGCAGCCGGTGGCGCCGGTCAGCAGGATCACGTCCGGGCATCCTACCGCAGTCTCGGCGGCGCCGCGCCGTCCATGGTCCCAGGCGAACCACCGGCGACACCGACCGGACCCGGCCGCGGCCGTCCGTCGCAGCGCCGCGCCGTCATGACCCCCTACAACGCCCGCGTCTTCCATCGGCCGCGCCGGAACGCGAGCACCCCCACCGCCGCCAGCAGCGTCTGGCACACGGCCACCGTCGTGAACACCCCCGGCGGGCCGAAACCGGCCGGGCCGGCGAGCGTCCAGGCCAGCGGCAACTGCACCACCCAGTAGACGAAGAAGTTGATCCACATCGGCGTGGTGGTGTCGCCGGCTCCGTTGAACGCGACGACGGTGACGAGGCCGAAGCCCCAGAACACGTAGCTGGCGGCGACGATGCGGAGGCAGGCGGCGGCGACCGCCGCGACCTCCGGGTCGCCGGCCAGCAGCCCCGCGATGGGCCGGGCGAAGACGACGAAGACCAGGCCGACGAGGCCCAGGAACACCGTGTTCACCCGCGCCGTGAACCAGACCGCGCGCTCGGCCCGGTCGGGCCGGCCCGCGCCGAGGTTCTGCCCCACCAGCGTCGCCGCCGCGTTGCCGACGCCCGACGCCGGCAGCAGGACGAAGAGGATGACGCGGACGGCCACCGTGTAGCCGGCCAGCACCGTGTCGCCGAACGGGGCGAGGATGCGGACGAGGCCGAGGAAGCTCGCGGTGCCCACCAGGTTCTGCACGATGCCGATGCCGCTGACCCGCAGCAGCCGCAGCAGGGTCCGCAGCTCGAGACGCGCCCGCCGCCAGTCGACCGCCACCCGGCAGTTCCCCCTCGTCAGGACGTGAAGCTGGTAGGCGACGCCGAGGCCGCGCCCCGTCGTGGTGGCGATGGCCGCCCCTTCGAGGCCGAACGCGGGCACCGGCCCCAGGCCGAAGATCAGGATCGGGTCGAGCACGATGTTCACGAAGTTGGCCAGCCACAGCGCCCGCATCGCCAGCACCGGATCGCCGGCGCCGCGGAAGATGCCGTTGATCATGAACAACAGGGTCACGGTGGCGCACCCGCCGAGCATGATGGAGGTGAACGTCCGGCCGTTCGCGGCCACCTCGGGGGCGGCGCCGAGCAGCGCCAGGAGGTCCGACGCCCAGACCACCCCGCCGACGCCCAGCACCGCCGACACCGCGCACCCGCAGGCGATGGCCTGCACCGCCGCGGCCGACGCCCGCTCGGGGCTCCCCTCGCCGATGCGCCGCGCCACCATCGCCGCCGCGCCCATGGCGAGGCCGATCGAGACCGCGAACACGAGCGCGATCAGCGAGCCCGACAGGCCGAGGATGGCGACCGCCTCGGGGCCGAGCCGGGCGACGAAGTAGAGGTCGACGACCGCGAACACCGACTGCATCCCCATCTCGAGGACCATCGGGACGGCCAGCAGCAGCACCGCGCGGCCGAGGCTGCCGCTGGTGTAGTCGCGGGGGGCGGACCGGACCGCGTCGCGCAGGTCGCGCCACAGGGTGGCGCCGGGCGCCGCCGGCGTCGGCGGGTCGTTGGACAGGGCGTTGGAGAGCGACATCGTCGGAACACCGCGAGAGACACGAAAGACCACGAGAACGCCGCGCCGACCGGCGGCGGCACCGCGAACCGAAGGAACGGGAAGCGAATCAGCCGCGCCGCCGGGCGGGACGGTCGGCCGCGGCCGCGATCATGCGGGGGGCGGGCATCCCGACACCGGCATCTGTCGCCCCGGTCCCAAGGTCCCGCGCGAACGGCGGTGCTGTCGAAGAAGAGTGGAGGTCAGCCGCGCAGGCGCGGCATGTAGAAGCGGTGGAAGAGGATGCGCATCGGCTGGATTCCTGACCCTATAACCAGTATAGCGCACTCGGCGGCACGGAGTCAGTCCCGCAGGATCTCGATGACCGACAGGGGATCGACCCGCGCGCCGCTCATCCGCACGGTCCAGTGCAGGTGGGGGCCGGTTACGCGCCCGGTGGCGCCCGAGCGGGCGACCACGTCGCCCTGCTCGACCAGGTCTCCCTCGTCGACGAGGATCCGGGAGAGGTGGGCGAGGTAGGAATAGAGCCCCCAGCCGTGGTCGAGGATGACGGACCCGCCCGAGAAGTAGGTGTCGCCGGCCAGAACCACGCGGCCGCGGGCGGGGGCGGCGACGGGGGTGCCCACGCCGGCCAGGAAGTCGGCGCCGCTGTGCGGGCTCCGGGGCTGGCCGTTGAAGACGCTGCGGCTGCCGAACCGGCTGTTCGCGCGCCCCGGGACGGGGCGGATCCACGGCCCGCGCCAGAGCCGTTCCGGGGTGTCGGCGGCGAAGATCGCGGTCTGCCGCAGGTATTCGCGCTCGATGCGGGCCGCGACCTCGGGGGGCGGCTCGACGTAGCGCGGCTCCACCCGGAGACGGCGGGTGGGGTACTGCTTGTCGGTCACCGGCAGCCGGTGCACGCGGGTCAGGGTCGGCCCGTCGGCCGCGGTGATGCGCAGCGTGAGGTCGTGGTCGCCGGGCTCGATCATCAGATCGATGCCGACGAGCCCCGTCCACGCCCCGTCGTCACCGTGCAGGAAGTGAACGGTGCGGTCGAAGATGGTCCCCTCGACCGCGGCGAGCCGTTCCGGCGACGAGACGGAGACCAGGACCGCCTCGCCGGGTTGCACCCCCCGGGCGCGGTGAGCGACCTCGACATCGAACGGCTGCCCGGCCGCCGCCGCCGCGAGCGCCAGACCGGCGCAGGCCCACGCCGCCGCCCTCCGAATCGCCGAGGCTGATTGCATGGTTCCCACCCGGTCCGAATGTCCATCTACCGCCCGGCCGGCCCAGCCCGGAGCCCGCACCGCGGGACATTATACCGTATGTGGAGCATGAATCGACGCTCGACCACTACATCTTGTGCCCGAACGCGCCCAGACCGTTCAGCGTGGGGGCGTCAACCCGGGAGCGCCGCCTGCCGCTCCCCGCGCCGCCCGACCCCATCCGTCCGCACCGCCCCGCGGGGCAGACGCCTACCCCCCGAACAGGGTCACCCCGAACACCCGGGCCAGGATGATGACGATGGTCAGGGCGGTGAACACCGCGAGGCTGAACCAACTGAACCAGATGACCGGCTGCGACGGGTAGAACCCCTTCTCGTCCTTCGGGATGACGGTCACGCAGTAGTAGATGTTGAGGAAGAAGATGACCGGCGCGATGAAGAACGCCAGCGCCGACGACACCAGCACCAGGAACACCGGCCGCGGCAGCCCCGCGATGATCAGCACCGCCGCGATGAGCGAGTAGAACATCGTGACGCGGTAGATGTTGTACTCGGACCACCACGACGCCCGGTGCGCCGCCGTGACCCCCTCGGCCGCGACGCCGGAGAGCTCGGCCGTCTCGCGGAACAGGTTCCGGCAGCACGCGGCGACCACCCGCGGCCAGCCGTCGAAATAGTTGAACGCGGTCGAGAACGTCGCCGCGAACGCCCCGCCGAGGAACACCAGCATCATCGCCGGCCCGACGCTGTCGGTGAAGATGCGCGCGATCTCGCCGATCACCGCGTTGCCGGCCACCTCGCTCGGATAGAGCCACACCGCGGCCAGCAGCAGGAAGATGGTGGCGAGAATGAACGACACCACGTGACCCATCGTGAAGTCCAAGATGCCGATGCGGAACCAGCGCCGGCAGTACTCCTGCGCGTGGGCCGGCAGCTTCGATATCTCGACCCGCAGATCGTCCGCGGTCGACGAGAACGCGTCGAACGGGCGGGCGTAGCCCTCGCGCTCGAGCTGCTCGCGGATGCGCCCCATGCCCACCCGCTTCGCCTTGCCCCACTCCGAGGCCTGCAGCGAGACGTCGATGCCGGTGGGCAGCAGCCCGAGGAACGCGGCGATGATGAGCCACGACCCGCCGGGTATCTCCACCGTGAAGAACCGCCCCATCGCCGAGAACGGCGCCGGCTCGAACAGGTAGACCCCCACCGTCGACACGAACAGGATGCCGGCCAGGATCTTGGTGGCGAGTTCGACCGCGGCGTAGCGCCCGTACAGGATGATGCCCACCGAGAGCACCCCCAGCCCCAGCCCGTACACCCAGGCCGGCAGCCCCAGCCCGAGATACTCCGAGAAGATGAAGAACAACACCGCGGCGGCCGCCGCGAGCCGTCCCGCCTGCCCCAGCGCGCACTGGACGATCGTCGTGATCAGCACGTACCAGACCGGCCACTTCCCCGGCGCGGTGGTGTAGGCGTCGAGCATGCTGCGCCCGGTGGCGTTCGTGAACCGGAACGCCATCTCGAAGCCGTAGTACTTGAAGATGTACGCGACGGGGATGCACCACAGCAGCGCGTACTCGAACCGGCCGCCCGCCGCCGGCGCGGTCACGAGATGGCTCGTGCCGATGCCCGTCATCATCAGGATGAGGCCGGGGCCGAAGTGCCGCATCAGTCCCCGGGGGCTGGTCTCGGGCAGGGGCAGCTTGTCGAACGCGTCGGATTTGTCGGCCATGGCGCGCCATCCTATCAGAGACGGCCCCGGGCGCGACCGGCGCCGCGCCCCGGCCGGCGCGGCGAGAGAGCCCCCCGGGACCACCACGTCTCCCTTCCGGCTGGGCGGCGGGGGCGGCCCGCGCGGCCGGCGTCCCGTCGGCGCGGGAGACCGAGACAACGCCGGCGCTCCGGCACCGGCACGCCTGTCGTCCACCGGTGGCGCCCCGCGACGACGCCGACGGACCGGCGTCCCCGCCAACGCCGGGGGGCCGGGAACATCCGAACCCGCGCCGCAGCAGAACATCCGCACGATGCATCGCGCAGGCGATAGAATCGACGCGCAGGTACCCTTTCGGGGAGGACGCCATGACCGCACACCGCACACGTCATCGCCCCCGGCGGCCGGCCGCGGCGGTCCCCGCCGCGATCGTCGCCGCCGTCGTCGCGACCGCCGCGGCCTGCTCCTCCCCCCTCTCGCGCAACGCCGAACCGGGGCGCGACGCCCTCGGCAACGAGGCCGCGGTCACCGCCGGCCACCCCTTGGCGGCCGAGGCGGGCCTCCAGGTGCTGCGGAACGGCGGGCTCGCGATGGACGCGGCCATTACGGCCGCCGCCGTGCTCGCCGTCGCGCGCCCCCACATGAACGGGGTCGGCGGCGACACGTTCCTGCTCTACTGGGACTCGGCCACCCGGCTCACCTACGCCCTGAACGGCTCGGGCCGCTCGGGCAGCGCGAAGACGCTGGAGGAGCTGAAGGCGGAGGGCCACGAACGGATGCCGCGCGCCGGCCCCCTCAGCGTCTCGGTCCCCGGCACCGTCGGGGCCTGGGCCGAGGGCCTGCGCCGCTTCGGCACCATCCCCCTCGCGCGGGCCCTGCAGCCGGCCGTCGACCTCGCCACGGCGGGGCTGCCCGTCTCCGAGACCCTCGCCGCCGACATCGCCGGCGCCGCCGACAAGCTGCGGGGGGACCCCGAGGCGGCGCGCATCTTCCTGCCCGGAGGCGCCCCCCCGCCGGCCGGCACCGTCCTGCCGCGGCCCGACCTCGCGGCGACCCTCTCGACGATCCAGGAGATGGGCTGGGAGGAGTTCTACACGGGGGCCCTCGGCCGGCGCATCGTCGGCTACGTGCAGGACCAGGGCGGGCTGCTCATGCCCAACGACCTCGCCGACTACCTGGCCGAGTGGACCCTGCCCATCACCACCCGCTACCGGAACCTCGAGGTGCACGCCTTCCCCCCGAACACCCAGGGGGTGACGCTGCTGCAGGAGCTGGCCCTGCTGCAGGCGGTCGACGCCGACCTCGCGGCCCTCGGCCACAACTCGGCCGACTACCTGCACACCGTGTCCGAGGCGATCCGGCTCGCGTTCGACGACCGCGACCGCGAGCTCGCCGACCCCGCCGCCATGCGCGTCACCGTGGACGAGCTGCTCGACCCCGCCCGCATCCGGCAACTCGCCGGCGCCATCGACCCCGCGGGCGCGGCCCCGGCCGTCCACGTCGAGCCGGTCGAGGACCACCCGAACACCGTCTACGTCATCGCGGTGGACCAGTACGGCAACGTCGTCTCGCTGATC
>CAXXTG010000238.1:0-46881 GCA_963666855.2 Vicinamibacterales bacterium
GTGACGAGCCACGCCACGACGAGCCCCGGCGGGCCCAGCGTCAGGATGCGGTTGAACAGGATCTCCGCCCCGAGCAGCACCAGCCCCGTCTTGATGTAGAGCTCGCTGCGCACGGCCGGCTTCAGCCAGCCGGGGACCCCGGCGGTGTTCGAGATGACGAGCCCCAGCGCGAGGGCCCAGAACGCGTAGCCCACCCCCGCCGCCCGGATGCCGGTCTGGTTGGCGAGGGCGTAGGCGAGGACCGCGAGCCCGAACAGCCCGAAGAACCCCGCCTGGTGCCGGACGAGCCGGGTCCCCATGGCCTGCGCGGCCAGCCCGGTGACGAGGGCCAGGCCGAGGCCCAGGACGGCCAGCCCCGCCACCCGGCCGTCGAAGGCGTCGAGGGGGTTGCCGGTCCAGCGGCCGACGCCGGCCACGCCGGTCAGGAGGCCGAGGGCGGCGACGGCGATGAGGAGCCCCCCCAGCCAGACGGCCCACCAGTCTTCCGAGGTCAGGATGCCGCGCCGCGGAGCGCCGCCGGCTTCCGCCGGGGCGGGGTGGCGCCGGGTGGAGCCGGCATGCGGGGATGGGCGGGTTGGGGGCGCGGACCGGCCGGCGGCCGGCGAGACGTCGTCAGGCATGATTCGGGGGTGGTATTCGCGACGCGTCGGGATTCGACGGCGCCGCGCTTCGACGGCGCCGGCAAGACGGGGCACCGGGATTATAATGCGTCCCGAGTTCGATATCGACGGCCCCGCGTCCGAATCGAGGAGGCTTCCCGCCATGACCCGCAGCACCCGACTCCGGACGGCCGCGCTGGCCGCCCTGACGTTGAGCCTCACGAACCACGGCCCCGCGGTCGAGGCGCAGTCCGAGCGTCTGGAGCTCGCCGGCCTGCAGGCGCCGGTGGAGATCGTCACCGACCGCTGGGGCATCAACCACATCTACGCCGAGAACGAGGCGGACCTCTTCTTCGCCCAGGGCTACGCGGCGGCCCGCGACCGGCTGTTCCAGTTCGAGATGTGGCGGCGGCAGGCGACGGGCACGGTGGCGGAGATTCTCGGGCCGCGCGAGCTCGAGCGCGACATCGGGGCGCGGCTGCACCGGTTCCGCGGCGACCTGACCACCGAGATGAACCACTACCACGACCGGGGCGACCGGATCATCCCGGCCTTCGTGAGGGGCGTCAACGCGTACGTCGACCGGACCCTGGCCGATCCGTCGCTGCTGCCCGTCGAGTTCGAGCTGCTCGGGCATCACGCCCGGCCACTGGACCCCCGAGGTCGTGGTGTCGCGCCACCAGGGGCTGGTGGCGAACGTCACCGCCGAGATCCGCAACGCGCGCGCGGTGGCCCTGCTGGGCGCCGACGCCGTCAAGGAGCTGAACTACTACTACGGCGACCCCGACCTCAGCCTCGATCCGGCGGTGGACGCGTCGCTGCTGCACGACGGCATCCTCGACCTGTACCGCGCGCACCGGCGCTCGGTGCGGTTCGAGCCCGACGACATCGTGCAGGCGTACCGCGGCGACCGGGCCACCTACGAACGGCTCGCCGCCGCCCTGCCGAGCGAGATCGACCTCGAGCGGCAGGACTACGAGGCCATCGGCAGCAACAACTGGGTGGTCGCGGGAAGCCGCACCCTGACCGGTTTCCCCCTCATGGTCAACGACCCCCACCGGGTGCAGAGCGCCCCGTCGCTGCGCTACTGGGTGCACCTGGTGGCGCCGGGCTGGAACGTCATCGGGGGCGGCGAGCCGGTGCTGCCGGGGGTGTCCATCGGCCACAACGAGCACGGCGCGTGGGGCCTGACCGTCTTCGGGCAGGACAACGAGGACCTCTACGTCTACGACACCAACCCCGAGAACCCCAACCAGTACTTGCACCTCGGGCGCTGGGAGTCGATGACCGTCATCGAGGACCGCGTCCCCGTGAAGGGCCAGGACGCGGTGGACGTCGAGCTGAAGTACACCCGCCACGGCCCGGTGCTCTACGAGGACCGCGGGAACCACAAGGCCTACGCGCTGCGCGCGGCGTGGCTCGACTACGGCGGCGCCCCCTACCTCGCGAGCCTGCGCATGGACCAGGCCCGCACCTGGGAGGAGTTCGTCGAGGCGTGCAGCTACAGCCGCATCCCGTCCGAGAACATGATCTGGGCCGACCGCGACCGGAACATCGGCTACCAGGCGGTGGGGGTGTCGCCCATCCGGCCCCTCCACAGCGGGCTCGTGCCGGTGCCGGGGGACGGGCGCTACGAGTGGGACGGCTACCTGCCCATCACCGCCCTGCCGAGCGTGCTCAACCCCGACAAGGGGTTCTACGGGACCGCCAACAACTACACCGTGCCCGACGGCTACCCGTACTGGGAGGCCCTGCACTACACCTGGGGCGACCAGATGCGGGCGGCGCGGGTCGAGGAGATGCTGGACGTGAGCCGGCACATGACGGTGGTCGACATGATGCGCATGCAGCACGACGACCTGACCGTCGCGGGCCGGAACATCGTCCCTCTGCTGCGCGAGCTCGAGATCGACGACCCGAAGGTGGCGGGGCTGCGCGACCGGCTGAGGGGCTGGGACTTCGTGCTCGACAAGGACTCGGTCGAGGCCGCCGTCTACGTCAGCTTCGAGCGCCGCCTGCGGACCAACATGCGCGACCTCATCGTGCCCGAGGCGGCGCGCGAGCTCATCGGGGGCCTGAACACCAAGCGCATCATCGACTGGCTGGCCGCCCCGGACGGCCGCTTCGGCGACGATCCGATCGCGGGCCGCGACGCGGTGCTCGTTCGCAGCCTCGCCCAGGCCCTGACCGATCTGGAGGAGCGCCTCGGCTCCGACCGGTCGACGTGGCAGTACGGTCAGGAGAAGTTCAAGCACGCCCTCATCCGCCATCCCATGACCGCGGCGGTCAGCCCCGACATGCGGGCCCGGCTCGACGTGGGGCCGCTGCCGCGCGGCGGCTACGGCGGCACCGTGCACAACACCGGCAACGGCGACAACCAGACGTCCGGCGCCTCGTTCATGATCGTCGCGGACACCGCGAACTGGGACAACTCGGTGGGGCTGAACACCCCCGGCCAGTCCGGCGACCCCGACAGCCCGCACTACCGCGACCTGTTCGAGCTGTGGGCGCGCAACCAGTACTTCCCGATCTTCTACAGCCGCGCCAAGGTCGATTCGGTCACCGAGAGCGTGACGATGCTGCATCCGGCGGGGGCTACCCGGTAGTCGGCGCCGTAGACGGTGGGGACCTGTGGCCGGGCCGGGGCGGGGCGGCCGCAGGGGTCCGGGGGATGCTGTGCACCGGACCCTGAATCGGAGAACCCGGCGGCGGGCGGCGGGTCTTCCGCGGATCCGCCGGGACCGGGCCGGGGGCTGGGCGCAGGTCGGGCGAGGCCGCCGGGCGGAGGCGCGGCCCGCGACGCGGAGGTCGGCGTCGGGCGGCGACACGGTCGACGGCGGATGATAAGGCGCACGCCGGCTCGATCCGGCGCAATGACCCGCGGCGGTCGGAAGTACCGCGGGCGGAGAAGCAAGAGGGACACCATGAGGACACGAAGACTGGCGGCGGCGATTGTGGCGGTGGCGGTGGCGGCGGCCCTCGGGGCCCCGGCGTCGGCCGAGGCGCAGCTCGACTCGACGGCGGCGTTCGCGTCGCACCTGTCGAACACCTACCGCGTGGTGCCGAACGTCACCTACCACACCGCGAACAACCGGGACAACCAGGTCGACCTCTACCTGCCGCGCGGCGCCGACGGGCCGACCCCGGTGCTGATGTACATCCACGGCGGCGGCTGGCGGGCCGGCTCGAAGGAGGCCAACGTCCTGCGCCTGCTCCCGTGGCTGGAGAAGGGCTGGGCGGTGGTCAACGTGCAGTACCGGCTCGCCCAGGTGTCGCTGGCCCCGGCCGCGGTCGAGGACTGCCTGTGCGCGCTGCGCTGGGTCATCCGCAACGCCGACCAGTACAACATCGACGCCTCGCGCATCGTCGTCACCGGCAACTCCGCCGGCGGGCACCTCGCCCTGACGACGGGGATGATCCCCGCCTCGGCCGGGCTCGACCGCGAGTGCCCCGGGCCGGAGGAGCTCTCGGTGGCCGCGATCATCAACTGGTACGGCATCACCGACGTCGGCGACCTCCTCGACGGGCCGAACATGAAGACCTACGCGGTGACCTGGCTGGGCAGCATGAGCGACCGGTTCGAGGTCGCCGAGCGCGTCTCGCCCCTCACCTACGTGCGGGCGGGGCTGCCGCCGGTCCTGACGATCCACGGCGACGCGGACGGGGTGGTGCCGTATCAGCACGCGACCGAGCTGCACGGGAAGCTCGAGGCGGCGGGCATCTCCAACGAGCTCCACACCGTGCCCGGCGGCGGTCACGGCGGGTTCAACCGCGAGGAGACGGTGGCGATCTTCGAGACCATCCAGCGCTTCCTCGCCGGCCACGGCCTGGCCGCGGTCGGGTCGGGGAGCACCACCGGTGGGCAGTAGCCCGCTGATGGGCGGGCGGCTGCGGCGGAGCCCTTGGCTGCCGCTGGCGGTGCTGGTCGCCGGCCTCGCGTGGGGAGGGGCGTCCGCGCCCCTCTCCGCGCAGGACCTCGCGCCGGCGGTCGCGGACTTCTGGGCCGCCGGCTCGACCGAGGAGATCGACCGGGCGGTCGAACGGATCCTCGCCATCGACCCCGGCATCGAGGCGCTGTGGCCCCTGCTGCGGGCGGGGGGCGGCTACGACGCCGACGTGCCGCGGGGCCGACAGGTGCTGACCCGCCGCAATCCCGAGGGCGTCGAGTACCGGACCGTCGCCTGGATTCCCGACGACTACGACCCCGCCCGCCGCTACCCGGTGCGGGTCTACCTGCACGGCGGCGTCAGCCGCCCCCGCCGCGACGAGGCCGCGTGGTGGCGCAACCAGGAGCGCTACGCCCGCGGCGACGCGATCGTCCTGTTCCCCGAGTCGTGGCGCGAGACCATGTGGTGGCAGGCGAGCCAGATCGAGAACCTCGCCGGCGTCGTCAACGATCTCAAGCGGACCTACAACGTCGACGAGAACCGGGTCCACCTGCTGGGGGTGTCCGACGGGGGGACGGGCGCGTTCTACCACGCGTTCAAGGCCCCCACGCCGTGGGCGGGGTTCGTGTCGTTCAACGGCCACCCCGCCGTGCTCGCCAGCCCCTCGACCGCCGCCGACGGGTGGATGTACGTCCCCAACCTGCGGAACAAGCCGTTCTTCGTCGTCAACGGCGGCCAGGACCGCCTGTACCCGATCTCGTCGGTGGTGCCCTTCCTGCAGCTCTTCGTGAACGCGGGCGTGCAGATCGACTTCCGGCCGCGGCCCGAGGCGGGCCACAACATGCAGTGGTGGGACGAGGAGAGCCCGCGGCTCGACGCGTTCATCGTCGCCCAGACCCGCCGGCCGCTGCCCGACCGGCTGGTGTGGGAGACGGAGTCCGCGGACCGGTTCAACCGCGCGCACTGGCTCGTCATCACCGGGCTGGGCGGCGTGGAGGGCGAGAGCGGCTTCGACGACTTCAACGAGATCGCCTCGTCGCCGCCCAGCGTGCCGATCGGCTTCAACCAGCTCGGCCTGCTGGAGGGCGGCGGCATCGTGCTGATCGACGTCGTGCCGGGGTCGTTGGCCGAGACCGCCGGCGTCCGCGCCGGCGACGTGCTCGTCGGCGTGAACGGCCGGTCGGTGGCGACGGTGGACGATCTGCGCGAGGCGGTGCAGGCGCCCCGGGACGGCCCCGGGCTCGACCTCGAGGTCGAGCGGGAGGGGGACGCCTCGCCTTCGTCCTCACGCCCCCCGACGACCTCCCCGCGGGGCCGGCGCGGACCGCGTTCCCCCGGCCCGACCCCGCCGGCCGGGTGCAGCTTCTGCGCAACGGCAACGAGGTCCTCGCCGCGACGCGCGGCGTGCGCCGCTACACCGTGCTGCTGTCACCCGAGCAGTTCGACTTCCTCCAGCCGGTCCGGGTGGTCACCAACGGGGTGGTCTCGTTCGAGGGCGTCGTCGAGCCCGACCCGGCGGTCCTGCTCCGCTGGGCGGCCCGCGACCGCGACCGCACCATGCTCTTCGGCGCCGAACTCGACATCGAGGTGCGCGCGCCCTGAGCCGCCCGGTCCTCAGAACCTGAGCCGCAGCCCGGCGCCGACGTGGAACCCGCCGGCGTCGACGGGGATGGCGCCGGCGTCGGCCGGCAGGTCGACCGACGCGGCCGAGTAGCGCAGAAGCGCGCCCACCCCGACCGCCTCCGAGAAGAAGAAGCCGACGTCGGCCCCGGCGTGGAAGCCCACCGCCGACGCGCTCAGCGCCGTCGTCGACGCGGAGCCGAAGGTCGCCTCGTCGTAGGGGTAGCTGTGGTCGTACGCGATCGCCGTCACGAGGTGCTGCCGGAGGCTGAAGAACGTCGGGCCGCCGAAGACCGAGAGCTCCACCGCATCGCCCGCCGGGGCGAACCAGCGGACCTCCAGGTGCACGGCGGTCTCCCGGCGCGTCAGGTCGGGCGCGCTGCCGTTCAGCGACCGGGGCCGGTCGAAGAAGAACGGGTGCGGAACGCGCGCGTCTATCGACGCCGGATCGACCCGCTCGAAGCGGCTGACGCCCATGCCGAAGCCGAGGCCGTTCGCCAGGCGGAGGCCGCCGCCGACGTCGAAGACCGCGCCGCCGCCGACGCCGTAGGCGGCGTTGAAGTCCGCGTCTTCCTGGAACTCGGGGAACACGATGTTGTCGTCGAAGGCGGTGGACGTCGCCTGCGTGCCGCCGTTGAAGCTGACGTAGCCGCCGACCTGGGCGTCGGCCGCCGCCGGCGCGAGCACCGCGCCCGCGAGCGCGGCGGCCGCCAGCAGGGGCGCGGTCGGCCGGTCCCGCCGGGCGGCGGCGCGCCGCGATGCCGTCGGGCGTCGGCCTTCCGGCCGGTCGGATGCCGCGGCGTCGGTATCGGCACCGCGGGCTCGGCGGACAGGCGCGCGGAGTCGAGCGGCCTCCGGTCGGTCGGATGCCGCGGCGTCGGCGCGGGCGGGCATGAAGGGGCGAATCGAGGCGGGCGGGCGCGGGGTCATCGACAGTCTCCCGAATGGCGGACGTTCGTACGGGTCACGGCAGGATGCCGACGGCCCGGAGGGCGTCGGTGAGCGCGCGGGTGGGGGCGGCGTTCGTCCCGTACAGATCGCCGGCCGATTGCACGAGAGCCTGCGCCGCCACCGCGTGGTCGGCGAACCTCGGCAACAGGCCGACCCAGGCGTTGAAGAAGCTCCGCTCGATCTCCAGGCGCCGCTCGCGGCCGACTCCGGTCACGGTCATGCCCGACGTGCGGTTGGTGCCGCCCTCGACGGCCAGGAAGTACGCGTGCCCCAGTATCGTGGCGTTGATGTGGACGCCGCCGGCGTCTTGCTCGCCGCGGAACAGCATGTCGTAGTGGTCGGGGTACGGACCGCCGGTGAGCGGATCCGACAGCTCCTGCGGGTCGCGCAGCGATCTCACGTAGAGTCCGGCGTCCTCGCCGATGATGTAGTCCGCGCGCAGCGGGCCGTCGCCGGGCTCCTCGACGTAGAACTCCGTGGCGGTGCCGATGATGTCCGAGAACGCCTCGTTGATCGCGCCGGGCTCGTTGGGCGGCGGCGTGTCGCCCAGGCCCGCCGTGAAGTGGGTGACGCCGTGGGCAATCTCGTGCGCGACGATGTCGAGGCCCGTCAGCGGCCTCGGAAGGACCGACGGTTCGCCGAAGACCAGCAGGCCCGTCGACGCCGTGTCGCCGGGAAAGGGCTGGATGTAGGCGGCGTTGTCGATGAAGGCCAGGAGCAGCACGTACTGGATGCAGTCCATGAACGGGTCCGCGGCGGTCTCCAGACACGCGTGCAGGCCGCTCATGGTCCTCTCCGGGGTCAGCGGGTGGACGAAGGCGGTGATGGCGCCGTCGCGGCCGTCGATGCCGTTCCAGCCGAGCTGGGTGGCGAGGTAGTCGTAGGACCATCCGATGCCCGAGTGGACGTCGACGACGGTGCCGTCGTCCCAGACGTTGTCGGCGTCGGTGGCGAGGTCCTGGAGCGGACGCGGCGCGCCGTTGAACAGGGCGAGGAGCGTGGCCAGGAACCGGTCCTCGTCGTAGGCCAGGTCGAAGGTCCCGATCTCGGCGGGCCGGAGCGTGTCCCGCGTCCTGAAGGTCCCGCCCATCGACTCCGTCGACATCTTGCGCGGGTCGCCGAGCTGGCCGGTGCCGAGGCCGACGGTCTGACCGCGGATCCGGCTCGTCTCGAACAGCGTCCCGCCGGTGCCGGCGTCGATGAAGATGTCGCGGAGGTTCGCCAGCGTTCCCCGCCAGGCCAGCCTGTAGCCCCCTTCGCCGAGGGGGAACACCCACAGGCTCGGCGCGTCCACCAGTCCGAAGGGCGGCCCCGCCATCCCGTCGAACACCGCCCGCGCGTCGGCCGCCGAGAGGCCCGGCGTCGTGTCGACGCCGATGCCCGTGAACAGGGTGCCGAGGAGGGCGGTGGTCACGCCCCCCTCGGTCTGCCGGACGAGATCCGCGCCGTAGACGGGGACGCCCTCGTGGTGCTGGGCGAAGCGCTCGCTCCGCAGAGCCTGCCGGTAGGGATTGGGCCGCGTATCGTAGCGGCGCAGGCCGCCGGCCCGGATCTCCCGATCGATCACGTCGTCCCAGTCGCGCAGGGCCGGGAAGTCCACGGCGGCGACCGTCAGGCGGCCCTCCGGGGGCTGCGCGGGCGCCGGCGCGTGGCCGAGCCACAGCACGAGGGCGGCGAGGGCGGGGACGCGGCGGCGCGGCCGACGGCGGTCCGTCGGCTTGTCCATGGGGTGGCGGCGTGTCATGCGGGTTCCGTCCGTCGGCGACCGAGTGCGCCGGACTCCGCGACGCGCCGCGGCAACTGGTGCGGTCTCGCAAGAACTGCGCGTCCGGGTGGTCTCTGATCGTGCGTTTTCTGCGTACTAGCATAGCGTACCGGCACGGTCCGCCGGCGAGGGGTCGCGGCCTCGACCGTGGAGCACGCGCCGTACCGGTCGCCGGTGTAGAATGCGCCCTTATGCCGATACTCACCCGCCGCGCGCTCCTCGGCGCGCTTCCCGCTTGCGCCGCCGTCCCCGCGCTGGGGGCCTCCGCTCCCGCGCCGCCGGCCGCCGCGCCCGCCGTCTCCGCCCTGCCGTTCGGCCAGGCGGAGCGCCGGCTGCGCATCACCGGCATGGAGCTCGTCGTCGTCCGCGTCACCGGGCGCACGAACTGGATCTTCGTGCGGCTCGCCACCAACGACGGGATCACCGGCCTCGGCGAGGCGTCGATGGGGCGGCGGGCCGCGTTCCCGGAGATGGCGCCGTTCTTCGACTTGGTGCGGGACCGGTCGCCGTTCGAGATCGAGAGCTACCGGCGGCGCGGCCGGGCCGCGGCCGGCGGCGGACGGGTGCCGGCCACCGCGTTCAGCGCCGTCGAGCAGGCGCAGTGGGACATCGTCGGCAAGGCCCTCGGCGCGCCGGTCTACGAGCTCGCGGGCGGCGCGGTGCGGCGCGAGCTGCCCGCCTACGCCAACATCAACCGGGCCACCGCCGACCGTTCGCCCGAAGGGTTCGCGGCGAACGCGCGGCAGGCCGTCGCCGACGGCTTCCGCGCCATCAAGGGGGCGCCGTTCGACGGCTTTCCGCCCCTCGACGGGCCGGCCGGCGAGGTCGAGGCGGCGACCGAGCTGGGCATCGCCTGCATCGAGGCGATGCGGGCGGCCATCGGCCCCGACGTCGACCTCAAGATCGACGTCCACAGCTTCTTCGACGTGCCCCTCGCCATCGAGGTGGCGCGGCGGCTCGAGCCGCAGGCGCTGTCGTGGTACGAGGAGCCGGTGCCGCCGACCGACCTGGAGTCCACGAAGGCGATCAAGGACGGCATCCGCCAGACGATGGCGGGCGGCGAGTTCCTGTTCGGTATCGAGGGCTTCGCGCCCCTGTGCCGCGAGCGGGCCGTCGACATCATCATGCCCGACGTCAAGCACTGCGGCGGCATGACCGAGCTGGAGAAGATCGCCACGGTGGCCGAGCTCGACGGCGTGCTCGTCTCGCCGCACAACCCGAGCGGCCCCGTGGGCACGATGGCGTCGGCGCAGGTCTGCGCCTATCTGCCCAACTTCGACATCCTCGAATACCAGTGGAACGAGGCGCCGTGGCGGGGCGAACTCGTCGACCCTCCCGAACGCTTCGAGAACGGAATCCTGCAGGTGCCGGACGGCCCCGGCATCGGTGTCACCCTGAACGACACCCTCGCCCGGGAACATGCGTGACCCGTTCCCGGGCGGTACCGCCCGCGCTACGCGGCAGGCGCGTCGTCGGCGCGCCGGCGGCCGCCGGCCCACGGCCCGGGGCGTGATTCGTGCTCGGGATTTTCCATGGCCGGCCGGGGACGCAGGCGGATGAAGATACGGAAGATCGACGCTCTGGAGGTGCTGGACTCGCGCGGCAATCCCACGGTGGAGGCCCGCGTCCATCTCGACGACGGGACGGTGGCGGAAGCCCGCGTGCCCTCCGGCGCGTCGACCGGCGAGCGCGAGGCGGCGGAGCTGCGGGACGGCGGGCCGCGCTACGGCGGCAAGGGCGTACGGCGGGCGGTGGCCCACGTCAACGGCGAGATCGCGGACGCGCTGATCGGCCGCGACGCCGCCGACCAGCAGCGGATCGACGAGCGGCTGATCGCGCTCGACGGCACCCCGAACAAGGCGCGGCTCGGCGCCAACGCCCTCCTCGGGGTGTCGATGGCGGCGGCGCGCGCGGCGGCGGCGTCGTCCGGCGTGCCGTTGTACCGGCACTTGGGCGGGGCGGACGCGGCGGTCCTGCCGGTGCCGTGCCTGAACGTCATCAACGGCGGCCGCCACGCCGACAACACCGTCGACTTCCAGGAGTTCAAGATCGCCCCCCACAACGCCCCGTCGTTCGCCGAGGCGCTGCGGATGGGCGTCGAGACCTTCCACGCCCTGCGGGGTCTGCTCAAGGCGCGGGGCAAGTCCACCGGGATCGGCGACGAGGGGGGCTTCGCGCCCGATCTCGCGGGCAACGAGGAGGCCGTCGCCCTGATCGTCGAGGCCATCGAGCGGGCCGGCTACCGTCCCGGCGCGGACATCGCCCTCGCCCTCGACCCGGCGACGAGCGAGATGTGGCGCGACGGCCGCTACGTCGCGTTCAAGTCGGACGGCGCGTCCCGCACTCCGGCGGAGATGATCGAACTGTGGGGGGGGTGGGTCGACCGCTACCCGATCGTCCTGATCGAGGACGCCCTCGCCGAGAACGACTGGGACGCGTGGGCCGACCTCACCCGCGTCCTCGGCGGCCGCATCGAGCTGGTCGGCGACGACGCCTTCTGCACCAACCCCGCGATCCTGCGGCAGGCCATCGACCGCGGCGTCGGCAACTCGATCCTGATCAAGCTGAACCAGATCGGGACGGTGTCGGAGACCCTCGAGACCGTCCGCCTCGCGCAGCGGCACGGCTACGGCGCGTACATGTCCCACCGTTCCGGCGAGACCGAGGACACCTTCATCGCGGACCTCGCGGTCGCCACGGGCTGCGGCCACATCAAGACCGGCTCGGCGTGCCGCGGCGAGCGGACCGCCAAGTTCAACCGGCTGCTGCGCATCGAGCACGACCTGGGGGACCGGGCCGTCTTCGCGGGCTTGGGCGGATTCCGCCAGACGCGGGTCGCGCCGGCACCGGCGTAGCCCCCCACTTCCGCGCACCGGGAACGGCTGGCGGGCCTCAGGCCCCCCGGTCGGATGCGGCCAAGCGGTCGGCGGGTCGGCCCCGGCGGACAGCGCCGTCGCCCGCACGCCGCGGGGTGCGCCGGGCCCCGGCGCCCCGGTTTCCCAACGGGCGAACGGCTGCGGGTGGCTGCGCGAAGCGTGGCCGTGAGCATTTGGTTGGGTGCCCAGCGGAGCCGCGGGCGACGATTGGCGGGCCGGGCGGAACATGTCGGACCTGAAGCGGATCTACGTGGCCGCGAACGCGGTCGACGCGCACATGCTGAAGGACCTCCTCAAGCAGGAGGCGATCGACGCGGTGGTGCGCGGCGACGACTTCGTGCCGCTGCAGGGGGGCGGCCTGTTCCGCATGGAGACGCGCCCCTCGGTCTGGGTGCTCGACGACGGGCGCCTGCCGCGCGCCCGGGAGTTGGCGGCCGAGTTCGGGAGCGGCCCGGCCGCGGACCGTGAGCCCGGCACGTGGCGCTGCCGGTGCGGCGAGACGGTCGAGGCGCAGTTCTCCGAGTGTTGGAGCTGCGGGCGGGCGCGGCCCGACGAATCGGAGTAGCGGCCCGACGAATCGGGTAGCGGTCCGGACGAATCGGAGTAGCGGCGTTCCGGCCGGCGGCGGGCGGGGCGTCCGGATCCGCGGAAGGCGGGAGCCCGCGGCGACACCGCGTACCGGTGTCGCCGCGGGCTCCCGGAACGCCGCGCCGGGGGGACGGTCAGAGCGGCTGCAGGAAGCCCTCGTAGGTGATCGTCTCGCCCGGCAGGATCATCACCTCGAACTCCAGCGGCAGGTACCCGGGGTAGCGGATCTCGATGTGGTGCGGCCCCTCTTCGAGGCGCAGCCGCTGGAGGATGCCGTCGTAGTTGTCCACCTGGCCCGCGTAGTAGCCGTCGACGTACACCTCGGCGGAGCGGGGCCGAACCTTCAGGCGCAGGCTGCCGGTGTAGTAGTCGTAACGCCCCCCCCAATCCCAGGCGGCGTAGCCGTACCGGTGGCCGTAGTAGCCGTACCAGTACGGGTTCCAGTACGGATCGTAGTAGCGCAGGCCGGACCCCACCGCGACCCCGAGGCCGAACGTGCTGTAGCCCGGGAAGTAGAAGTAGCTGCCGTGGATGTGCGGGATGCCGCCGTGGCGGTGCCGGCCGCGGTAGCTGTGGAACCCCCGGCGGCCCCGCCCTCCGCCGTCGACGTAGTTGTTGATGACGATGGGCCGCGACGCCAGCCGGGCGTCGGCGCGCCGGACGGCGTTGCCGCGCGGACCGCGGCGGTCGATGACGGCGGCGCCGCGGCGTCCCGTGCCCGCGCCCGCGATCCGCCCGCCGCGTCGTCCGGCGCCCGCGGCGCCGATGCGGGGCTCGCCGCCGCGGCGGACGCCGCCCAGCCGTCCCGTGCCGGCGTCCGGCGCCCGGCGCGGCCGCGCGCGGCGGCCCGACTCGGGGGAGCCGGCCCGGGCGGCGGTGCGGTTGCCGACCCGCCGGTCGCCGTCCCGCGGCGAGGCCGCCCCGACGCGGCCGCCGGGCGTACGCCGCACGGCGCCGGCGCGGCCGCCGCTCGACGCGGTGCCGCCCCCGCGGCGCTCGGCCGTGCCCTGAACGGCCCGGACGCGTCCGCCGTCCCGCGGCGCCGTCGCCCGGATGCGTCGTCCGGCCCCGCGGTCGGCGGCGGGCCGGCCCGCGGTGCGCGGCGCCGCGGCTCCGGCGCGGGCGGCGCCGGACGTGCGGGGCGACGCCCGCCGCACCGCGCCGCGGCGGCCGGCGGGGGGGGCGGCGACGCGTCCGGCCCCCGTCGGCCGGCGCGGCTGGCTCGCGCGGCGGGGCGGGGCCGCCCGCTGCGGCGCCCGCTGGGGCGCCCGCTGCGCCTGCGCCGGCCGCGACCCGCGTTGTCTGGCCTGGCCCTGGTCCGCCGCCGCCCCGGCCGGCATGGACCAGGCGGCGGCGAGAACCGCGATGAAGAGCGCGGGTGCGAAACGTCTCATGGCGATTCCCTCCCGATGAACGACCCGCCCGGTTCAGGACGCGCGTGATCGACGCTGGATTGACACGCATGTTCCGTGCCAACCGCCGCCCGGCCCCGTCCTCACAGGCCCCTTGTCCGAGCGGCGGGGCTTGGGCGGGGCTGCGCGCGCCGCCCGTTCGGCGGCGTCCGGTTGCCGCGCCGCGGGCCGGCGGGTTCCCGCGCCGTTCCCGGTGTCCCCGTCGGGGGGCGGAGTGTCCGCTCGGGAGCACGGTCCCCGGTGGCCACTGTACCACGCCCGGCCGCGCGCCGCGGGAAGCGCCCGCCCCGTCGTCCCCCGCGTTGGCGCGGTTTGTGCTATCGTTGGGCCGGTGCCCGCCGCCCATGAGGCAAGTCCCTCGAGGCCATGGGCTCGCAGGTGGAACGCCGGACCAGCCGGTCCGTCGCCGGAGCGACGACGAAGGGGACAGCCATGGGTTTCTGCGAGCATTGCGAGGGCCAGCGGTTCGACAGGGCGCAGGTGCTCCGCCGACTCAGGCAGACGCGCGCCCGGCTGCGGGACGACGCGGTGTCCTGGACCGCCGACGAGGCCCTGAGAATCGCCATCAAGTCGGTGCGCGACCTTGAGATTCCCCATCTCGAGCCGGTCGACGACCTGCTGGACGAAACGATCGACGATCAGGTCATCCACTGAGTTCCGCCCGCCGCCGCGCCCGATGCCGCGGGCGGTCGGGCACCGGCCGTTCAACGGGCGGCCATCTCCGTCACCACCCGGTACAGATACTCGATGAAGAGGCCCAGCCCCTCTATCGAGACCCGTTCGTCCGTCCCGTGCACGCCGCTTCGCTCGTCGCGGATCATGCCGATGCCGTAGGTCTGCACGCCCCGGGCCCGGAGCTGGGCCGAGTCGGTGGCCGCCGCGAGCATCGTCGGCAGGGTGACGGCCCCGGGGAACATCCGGCGCTGCACGCGCTCCAGGGTCAGGAACATCTCGCTGTCGAGGCGCGAGGGGGGCGCCGCGGGCCGCATGCTGGTGGGGCGCGTGACCCGCACCGCGGGGTCGTCGATGAGGTCGCGCAGGGTGGCGAGGAAGTCGTCGAGGTCCTCGTCGGGGAGGGCGCGGACGTCGAGCACCGCCTCGGCCTCGGCGGGAATCACGTTGCGCCGGAACCCGCCCCGGATGATGTTGGGCGAGATGGTGGTCTGGAGCATCGCGCTGACCCCGATGTCCGTCTCGCGCAGCGTCTGCCGGATGGTCTCGCTCCACCGGCGGTTCTCGATGTTCCGGTAGCGGAATGCGACGTCGGGCGGGCTGAGGTCGGCGAGCCGGTCGAGGTACGTGCGGGTGGTCTCGTTCAGCCGCATCGGGGCCTGGTAGTCGCCGACCTTGGCCACCGCCGCGGCCAGCCGCACGATGGGGTTGTCGAGCCGGGGGGCCGAGCCGTGGCCGGCGGTGCCGCGGGCCACGAGGCGGATGCCGCGCCAGGGCACCTTCTCGGTGGTCGCGACGCTGACGACGTCGACGGCGCCGTTCGACACCGTCATCAGCCCCCCTTCGTTCAGGGCGAACTCGGCGTCGATGAGGTCGAAGTGCCGTTCGACGACGAAGTCGATGCCGATCTCGGTCGTCCCCTCCTCGCCGGCCTCGGCGAGCAGGATGACGTCGCGGGCCAGCCGCACGCGGTGGCGCCGCAGCAACCGCAGCACCTGGACCATCGCCGCGAGCTGGCCCTTGTCGTCCACGGCGCCGCGGCCGTAGAGGAAGCCGTTGCGGATGACGCCGCCGAAGGGGTCGACCGACCAGTCGTCCCGGTCGACGCCCACCACGTCGGTGTGGGCCATCAGCAGGATGGGGCGCTTCGACCCGTCCCCGCGCAGGCGGGCCACGAGGTTGGCGCGGGCCGGGTCGAGGGCGAGGACCGTCGAGTCGATGCCCGCCTCGTCGAGCACCGACGCGACGAGTTCGACGACCTCCGTCTCGTTCCCCGGCGGGCTGCTGGTGTCGATGCGCACCAGGGCCTGCAGCAGCGCCACCGCCTCGTCCCTCGCCCGCTCGAAGTCCGGCGTCTGGGCGGCGGCGGGGCCGGCCGCGCCGATCGCCCAACCCAGGACGAGGACGGCCGCCGCGCGTCCGAGGCGGGGTGTCGACGCCGGGGGCGTCTCGACGGCGGGGTCCGGTCGGCGCGATCGGGCTGGTATGGGCATGGGGCTGCTATTCTGCCGCGCCTCCCGGCCGCGCGACAACCTCGCGGGCGCGCCCGCCGGTCCCGGCGGGTCCGGGGCGGCCTGGGGGTGGCTCCGTCCCCGGCCCGGACCGTTCCGGCCATCGACTGCTGGGCGCGCCGGCCGTAGCTCCAGCGGGTCTGGCGCGCCCGGAGGTGGCGGTCCGGTCGAGGACGTGTGGGTGTAGACGGGACGGCCCGTTAATGGCACAGTGGGCCCATGACCGACGCCGCCGTCCTCTCCCTGCTCGCCGGCGACTTCCTGCGGGTCTCCCGGCATCAGATCGACACGCGCCGGCGGCGCATCGAGGCCTGTCTGGCCCGGTTGACCGACGCGCAGATCTGGACCCGCCGGCACGACGCCGAGAACGCGGTGGGCAACCTCGTCCTGCACCTCTGCGGCAACGTCGAGCAGTGGATCGTCGGGGGCGTGGGGGGGAGGGCGGTGACCCGCGACCGCGACGCGGAGTTCGCCCGCCGCGACCCGGTGCCGTCGGCCGAGCTCGCGGCGCGGCTCGGGGCCGTCCTGAGCGACGCCGACGCGGTGCTCGCGACCCTGACGCCGCATGACCTCGCCCAGCCCCGTTCCATCCAGGGCTACGACGTGACCGTGCTCCACGCCGTCTATCACGTCGTCGAGCACCTCGCCGAGCACACCGGGCAGATCATCTGGGCCACCAAGGGGCTGACCGGCCGGCAGCTCGGGTTCTACGACTACCTGGACGACGGCGACCTCGCCGGCCGCATGCCGTAGCGCCGCCTCCCGCCCCTGTTCCCCGCCGGACGGTTCCGCTTTCGGCAGGTCGTCCGACGGGTCGGGGAAGTGAAGCGCGACTCCGGTGGGCGGGAAGCACGGCCCTGCGCCGGGGCCGCTCCATCGGGTCTCGTCGTCATGGCCGGTCTCGTCGTCATCGCCGGTCTATAGTGGAGTCCGCATCAGCGGCGGTCGAGAGCCACCCGTGTTCAGTCCCCAGCCCGACGCCGAGCCCCGTCCGACCGTCGTGGCGACGCCGTACCGGCTCGCGCGGGCGACGGCGCTGGTCCTGGGCCTTTTCCTCGCCGGCGCCGCCGGCTACACGCTCGTCGAAGGGGTGCCGTGGTGGGACGCGTTCTACATGACCGTCATCACCATCACCACCGTCGGGTTCGGCCACGTGTTCCCGCTCTCGCCGGCCGGCCAGGCGCTGACCGTGGCCCTGCTCGGCACCGGCATCGGCGTCTCCGTGTTCCTCGCCGCCGAGGTCGGCCGGTGGATCATGGAGGGCGAGCTGCGGCGCTACCTGGGGCATGTCCGGAGGGTCCGCATGATCGAACGGATGAGCGGTCACGACATCGTCTGCGGCTACGGGCGCATGGGCCGCGCCGCCGTCGAGGCCCTGCGCCGGGCCGGGCGTCAGGTCGTGGTGGTCGAGTCCCGGGGCGAGCTTACCGGGGACCTCGCCGCCGGGGGGTGCCCGGTGGTGACCGGGGACGCCACCGAGGAGGGGTCGCTCCGCGCGGCCAACGTCGAGCGCGCCCGCGGGCTCGTGTGCTGCCTCGCCGACGACGCCCAGAACCTCTACGCGGTGCTGACGGCGCGGTCGCTGAACCCCGGCCTCGTCATCGCGGCGCGCGCCGCCGGCGAGGGCGCCGAGCAGCGGATTCTGCAGGCCGGGGCCGACGAGGTCGTGAATCCCTATCAGCTCGGGGGGGCGCGGCTGGCCCAGTTGCTGGTCGAGCCGGCGGGCGCTCAGAGGGCTTCCTCGGCCGCGCTCCCCGCGCCGGGCGGATCGTCCGGGCCGGCGAGCGGCCGGGCCGCCGCCGCCGGGCCCGCTTCCGACCGCGCCTCGTTGAGCGAGCCCCGACGGTAGCCCCGCGGGTCGACCGTCACCCGGGTGAATCCGGCGTCCCTGAACCGCCGCCCGACCTCGGCGCGGACCGCGCCGCTCCGCAGGCGGGGAATCTCGTGCGGCTCGACCTCGATGCGGGCGGCGGTGCCGTGGAACCGCACCCGGCACACCCGGAACCCCAGCCCGCGCAGGACCCGCTCGCCTTCCGCCACCCGCGCCAGCCGCTCAGGGGTGATTTCAGTGCCGTAGGGGAAGCGGCTCGACAGGCAGGCGAGGGCCGGCTTGTCCCACACCGGGAGCCCCAGGCGCCGCGCCGCCTCCCGGACGTCCGCCTTGCCGAAGCCCGCCTCGTCGAGGGGCGAGCGCACCCCCAGCTCGAGCGCGGCCCGCCGGCCGGGCCGGTGGTCGCCGCGGTCGTCGGCGTTGAACCCGTCGAGCACGTGGCGCGCCCCGAGGCGGGCCGCCTCGGCCACCGCCACCGAATACACCTCGTTCTTGCAGAAGTAGCAGCGGTTGACGGGGTTCGACGCGTACCGCGCGTCGTCCAGCTCGCGCGTCTCCACCAGCACGTGCCGCACCCCGAGCCCCCGCGCGAGACGCTCGGCGCCGTCCCGCTCCTCGGGCGCCAGGCTCGGCGACACGGCGGTGAGGCCCGTCGCCCGGTCCCCCAGCACGCCGGCCGCCTCGGCCAGCAGGTAGCCGGAGTCGACGCCGCCCGAGAAGCAGACCACCGCCCGGTCGAACTCGGCCAGCCGGCCGCGCAGCCCGGCGATCCGGTCGTCGAGGCTCACCGCCGTCGAGCCGGCCCGAGCCTGGACCCCGCACCCGGGCCGCGGCGGAACGTCGACATCAGCCATGGTCGCCAGTATAGACGTACACCCGCGCGGGGATGCATCGCGGCCCCGCCTTCCGGGTGCCGGGCGCTTCCACGGCTACCCGCCGGCTCCGGCTGTCCCGTGCCGTAGTCCCCCAATATCCCGCCGCCTTCGGGACGCCCTGTGCCGTAGTCCCGCCGGCATCTCCGCCCCGGCCCTCGGGGACGACCTCAGGCGCGCGCCGTCATTCGACGCCGCCCGTATACGGCATCAGCCGCGACAGCAGCACCTGCCCCGCCGCGGATCCGCGGTGCAGCATCATGATGTGGTCCGGTTCTGACATGAACCACGCGAACGACCGCCACGCCAATTCGCTCACAGACCGGCTGAATGCGCCGGCGGTGCGGTCGGCATAGGCCGTCACGAACGCCACCTGTTCGTCATGAAAGCCGGCGGCGCCGGCCATGGTCATCAACGCGTTCCGGCGGGCTTCGCTCACGGGGCCGGACGTCGCCACGACTTCGACGAATACCAGAAGCGGAGCGTATGGACCCAGATCGACCAGGATCGCGGGCGGCGGCAACAGGGGCGGCAGGGGCATCATCCCGGCGTCCGAGTGGCGTACAGACGTTCCGCCGCGGTCCGCAGCGTCTGGCGGCTCGCGCGAGACTCGACGAGGTTCTCAATCGCCTGCATGGCCTCCGGCGACGGGAGGGGCAACGCCTGTAGCTCGTAGGCGGAGACGGCGACGCTGCCGTTGATGCAGCGGAACACCTGGTCGACGACATCGGTGTTCAGGAGCGCTGTCAGCGCGGCCGGAGACACTTTAGGCGTACCGTTCAGGGGCTTGATCATGTTGAGGTGGTTCTCGACGACGACGGCGCCGTGCCTCTCGATGAAGGAGGCGGGCAACTCCGCCGCGATCAGGCGCCGGCACTGTTCCTTGGCCGTCGTTCGCTGCACGAGCGCGCACGCGAAACGCGTAACGACCCAGGACTCCCTTGCGGTTGGGCGGAAATAGGGCTTGTGATTGCGCTTCTCCGCCCGGAACTCGAAGACGCCGTGAGGACGCACGGATTCCGCCCAGACCAGCGGGTAGCACCCCCGGCCGGGTTCGTCGCGGAGGCCGGCGCGATGGCGGTTCCAGACGAGAGGCCCGGTGCTGACCGTATAGCCATAGTCTGCGAGGCGGCAGCAAAACCGGCGGACCTGACGCAACAGATCCGTCTGCGCCCGCGTACGCGGCACCAGCCAGGGTTGGGCCGGGCGGGCGGGGAGACGGAAAGAGCCGGCGGCGGTCGCCCCGATGGAGCCGTCCGACCGCGGAGAAATGAAATGCACCCGCGCCGGGCCGGAAGCACCCCGACTACGGTATACGGCCAGCAGGGTTTCTTGCAGCACATCGGCAAAGACGCCGGTACGTGTCGCGATGAAGTCGATGCTGACCGGCGGGGCTTCCCGGCCGAGCAGAGCGCGGAGCGCCTTGAAGTACTCGCCGGCCAAGAAGCTGGTGGGCGTGACGTATCCGATGGCCCCGTCGGGACGGGCGAAACGCAACGCCAAGTCGGTGAACACGCCATACAGGTTCGCGTGACCGAAGAGGCTGCGCTTGAATCTCGCCCGCAAACGGGGTGACAGCGTGACGCGCCCATAGGGCGGATTGCCCACGACGAGATCGAACCGCTCCGGCGGCGGGGGCTGTTCGAGACTGTCGCATACGCGCACGACGGGCGAGAGGGGGGCGGCCGCCTCGCCGCAGCACTGACGTAGTGTCACGTCGAGGAAGACCTGCGACAGCCAGGCGGCGAAGGGGTCGATCTCGAACCCCGCCAACCGGCCGTGGATGCTCGACAGCGCCGCGGCGGGGCGACGGTCTGTCAGACTCCCCGCCATGCGGCGCGCCACGGGCGAGAGAAAAGCGCCTCCGCCGCAGGCGGGGTCGAGCACCCGTGCGGACCGCCAATCGACGCCGGCCGCGGTAGCGAGATCCAGCAGACGCTCGCACAGCGCCGGCGGCGTGTAGTACGCGCCGCGCTGCGCCCGGAACTGGACCGGCATCATCATGGTGTAGAGGACGCCGACCAGATACCCGGCATCCGCGGCTCCGAGCGTAGCCGCCGCGGTCGCGATGGCGCGGGCCAGGATTGCCGTTTCTTCACTCGGGGGGGCAAGAGCGATGTCGGCCGGGAGTCTGCGTAGGGACCAACGGGAGCTGCGAGCGGGGTGTGCCTCACGCCAATAGGCGCAGACAACGGCGAAAACGACGGCCCGCGCGAGGGCGAGCCGGTCTTCACCCTTCACGGACGCGGCCAGCCCCCGGGCCGACAGCAGAGCCTCGCGCGCGCCGGCGGGGAGCGGCGCCGGCAGGATCGAGGCAGCGACCGCCATGTTCAACGCTCCCGTCACTGGATGCGCACGGGCAGCTCAGCCGCGCGTCCGACGCCCCGAAGAGAGACGGAGGGGGAGCTGCAACTCGTCCTCCGCATGCCGTTCGAGAAACTCGATGGTGGCCTGGCGGCCCAGCCAGGCGAGAGAGACCCGGTACTTCTCGGCCAACGCCGACAGCTCTTGGTATTCGCGATCCTCAAGATTTACGGTCAGACGGTGTTTCGCCGACACTCGATTCACCCACCTATCAGCCGGACGTGGTGCTGCAGCCTGCTGCAGTGTGCTACGCACGCGTGGTCCGCGTCAAGGGGAAACGGATCTTTGGGAGTTCGCGTCGAACGGGCGACGCGTTCGACGCATAATGGACGCGGAGACACACGATGCTGACGGCCGTTCTGCTCTACCTCTCGGTGCTGGTCCTCGTCGGTGCCTACCGCAGCCGGCGGGTGCGGACCGGCGACGACTTCCTCGTGGCGGGCCGGGCGCTGCCGGCGCGGGTGCTGGTGTTCACGCTGCTCGCGACGTGGATCGGGTCGGGCAGCCTGTTCGCGGGGGCCGGGCTCGGCTACCGGGCGGGGTTCGCGGCGCTGTGGCAGTCCGCGGGGGCGTGGGCGGGCATCGCGCTGGTCTACTTCATCGCGCCGCGGGTGCGCCGCATCGCCCAGTACACCGTGCCCGACATCCTCGAGCTGCGCTACGGGCCGGCCGCGCGGGTGCTCGGCACGGTGACCACGGTGCTCGCGTACTCGACCATCGCCGCCTACCAGTTCCGGGGCGGCGGCCGCCTGCTCGCATCGGTGGCGGGCATCGACCCGGACACCGGCGCGTTCATCACGATGGCGTTCTGCGTCCTGTTCACGGCCCTCGCGGGCATGCTGTCCATCGCCTATCTGGACGTCGGCAACGGCGTGCTGATGACGATCGGGGTGGTGCTGGCGGTCACGTTCATGGTCGGCGACGCGGGCGGCCTCGGCGCGGCCCTGGGGGCGCTGCGCCCCGACCAGGTGTCGCTGTTCGGCACGCTGGGGCCGCAGGCGTCGCTGGCCCTGTTCCTGCCGACGATGTTCCTGCTGCTCGGCGAAGCGAACATGTACCAGAAGTTCTTCTCCGCCCGGGACGAGCGGGCGGCGCGGCTCGCGGTCGGGGGGTGGATCGTCGGGACCATGCTGGTCGAGACCCTGATCGACTCGACCGGCGTCTTCGCCAGCACCGTCACGCCGGGGCTGACCGAGGCGCAGTCGGAGGAGATCGTCATCAGGGTCGCGACCGACGTGCTGCCGGCGTTCCTGGGGGTGGTCCTGGTGTGCGGGGCGGCCGCGATCATCGTCTCGACCGCCAACAGCTTCCTGCTGACACCGGCCACGAACCTGATCCGCGACGTGTACCAGCGCTTCGTCAATCCGTCGATGACGGGGGCGCAGGTCATCGTCTACACGCGCGTCATCGTCGTCGTGCTGGGCCTCTTCGGCTACGTGGCGGGGAGCTTCTTCCCGACCATCCTCGCGATGGCCCTGTGGGCGTACACGATGTACGGCGCGGGCATCACTCCGGCCCTGCTCGGGGCCCTGCTCTGGCGTCGCGCGACGCCCGCGGGCGGGGTGGCCTCGATTCTCGTCGGGATGATCACGACGCTCGGGTGGGAAATCGTCGGCCTCGCGCGCGGCGTCGACGGCGCGGCCGTGTATCCCCTGGGGCTGGAGACGGCGTACCCCGCCCTCGCGCTGTCGATCGGGACGTTGATCGTAGTGAGCCTGGTGACGCCGCCGGCGCCTCGCGCGGCGGCCCTCGACGGCGGGGCGGCCTCGTGAAACGGTTCCGCGCGCCCGGTCACTTCTGCTGCTGGGGCACGTAGTCGGGGGGCGGCGCCGACTCCTCGCCGAAGAAGAACTCCTCCATGTACTTCGCCACCAGGTCCTGTGCCTCCTTCTGCCAGGGCATGAGGCGGTACTCGTTGAGGATCATCGTCATCCGCTCTTCCCACTGCTTCCAGGCGTCGGCGGAGACCTGCTCGTAGATGCGGCGGCCCAGCTCGCCGGGCCACGGGGGCTCGTCGAGCCCGGGCAGCTCGCGCTGGAGCTTCACACACTTCACGGTTCGGACGGGGGCGTCGGAATCAGGCATGGCGATGGTCCGGCTGGCGGCGTGGGTCTCAGGATCGTAACATGGGAAGGTTCGAGCGGCGGCCGACGCCGCGGTCGAGCGGTCCTTCGCGAACGGCGCGGCTCCCGCGCGTTCGGGGGCGGATTCCGCCGGCGGGCCGCGGCAACGAGCATCCGCGCCGCGGCCCGCCTTCGGTCGTCGCGCAGTCCGCGGCTCCAGGACGTGGTCGGCCGCAGGCGGCGGGTGCGCATCTTCCCGGAGCCGCATCAACAGGCGCATGACCCATCACGAACCCATCCGCGGCGCCCGCCGGACGGTGGCCATGGCCGGCGTGCTCGGCGGCACGTTCCTCGCGGCCATCGAGATGACCGTCGTGGCGGCGGCCATGCCGACGGTCGCCGACCAGCTCGGCGGGCTCGCCTGGTACAGTTGGGTCTTCTCCGCCTACCTGCTGGCGTCCACGGTCTCGATTCCGCTGTGGGGCAAGCTCTCCGACCTGTACGGACGGCGGCGCTTCTATCTCTGGTGCATCGGCATTTTCCTGCTGGGCTCCGCCCTCTCGGGGGCGGCCACCTCCATGGCCGCGCTCATCGTGTTCCGGACGCTGCAGGGGTTCGGGGCCGGCGGCCTCATGCCCCTCGGCATGAGCATCATCGGCGACCACTACACGCTGGAAGAGCGGGGCCGGACGCAGGGGCTGCTGAGCGCGGTGTGGGGGGTCGCCTCCGTGGTGGGGCCCCTCGCCGGCGGCTACATCACCGCCCTGCTCTCGTGGCGCTGGGTGTTCTACCTGAATATCCCGTTCGGCGTCCTCGCCGCGGCGGCGGTGGGCGCCGCCCTGCGGGACCCCGCGCCCGGCGTCCGGCGCAGCGTCGACTACGCGGGGGCGGCCCTGCTGATGACGTCGGTTACGCTGCTGCTGCTCGCCGTCGGCCAGACCGGCGTCGCGGGCCGCGGGGCGTGGGCCGCGCTCGCGGGCGGGGCCGCGGCGGGTTTCGGCTGGTGGCTGGTGCGGGTCGAGCGGCGGGCGGCCGAACCGATGGTGCCCCTCGATCTCCTCGCTGACCGGATGGTGGCGTCCATCGCGGGAATCGGACTCCTCGTCGGCGCCGCCATGTTCAGCGCCATCACCTACGTGCCCCTCCTCGTGCAGGAGGGGCTGGGCGGCACCGCGGTCGAGGCGGGCCGCGCCCTGACCCCGCTGGTCCTCGGCTGGGTCGTGGTGTCGGTGATCGCCGGCCGCCTCGTGCACCGGACGGGCTACCGGCCGATGGTGCTGGGCGGCCTGAGCGGCGTCGCCCTCGGCTTCGCGGGCCTGACCCTCGTCGGCGCGGACACCCCCGCCTGGGTGCTCCGGGCCGACCTCGCGCTGATCGGCATGGGCATGGGGACGGCGATGCTCTCGCTGGTGCTCGCCATGCAGAGCGGGGTCGCGCGCCGCCATCTCGGGGTCGCCACGTCGTTCGGCCAGTTCACCCGCAGCATCGGCGGAGCGGTCGGCGTCGCCCTGTTCGGCGCGGTGATCGCGGCGACCGTCGCCGCGGGCGCGGAACCCTCGCAGGCCGGCATGCTCCAGGCGATTCACCGCGTCTTCGGGCTCACCGCCGCCGTCACCGGAGTCGCGGTGGTCGCGGCCGTCCGCATGCCCGGCGGCCGGGTCTCCGACCTCGTCCATCCCGACCACGCGGCCGTCCCGGCGGCGGCGCGGGAAGCGTGACGGCTCGGGGGGGCTTCGTCTGGGGCCGCCGGGTTAGGATGGGGGAGACATGGAGAGGATGGAGAAGAACGCCACCCTTTCGACCGTGCTACAGGTGCTGACCCTCCTGATTTCGCTCGTCAGCGCGATCGGGGTGCTGATCGTCAGCAGCAAGGTCGATCAGTTGACCGGCCAGGTCCAAGCCCTCCAGGAACTGCTCGTCACGCATGTGACGACGCCCGGCACGCACTCCGACTGAACGCCGTTCGGGGCGCTTCGTGCGACCGCGGATCGGGCCGTGAAGCCTGACGGTGTTCGGTGGCGTCGCGGAGGCTCCGATGCGCGGCGGGGACGCGTCCGAGCAGGCCGACAGCGTGTCATCAAGGGTTCGACGCCCGGGCGCGGGGAAGCGGCCGGAGAGCTTCAAGAGGGGGGCGTCAGTACGAGCAGGCGGAGTGCCGTAATCACCAACCCGGCCCCAGCCAAACCGATCCCGATCATCCACTTGATCATCTGCGTTTGGCTGTCGCCAATCGACTTCGTCAGCCGCGTTTCGCTGTCGCCGATCGCCTTCGTCAACTGCGTCTTGCTGTCGCCAATCGCCTTCGTCAGCCGCGTTTCGCTGTCGCCCATTGATTTCGTCAGCCGCGTTTCCAGCTCGGCGATATCGGCCCTGGTCGTCTCACGCACCGTCTTCGGAATGTCGTTGACCTTCTCGCGGAGAACCCCGAGCTCCATCTCGAAGCGTCTCAGCATCTGCGTGACGTAGACCGGGGTCGGGAGCTCTTCATTTGCCCCGGGTGGGGGCGTCGCTGGTTGATCCATCCGCTCGTCGCCCCCGTTGTCCTCGGCGGGTACCTTCGAAATCCTTTCACCCTGATTATCCACCTGATGCGCGCGCGGGCGCAACCGAAGTCGGCCCCCCGCCCGCGACGTCCAGACCGGCTCGCGGGAGCGGACGCCGTGCAACCCTCCCAACCTCACCTTGATGCTGACTCACGGCAATACGGCTGAATACGGCTGTCAACCATCCACTTGCGTGTTCTACGGCCGGCCCGCGCGGAGCCGCGGCGCTCAACCCGGCCGTCCGCGGTTAGTGGACCGACGCATCCCGGCCGGCGGCGGAGGCCGCCGGCTCCCGCCCGTCGAGTTGCAGGGTGGCGGTGACGACGCGGGCCACCTGTACGCGGGCGTCGTTGAAGACGGCGCCGCCGCCGACGTCGGTCAGGTCGTCGGGGACGAGGGCGTTGGCGGTCGCGCCGTTGAGGGTGCTCATGCGCCAGAGGCCCTTGGGCAGGGCGACCGCGCCCCGCCGGATGCCGGCGTCGAGCGACACGGGGCAGTGCACCTCGCCGAGGGCGTTGAAGACGCGGGCGGTGTCGCCGTCGGCGAGGCCGCGCGGCTCGGCGTCGTCGGGGTGCATCTGCAGGCTCGCCGCGCGCGCGCGCAGCTCGCCGAGGGTGGAGTTGACGGTCTTGCCGGTGGACGGCGAGATGAGGGCGAGGGGATGGTCGGCCGTCGCCGGATCGGGCCGGAAGCGGTAGATGCCCCCGGGGCTCTCCCGATCGAGCTCGTCGGGGAAGAGCCGCACCTTCCGGTTCGGGGTCCGGGGGTGGACGTCGACGAACTGCACGGGCGCGCCGTCCGCCACGCCGAGGGCGATGCCCGACTCGAGCAGATCGCCGCGGGCCTCCTCGGGCAGGGCCGCGGCGAGATCGAGCAGGGCCTCGGCGTCGCTCCCGTCCCCGGCGCCGACGTCGATGCCCAGCCGGCCCGCGAGCTCCGCGAAGACCTCGACGTTGGGCCGCGACGCGCCCACCGGCTCGATGACGGGGCGGGCGAGCTGCAGGTTGGTCGACCCGTAGCTCTGCGCGACGTCGTAGGACTCGAGGAACGTGGTCGCCGGCAGCACCACGTCGGCGAGCTGCGCGGTGTCGGTCATCACCTGGTCGAACACCACGGTGAAGAGGTCGTCGCGGGAGAGCCCCTCGATCACCCGGTTCTGGTTCGGCATCGTCGCCACCGGGTTGCAGTTGTAGACGAAGAGCATCTTGATCGGCGGATCCTGAAGCTCCAGCAACGCCCGGCCGAGGCGGTTCATGTTGACGACCCGCGTCTCCGGCTCGGGGGCGCCGATCCACGACTCGGCCGAGAGGCCCCAGGCCGCCGTGTTGCTCATCGAGTAGCCGCCGCCCCGGACCCCGAACTTGCCGGCGACGGCGGGCAGCGCGAGCACCGCGAGGGCGGCGCTGCCGCCGTTGCGGTTGCGCTCGAGCCCCCACCCGCAGCGGATGACGGCGGGGGAGTAGTCGGCGTACATCTCGGCGAAGCTCTCGATCAGCCCCGCGTCGAGCCCCGCCACCTCCGCCGCCCGGTCGAAGGTCCATTCCGCGCAGCGCTCCCGCAGCCGGTCCGCGCCCTCGGCGTGGGCGGCGAGGAACCCCCCGTCGGCCCGGTCGTTCTCGAACAGGTAGCGGTGGACGGCCAGCGCGAGCGCGACGTCGGTCCCCGGCCTGACCGCGAGGTGGATGTCGGCGCGGCGGGCCAGCTTCGTCCGGCGCGGGTCGACGACCACGAGGGCCGCCCCCGCCTCCTGCGCCGCCTTGAGGTGCGGCATCAGGTGGATGCCCGAACTCGGGGGGTTGGCCCCCCAGACCACGATGAGCCGGGCGTGGCGGTAGTCGGCGTAGGTCACGCCCGGCATCTTGCCGTAGAGGGCCTGGTTGGCGGTGCTCGTGGGCAGGGCGCACACGGTGCGGGCGAGCCGCGAGGCGCCGAACTGCCGGAACAGCCGGGCGTCGACGGTGTCCTGCGTCAGCAGGCCGTTGGAACCGCCGTACGAGAACGGGAGCACCGCCTCGGCCCCGAACTCGTCGCGGATCTCGGTCATCCGCCCGGCGATCAGGGCGAGGGCCTCGTCCCACGTCGCGTGTCGGAAGTCGCCGTCGCCGCGTCGGCCCCGGCGGACGAGGGGCTGGGTCAGGCGGGCGTCGCCGTACACGCGCTCGCCGAACCGGCGGACCTTGCCGCAGATGTAGCCGTCGGTGACGGGGTTCCGGCGCGACCCGTCGATGGAGACGACGGCCCCGCGTTCGACCGCGACCTCGAGGCTGCAGGTGTCCGGGCAGTCGAGGGGGCACACGGTGTGCACCGTCGACCGGCCCCAAGTGGGCTCGTCGTCGGGCGTCGGCATCGGCCCAGTGTATCACCCGGTCCGGCGGCCCGACCCCTCCGCGCTTCACGCTGACGCCCGTTGCTCTAAGTTCGGCAGGACGCCTCGTCCGTCTGGGCCTGCCCCGGGGCTGACCGGCCAGAGCCCGGGGCGATGGCCTCCGCCGCGCTTGAACCGCGATGCGCCCGGCGGTCGCCGTGGGGCGGCCCCGCCGCGGCTTCGTCGTCGGCGCCGGCCGCGAGCCGTCGCGCGTGGTGTAGGGTACGGGCATGGCGCGGCGTCGATCCCGACCGGAGCCCGTCCGCCGCGGGCGGGGCTGGCTGCCGGCGGCGCTCGTCGGCGCCGCGGTCCTCATGGCGCTGCTCCCGGTGCCGCGCGCGGCCATTGAGTCCGCGTACTCGCAGGGCGTATATCCCGTCCTGCGGCAGGTGGTGACGGCGGCGACGGACCGCGTGCCCCTGGTGCTCTTCGACTGGCTGCTGTTCGGGGTGGCGGCGGGCGGTCGCCGGGTGGTGCGCGTGGCGCCTGGCGCGTCCGGGGCCGCGGGGCCGGCTGCGCGCGCTCGGCGCCGTCGCGGCCCGGCTCGCGGTCGTCGCCGCCGCGCTCTACCTCGTGTTTCTCGCCAACTGGGGGCTGAACTACCGGCGCGAGACGCTGGCCGCGAAGCTCGGGTACGCCGAAGATCGGGTGACCGCGGCGGTCCTCGACGAACTGGCCGCGTCCGCGGTAACCCATCTCAACCGCCTGTTCGAGACGATCGAGGCGCGGTCGTGGCCGCAGCTCGAGGAGCTGCCGGCCGAGCTCGGCCCCGCGTTCGAGCGCGTGCAGCGCGAACTCGGCGCGTCGCTTCCCGCCCCCGCCGTCGTCCCCCGGCGCTCGCTGCTCACGCCTTATTTCCGGCGCGCCGGCATCGACGGCATGACCGATCCGTTCTCGCTGCAGGTGCTGGTGAACGATACCGTGCTGCCGTTCGAGCGGCCCTTCGTCACCGCCCACGAGTGGGCCCACGTGGCCGGCTACGCCCACGAGGCCGAGGCCAACTTCGTGGCGTGGCTGACGTGCCTGGCCGGCGACGAGCGCATGCAGTACGCCGGATGGCTGAACATGGTCGGGCGGCTCCTCGCGGCGGTCCCGGAGTCGTCGCGCGGGGCCCTCGGCGCGCGGCTCGGTCCGGGGCCGCGCGCCGACTACGCCGCGGTGCGCACGAGGACCAGCCGGGTCGTGCCCGTCATTCAGCGGAACGCCCGGCGCCTCAACGACGGCTATCTCCGGGCGAACCGGGTGGCCGGCGGCGTGCGGAGCTACGGCGAGGTCCTGCAGTTGGCGGTGGGCACCGACCTCGGCCGCCGGCAGTGGCCGCCGGCGGATGCCGGGGCGCGGTCGGGCTCGGAATGACGCGGCGCGGCCGGCGGGGCCCGCGGCCGGCGGCCCGCTCCCGCGCGCCCGGCAACGGTGGCGGGACGGCGTAGCGGGGCCGGCCGGCTGCTCCCGCGCGCCCGGCAACGGTGGCGGGACGGCGTAGCGGGGCCGGCCGGTCCCCAATCACGCGCGGTCGAAGCGGACCCGCTGTTCCGTTTCCGCGGGGAATGGCCGGGGTGGCGGGTGCGCTCTGGTTCGGAATCGGGGGGGCGGGGACCCGCTGTTCCGTTCCGCCGCGCGTTCAGTCTCCGGGGCGCCGCCGGTCCGCCGGGGCGTCTCGCCCCCGCATCGCCCTCCGCACGGACGGGGTATGATCTGCCCGCCATGTTCAAGCTGATTCCCACCGTGCGCGGCGGCGCCGCCAACTCGCCGATCCTCTTCAACCGCTATGCCTCCGTCGAGGAGGCCCGCGACGCGACCAAGGCGCTGATCCACGAGAACGCCCGGGTGACCCGGGTGATGATCGTCGACGCCTCCGTCGACGGATCGAAGTTCGTCGAGTGGATCGAACGCTCCTGAGCGGCGCTACGGCCCGGCCGGCCGGCTCGCGGCGCGCGCGCCGGCGAGGATGTTGTAGAGGCCGTAGTTGCCTTCGTGGCACGCGTACTCGTACAGCGGCTGGGCCGACCGCGTCATCGTCGTCTCGACGCTCCACGGCCGGGCGAAGGCGGTACGATCGTCGATCGTGAACCGATAGAGCAGCGTGTCGGCGTCGAGGAGGCTGAAGCGCTCCACGAGATGGAGGTCCGGCCCCAGGGCTTCCAGGATCTCCATGTTGGGGGCGGGGTGGGCGGTCCCGAGGTCCCTGAAGTTCATGGTTTCGACGACCAGCGTGTCGCCCTCCCAGCGACCGCGCGAGTCGCCCCGCCATTGGCGCACGCCGGCGGCGAGGGCGGGCCGGCCGTCGAGCGGGACGAGCCGCGCGTCGTTCACCATCTCGTTGAGAATCGCCACGTGCCCCGGGGTCTGGAACAACTGCACGAAGTTGTTGTACGCGCCGGGCAGCATCGGCGGTCCGGAGTTGAAGCCGAGGATGCACCGCTCGTCCACGTCGCGGTCGGCCGGACCGGCGTTGCGGTCCCGCGCCTCCGCGCGGGCGGCCATCCGCGCCCGGCCCTCGGGGGTGTGGGCCGGCAGGCGCCCGTCCGGCGGGTCGACGATCAGCGACGTGCGGCGGGTCCCGGCGACCGTCGTGCCGTCGTCGAACCAGAACCGGTTGTAGCTGCCGGGGTCGCCGGCGCGCGGCGCCGTGTCCACCCGCGCGGCGGCCCGCGCCTCCGCCGCCGAGACGTCCTCGTCGGTCAGGAACTCCCGGCCCGCCAGCTCGGGGGGGCGCTGCAGCGGCGTCAGCGAGCTGAAGTCCCAGACGCCCTGCAGGTCGGGCCGGCCGTCCGGCGTGCGCGGCACGGACGCTCCGCTGGACCCCGGCTGCGCGGCCGCGGGCGCCGGTGCCAGCACCGCGATGGCGGTGAGGACGGGGAGCAAGTGCCCGGCGGCGGCGGGTCGAGCGTTCATCGTGGCTATCCCCCTTTCGACCCCGCGGTGTTCGCGCCGCGGGATGCGGTCGAGCGTCGACGGCGGCACCTGACGGCCAACGCCACGGGCAGGCTACACGAACTCCGCCGCCGTTCTCAACCCGCGGGGACGTGCCGGGTGCACGAGAGTAGAGTTGCGCCTTGCCGCTTCGGAGCAATGAGCGAGGACGGTTCGGTTGAATCGCCCTGCACAGCGGGGGGCGACTACGGCCATCTCACGAATCTGTCGTGCACCCGGACGGGCGGACGTGCGCGGTGAGCGGACGTGGTCGGGGGCCGGCCGCGCGCCAGGGCCGCCCGGCGCCGGGCACGCGCCCCGGTCGCGGCCGGTGCCAGGGAAGACTGCGCTCACGCGCGCCCCGCGTATTGCGGCTTGGCACGCCCGACACATGGCAAGGTAACTCTCGTCACCGTCCCAAGCGTACTACGCGGGGATGGCCGCCGCCTGCCGCCGCCCCCGTGGTTCAGCCACAGGTCGTGAGAAACACGAGGTGGAGCGCCGCGGTCACGACCGCAAGGCGGGCGGCGATTCAGCCCGTAGCCCGAGGCTCTCGACGATGCTCGTGACCGCGCGGGCGCGGTTCAGCGAGTAGACGTGGAGGCCCGGCGCCCCCCCGGCGAGCAGGGCCTCGCACTGGCGGGTCGCGAACTCGATGCCGAAGTCGGCGACCGCCTCGGCGTCGTCGCCGAACCGTTCCAGCTTCTCCAGCAGCGGGCGGGCAGCGTCGCCCCGCAGATGGCGGTGAACCGCTTGATCTGCTGGGTGCCGAGGATCGGCAGCACCCCCGGCGTCAGGGGCACCCGCACCCCCAGGGTGTCCACCAGGTAGTCCCGGAACGTGAAGTAGTCGTCGTTGTCGAAGAAGAGCTGGGTCAGCACGAGGTCGGCGCCGGCGTCGATCTTGGCCTTCAGCCGCCGCCAGTCGACGTGCTTCCCCTCGGTGCACGCGACGTGGCTCTCGGGGAAGCCGGCGGTCCCGATGGAGAAGCCGCCGAGCCGCCGGATGAACGTGACCAACTGGTACGAGTACTCGAACCCGCTCTCCAGCTCGGCCAGCTCGTCCACGTTCTGCGGCGGGTCGCCGCGCAGGGCGAGGATGTTGCGGATGCCGCGCGCCCGCGCCTCCAGCAGGTACCGCTCGATCTCCGGGCGCGGCGTGCTGATGCACGTCAGGTGGGCCATCGCGGTGGCCCCGTGCTCGCGCTGGATGCGGTCCGCGATGTCGAGGGTCCGGTCCCGGGTGCTCCCGCCCGCCCCGTAGGTGACCGAGTAGAAGTGGGGCCGGCCCGCCTGCATCGCCGGCAGGGTCCGCTCGAAAAGCTTGGCGTGCCCCTCGGGGGTCCGGGGCGGGAAGAGCTCGATCGAGACGACCGGCCGGCCCGCCCGCCCCTCCTCGGCGTAGATGTCGCGGACGAGCCGGGCGTCGGGGGGGACGGCGCCGGTGCCCGCCGATGCGCGGTCCAGGCGCCGTTCTGCGGTCGATGTCATACGGGTCAATCGGGTTGCGCGGGAGGGACAGTACCACATCCGTGTTCGCGGCCCGACCCGGCGGCCGGCGGTTGCGTCCCGCACGGGATGCGGGGAACCTCGCGGGCTCGAACCGGCAGCGACACGAATGAGGCGCGGCAGATATCCTCCGCGCAGGCTTCCCCGCGCCTCGAAGGAACCGGCCGAACGGTGCCGGCATTCGGCGGCATCTCACGAATCTGTCGTGCACCCGGCGGCGGTCTGCGTCGCACGGGATGCCCGTATAACTGCGGCCGCACTCGGGGCCGCGTCGTCGCGTCGGCCGCCCGCCGCCCCCCCCGCGTGCGGGCGCGGGCGTTCCGGCCAAGGACATCGAGGGAGCACAGGCAGCCATGAGCGCATCCGACCCGTCGCCGCCGCGGTTCACGCCGTTCGTGCCCGAGGAGACCGACCTGCCCGAGCTGACGGTCCGGGCGGTCCTCATCGGCGTCGTGATGGCCGTCGTGCTCGGGGCCGCCAACGCGTACCTCGGCATGCGGGCCGGCCTCACCGTCGCCGCGACGTTCCCGGCCGCGGTGGTGGCGATGGCGGCCCTGCGGGGCGTCGGGGGCTCGGTGCTGGAGGAGAACATCTCCCGCACCACCGCCTCGGTCGGCGAGGCCCTCGTGGCGGGGGCGATCTTCACGATTCCCGCCTTCGTGATCAGCGGGGTCTGGGACGAGCTGCGCTACTGGGAGAGCACCGCCATCATGCTCGTGGGCGGGCTGCTCGGGGTGCTGTTCATCATCGTGCTGCGCCGCACGATGGTCGTCGAGGCGGACCTCCCGTTCCCCGAGAGCGTGGCCGCGGCCGAGCTGGTGAAGGCGGGGCAGGGCCGTCACACCGGGGCCAAGTACGTCTTCCAGGCGATGGGCATCGCGGGCGCGTGGGAGCTCGTCGAGAACTCCTACGGCCTCCAGATCGTGCGCGACTCGGCCACCGCCTTCGTCAACCTCGGGCGCTCGACGGTCGAGATGCTCGGCCAGCCGGTGAGCTACGCCGGCGGGTTCCTCCTGCAGTCGCCGGCCGCGTCGCCGGCCCTGGTCGGGGTCGGGTTCATCGTCGGCCCGCGCATCGCCTCGACGTTGTTCGCGGGGGCGGTGCTCGGCTGGCTGCTGCTCGTGCCCCTGGGGCTGTTCCTGAACGCGGACGCGGCGGCGGAGACGGCCGACGGGGCGGCCCTGGCGGCCCTCGCCGAGGAGGTGTGGCTGCGGCAGGTGCGCCCGCTCGCGGTGGGGACGATGATCGTGGCCGCGTTCTACACGCTGTTCAACCTGCGGACGGCCCTCATCGAGGGGATCGGCCGGGCGTGGACCGACATCCGGCGGGCGCGGGCCGGGCAGGGGACGGCGGCCCGGCTCAACCTCGATCTGGATTTCGGCAAGATCGGCGTCGCGATCGCGGCCCTGTCGGTGCCCCTGCTCGGGCTCTACTGGTTCTTCAGCGGCAGCATCGCCGGGGCCCTCGTCCTCACCGTGGTCATGCTGGTCCTCGGCTTCCTGTTCGCGGCGGTGGCGGCGTACCTGGTGGGCCTGCTCGGCAGCTCGAACAACCCCATCAGCGGCCTGACCCTCAGCACCCTCCTGATCGCGGCGATCCTCATGGTGGGGCTGGGGGTGACCGGCCCCGCCGGCATCCTCGGGGTCCTCGGGGTGGCGGGGGTGGTCTGCTGCGCGGCCGGCGTCGCCGGCGACATGCTGCAGGACCTCAAGGTCGGCCACATCCTCGGCGGGACCCCCTGGAAGATGGAGGTCGGCGAGATCATCGGGGTGATCGTGGCGGCGCTGGTCCTCATCCTGCCGATGATGGCGATGCACGAGGTGTACACCATCGGCAGCGCCGATCTGCCCGCGCCCCAGGCCGGGCTCATGGCGCTGATGGCGGAAGGCATCGTGGGCGGCGAGATGGCGTGGCCCCTGGTCATCGCCGGGATGTTCCTCGCCCTCGGGCTCGTGCTCATCCAGTCGCCGTCGCCGATGCTGATCGCGGTCGGCATGTACCTGCCGTTCTCGGCCACCGCGGCCATCTTCGTCGGCGGGATCGTCGCGTGGCTGCTGTCGCGCGCCCTCGCCGCCCGCGGCGCCGGCGCGGCGGCGGTGACGCGGGCGAACAACACCGGCGTGCTGCTGTCGTCGGGCTTCATCGCGGGCGAGGCGCTGATGGCGGTGCTGCTGGCCTTCGTGGTCCTCGGTGGGATCACGGCCGGCGTCGACCGGGTCCTGCCGTCGATCGCGCAGATGGCGGGCTTCCCCACTTGGCTGCAGTCCCTGCTCGGCGCCCTGGTGTTCGGCCTGCTCTACCACCTGCTGGTCCGCGTGCCCCTGGCTGCCGCCGGGGACGAGCGGGAGCCGGGCGCGCCGTCGTGACGTCCTTCGAGGGGGTCCGGCCGCGGCGGCTCCTCGAATGGCGCGAGGAGGACGGCCGCTGCGTCCTCCTGCGTCCGCGCTTCGGCACGAGCCGGCCGGGGCGCTGGCTGGCCGGGCTCGCGGGCGACCCCTACTACCGGATCCGGCTCGACGAGGTGGGGACGCTCGTCTGGAAGGCGTGCGACGGCCGCACCCCGCTCGCCGAGATCGCGGAGGCGATGCGGTCGGCGTTCGGGGAGCGGGTCGAGCCGGCCGACGAGCGGCTGGGCCGGTTCGTGCGGCGGATGCTGAGGGGGAGGATGCTCGCGGTCGAGGAGCCGGATGAGTCCGGTTGATCGAGCCGTCGACGGGCCTGACCGAGGACCGTCTGCGTCTCGCGGATTCGGGAACGGCAGCCCGGCCGCAGCCCGAAGCGACCGCTCAACTGCCGGCTTCCCGATCACGCCGACCGGCGAAGAAACCCTTGAGGGCCCCCTCGAGGCGGGCCATGCGTTCGCGAAGGTCGCCGATCTCCTTGGTGACGAGGTCGAGACGCTTGTTGACGCCCTGCAGATCCGCATGAAGCCATGCGCCGAGGGCGACGATCAGCGCCGAAGTGAGCCAAGGCGTGATGGTCTCCATCCATCTCCAGGTATAGCACGCCGAGGCTCGATCATGGCTTGTACCGGTTGGTGATGGGCAGCCGCCGGTCCCGTCCGAACGCGCGCACCGAGATGCGCACGCCCGGCGGGGCCTGGCGGCGCTTGTACTCGGCGAGGTCGACCATGGCGACGATGCGGTCGACGAGCGCGGGGTCGAAGCCGGCGGCGGCGATGTCCTCGGGGCTGCGGTCCTCCTCGACGTAGGCCTCGAGCACCGCGTCGAGGGTGTCGTAGGGGGGCAGGCTGTCGCTGTCGAGCTGGTTCTCGCGCAGCTCGGCCGTCGGCGGCTTGTCGATGATGCGTTGCGGGATGACCCCGCCGTCGCGGTTGCGCCACCGCGCGAGACGGTACACCCAGCCCTTCAGCACGTCCTTCAGCACCGCGAAGCCGCCGGCCATGTCGCCGTAGAGGGTCGCGTAGCCGACGCTCATCTCGCTCTTGTTCCCCGTCGTCAACACCAACCAGCCGAACTTGTTGGAGAGGGCCATCAGCAGGTTGCCGCGGATGCGCGCCTGCAGGTTCTCCTCGGCCACGTTGGGCGGGGCGTCGCCGAACGGCCCGGCGAGGGCGCGGTCGTAGGCGCCGGCGAGCTCCGCGATGGGCAGCTCGATCAGCTCGACCCCCAGGCCGTCGGCCAGTTCGCGCGCGTCGTCCCGGTTCTCGGCGGCGGTGAAGCGCGACGGCATCGAGACCGCGGTCACCGCGCCGGGGCCGAGGGCGTCGGCGGCGACGGTGAGGGCGAGGGCGGAGTCGATTCCCCCGGAGAGGCCCAGCACCCCGTGGCGGAACCGGTTCTTCCGGAAGTAGTCGGCGGTGCCCAGGGTCAGGGCGCGGTAGACCTCGGCCTCGGGCTCAAGCAGCGGCGGGACCCGAGGGGCGGGTGCCGGGGAGGGCTGCGGTGCGGCCGTCTCGATGGCGATCGATCTCACGCGGTCGCGGTCCGCGCCGGTCTGACGCCACCGCGGGTCGTGGAGCCGGCGGCGGGTGGCCGAGACGGTGTCGAGGTCGACCACCAGCAGGTCCTCCTCGAACTGGGCGCCGCGGGCGAGGACGCGGCCGGCGGGGTCGATGACGAGGCTGTGCCCGTCGAAGACCAGCTCGTCCTGGCCCCCGACGGCGTTGCAGAAGGCCACGAAGCAGCCGTAGTCGGCCGCGCGCTGGGCGAGCATGCGCTCGCGCTCGACGCCCTTGCCCCGGTGGTACGGCGAGCCGGACAGGTTGACGAGGACCGCCGCGCCGCCGTCGACCGCCGCCCACCGGCCCGGTCCGCCGGGGTACCACAGGTCCTCGCAGATGGTGACGCCGACGCGGACGCCGCCGAGGTCGACGGTCAGGGCGGCGTCGCCCCGCGCGAAGTACCGCTGCTCGTCGAAGACGGCGTAGTTCGGCAGGAAGTGCTTCCGGTAGACGGCGGCGACCCGGCCGCCCGCGAGCACCGCCGCCGCGTTGTGGAGGTCGCCGGCGAGGTCGGGCAGCCCCACCACCGCCACCGTCCCCGTCACCGACGCCGCGAGGCGGCGCACACCGTCGGCCGCGGCCGCCGTGAACCGCGGGTTCAGCAGCAGGTCTTCGGGCGGGTACCCGGTGGCGGAGAGTTCGGGGAAGACGGTCAGATCGGCCCCGCGTTCCGAGGCGCGGGCGATCAGGTCGCGGAGCCGGTCGAGGTTCCCCGCGAGATCGCCGACGGGCAGGTTGCACTGGCACAGGGCCACCCGCAGGGTGGCGCCGTGGGCGGCGGGGCGGTTCGGATCGGTCGCCATGGCGTCGGCGATCCCACCATATCACCCCGTCGCCCCGAAGCCGCCCCCGCCCGCGGGGTCTCCGAGTGGGCGTCCGCCTCGACCACTTCGACCTCGACCACCGTCGTCACCACGAATTGGGCCATATCACCCCGTCGACCCGAAGCCGCCCTTGGCCCGTGAGGTCTCCGACAGGGCGTCCGCCTCGATCACCTCGACCTCGACCACGGGGGTTACCACGAGTTGCGCCACCTTCATGCCCCGCCGCACGCGGAACGCCTGCCGGCCGTGGTTGACGAGGAGGACGCCGACCTCGCCCCGATAGCCGGCGTCGATGGTGCCCGGGGCGTTCAGGACGGTGACGGCGTGGCGGAGGGCGAGGCCGCTGCGCGGCCGGATCTGGCCCTCGGTGCCGGGGGGGAGCTCGACGGCGAGGCCGGTGCCGACGAGCCGGGCCCCGCCCGCGGGCACGTCGATGTCCGCGGCCGCGTACAGGTCGAGCCCGGCGTCGCCGGGATGCGCCCGTTCGGGGAGGCGGGCCGCCGGGTCGAGGCGCTTGACGACGAGCCGCATGAGCGGAGAGTCGGGTGTGGACACCGGCCGTGGGGCTAGCGCAGCACCCGGGGCGTCGGCAGGCTCGCCACGTCGAAGCCGATCGCCTGGGCGATCTCGAGCAGGCTCGCCTGCACCGCCCGCACGTTGCGGGGGCCCATGCCGAGGAACTGCTTCTGGATGGGCAGGAGGTCCTCGAGGGCGGGGTCGGCGAACTCGAAGAACGGGGCGCGGTGAATCAGCCGGACCTCGCGCTCCAGGACCGGCGTCTCGAGGAGGTTCCGCAGGGCGCGCAGCACCGTCACGTCGAACTCGTCCCCGCTGCGTCCCAGCTCGGCGTAGGCGGCGGCGATGAACGGCCGCAGGTGGTGATAGAGCTCGGCCGCCACCGCCGGGTCGATGGCCGCGACGATTTCCGCGTGGGTGTCGTAGCGGGCGTGGCTGAGCGGGTCGACGCGGAGCCCGGGGGACGCCCCGATGGTCTGGAAGCGCCGGGCGGGTTTCCACGGCGGCAAATGCCGGTCGGGCGTGTGGCCGTCGGCGACGTTGTCCACCACGACGACGAAGATGCGGACCAGGTCGTCGGGGATCAACCAGGCCGCGAGGCCGGGATGCGACGACAGCTTCGCCAGGAGGTCCCGCACCATGCCGTCGCTCTCGTCGAGGCGGACGGGCGGTCGGGGCTCGGGGTCCGCGCCGGTGTTCCCGGCCGGCGGTTCCGGGGCCGGGGCCTCGGCCGCGGCGGGGGTGGACGCCACTTCTTCGAGCGGCGGATCGGCGAGGAAGAAATCGTACGAGGCGACACCGGCGACGATCGCCAGTGCGACGACGCCGACCAACGGCCCGGTGTGCCGGCCGCGCGGACGTACCGCCATACGAGACCCCGCTCCAGGAAAGGCTGCCGTGGCAGCGCCTGACCCGCACAGTCAATCATAGGACAGACGCGCGCCGTACGGCCAGCCGCCCGCCCCGGCGCGTCACGGCCCGATCATGCCCCCGGACGCCGCCGACAGCGGCGCGTCGCCGGCCCCCGCGCCGTTCTGCTGCAGGATGTAGGCGACGATCGCGGCGAGGGTGTCCTCGTCGGGTCGCCGCCCGGCCGGCGGCATCGCCGCCTCGACGTAGCCGAGCAGCTCGCGCACCGGCCGGCCGCCCCACAGGCTGCGGAACGCCGTCCCCGCCAGCTCCGGTGTGTCGAAGCCGCCGCTCAGGTCGGCTTGGTGGCACGAGGCGCACACGTTCCGGTAGGCGGCCTCGCCGGTCCGCGCCTGACTGGCCAGATAGCGCGCCGGCTCCGGCCCCGCCGCTCCGGCAACTTCCCCGGCGTCGGCGCGGGCCTCGGCGTCGGTCGCTGGTTCGGCCCCGTCCCCGGCGTCCGTCGCTGGCTCGGCCCTGCCCCCGGCGTCGGCCCCGGGCTCCGGCTCGGGGTCGGCCCCGGGCCCGGCTCCGGACCCGGGTTCAGCCTCGGTTTCGGCCCGGGGCAGCAGCCATCCCCGGATCTCGCCGTCGGGGTTGTTCCGGGTCGCGATCTGGACGTAGTACCCGCCCCGGCGCAACGCCTCCACCTGCGCGTCGTCGAGGTCGACCTCGCCCTCGACCCGGCCCGAAGCGGCGTCGGTGACGTCGAGGGCGAACACGGCGGGCCCGCGCCGGGCCGGCGGCGCCCGATGGAGGTTGGCGGCGGTGGCGGGTGAACTGAGCCCCTCGAAGGTGCCGGTGACCGTGAGGGTGCGGGCGTCGAGCACGGCTTCGGCTTCGCCCGAACCCGACACGTTGGGACGCGTCGCGAAGTCGACCGGCACGATCGAGAGACGTCCCCCGAAGCGTTCGCCGTCCTGCGCCTGCGCGGCGGCGCCGCCGGCCAGCGCCACGCCGATGCAGGCGAGGCGGGCCGCGAGCCCCGCCGCGCCCCGGCGTCGGGCGAACGCCCCGGCGCTCCGGGGTTCGGCGGCGCACGGTCCCGCGCCGCGCCCGCCCCGATCCGCTCCGGACACGTCCGGCGTCGTTGTGCGATGGCCCATCCGTCACTCTCCGACTTGGGCGCCGACCGCGGCCGGCGGCGCGTCCTCCGACGCCGCGTCCGCCGGCGGCGCGTCCGCCGCCCGCAACTCCGCCAGGACCTCCGCGGTGTGCTGGCCGAGGGCCGGCGGCGGCCGGTCGATGACCGCCGGCGTGCGCGACAGCTTGATGGGATTGCCGAGCGCCCGGATCGCCCCCAGCCGCGGGTGGTCCAGCTCGACCACCATGTCGCGCGCCGCGAGCTGCGGGTCGGCCAGCGCCTCGGCGAGCGAGCGCACCTGCCCGCAGGGGACCGCGTGCGACCGCAGGCGCTCGATCACCGCGTCGCGGGTCCACCCCCCGAGCAGGGCGCCGAGGTGGGCCTTCAGCTCGCCCCGGTGCCGCATGCGGTCGGTGTTGGTCGCGAAGCGCGGGTCCGTCTCGAGCCCCGGCTGGTCGACGGCGCGGCAGAACTGGCGCCAGAGCCGCTGGTTGCCGACCGCGATCATGACGAGCCCGTCGCTGACCTCCAGCGCCTCGTACGGTGTCAGCGAGTGGTGGTCGTTGCCCTCGCGCCCCAACTCCTCGCCGGTGGCGAAGAGGACGTTGGCGGGCAGGGCCAGGGTAGACGTCATCGCGTCGAGGAGGGCGATGTCGACGTGCTGCCCGAGCCCCGTCTCGTCGCGGTCGCGCAGCGCGAGGAGAATGCCGTTCATGGCGTAGAGCCCGGCCAGGAAGTCGGTCATCGCGACGCCGACGCGGGTCGGGGGGCCGTCGGGGGAGCCGGTGACGTGCATGACCCCCGACTCGCCCTGGATGACCGCGTCGTAGCCGGGGAGGTTGCGCTTGGGGCCCCGCTGGCCGTAACCGGTGATCGAGCAGTAGATCAACTGGGGGTGGTCGCCGCGGATCGAGGCGTAGTCGAACCCGAGCTTCTTCAGGCTGCCCGGCCGGAAGTTCTCGATCAGCACGTCGGCGTCGGCGAGCAGGCCCCGCAGGGCGTCGGCCCCGGCCGGGGTCTTGAGGTCGAGGCCCACGCTGCGCTTGCTGCGGTTCAGCCCCAGGAAGAAGGTGCTCACGCCGTCCGCGAACGGCGCCCACGCGCGGGTGTCGTCGCCGTGCGAGGGCTCCTCCACCTTGATGACGTCGGCCCCCATGTCGCCGAGCATCATGGCGCAGTAGGGCCCGGCCAGCACCCGGGTCAGGTCGATCACGCGCAGTCCGTGCAGGGGCGGCGTCAATTGTTCTGGTCGCCTTTTGAGCGGAACCCCGCGATGAAACCGTCCAACGCGCCCTCCAGCTTCGCCATGCGCCCGCGCAGATCGGATACGTCGGAATGGATGTCCCGCTGCACGGCCCGCAACTCGCGGTTGAACCAGGCATGAGAGGCGAGAATCGTCAGGACGACGACAACGACACCCATCCAATCACCGCTCATCGACACCAACCTTCCTTTCGCCGCCTCCAGGCTCCTGGAGACATCCCAGCCTCTTCCAGCAACAAGATATCACACGCGTCGGACGCGCCTGCGGTGCCCGACCTCGGCTCATCGAACTCCGGCGAAGCCCCCGGCGGCGCCGATCGAACCGGCTCACCCCGGACGCGGGCCCGCGTGCGCCAGCGGTCGCGGATCGGGTACGATCAGTGGATCTGCGCCCCTCCGGGGCCGGTTCATTGCCGCTCGGCGCGCTATTCGGGGAGCCCCATGTCAACCGCCACCATCATCTGGACGAAGATCGACGAAGCGCCGGCCCTCGCCACCCACGCCCTGCTGCCCATCGTGCGGGCGTTCGCCAAGGGCACGGGGGTCGAGGTCGAGACCCGCGACATCTCGCTCGCCGGGCGCATCCTGGCCGCGTTTCCCGAACGTTTGCGCGGGGACCAGCGCGTTCCGGACCACCTCGCGGCGCTCGGCGCGCTGGCCCGGACGCCGGACGCCAACATCGTCAAGCTGCCCAACATCAGCGCCACCGTCCCCCAGTTGCGGGCGGCCGTCGCCGAGCTGCAGAGCCGGGGATTCGACATCCCCGACTATCCCGAGGAGCCCGCGGGTGAGGACGAACGGGCCGTTCGAGCCCGCTACGCCGCCGTCCTGGGGTCGGCCGTGAACCCGGTCCTCCGCGAGGGCAACTCCGACCGCCGGCCCGCCGCCGCCGTGAAGCGGTTCGCGCAGAAGCACCCGCACCGCATGATGAAGCCGTGGCCGGCCGACGGGTCGAAGACGCGGGTCGCCCACATGCGCGAGGGCGACTTCTTCGGCAGCGAGCGCTCCGTCACCGTCGAACGGCCGTACGACGCGCGCATCGAGTTCGTCGACGCGGAGGGGGCGGTCACCGTCCTCAAGGAGCGGGTGCCGCTCGAGGCGGGCGAGGTCGTCGACGCCGCGGTCATGAACGCGGCCGCCCTGCGCGCCTTCTTCAGCCGGACCATCGAGGAGGCGCGCGACGAGGGCGCCCTGTTGTCGCTCCACCTCAAGGCGACGATGATGAAGGTCTCCGACCCCATCATGTTCGGCCACTGCGTGTCGGCGTACTACGGGCCGGCCCTGCGGAAGCACGCCGAGACCCTGCGGGCGATCGGGGCTGACGTGAACGACGGCCTCGCCGGGGTGCTGGAGAAGGTCGCGAAGCTGCCCGCGGAAGAGCGCGCGGCCGTCGAGGCCGACATCGACGCGGTGTACGCGGGGCGGCCCCCCCTCGCGATGGTCGACTCGCGCAAGGGCATCACCAACCTGCACGTGCCGAACGACGTCATCATCGACGCGTCGATGCCCAACATCGTCCGCGACGGCGGGCGCATGTGGAACGCGGCCGACGAGCTGCAGGACACGGTGGCGATGGTGCCCGACCGCTCCTACGCCCCCATCTACCAGGCCATCGTCGAGGACTGCCAGCAACACGGGCAGTTCGACCCCGCGACGATGGGCAACGTGTCGAACGTCGGGCTGATGGCCCGCAAGGCCGAGGAGTACGGCTCGCACGACAAGACGTTCACCGGGCCCGGCCCCGGGACCATCCGCATCGTCGCCGGCGGCGGCGCCGTCCTGCTCGAGCAGGCGGTGAGCGCCGGCGACATCTTCCGCATGTGCCAGACCAAGGACGAGCCGGTCCGCGACTGGGTCCGGCTCGCCGTCGGCCGGGCGCGCGCGTCGGGGTCGCCGGCGGTGTTCTGGCTGGACGAGGCGCGGGCCCACGACGCGCAGATCATCGCCAAGGTCCGCGCCCGCCTGCCGGAGCACGACACCGACGGGCTGGACATCCGCATCCTGAAGCCGGTCGACGCCATGCGTTTCTCGCTCGCCCGCGTCCGGCGCGGCGAGGACACGATCGCGGTGACCGGCAACGTCCTGCGGGACTACCTGACGGACCTGTTCCCCATCCTCGAGCTGGGGACGAGCGCCCGGATGCTGTCGATCGTCCCCCTCCTGAACGGCGGCGGCCTCTTCGAGACCGGGGCCGGCGGCTCGGCCCCCAAGCACGTCCAGCAGATGCTGGCCGAGGGGCACCTGCGGTGGGACTCGCTGGGCGAGTACTGCGCCCTGGTGCCGTCGCTCGAGCTGATCGCGTCGCGGACCGGGAACGCCCGGGCGGCGCTTCTGGCGAAGACGCTGGACCGGGCTATCGGGGGGTACCTGGAGAACGGGCGCTACCCGTCGCGCAAAGTCAACGAGATCGACAACCGGGGCAGCACGTTCTATCTCGCGCTCTACTGGGCTCAGGCCCTCGCCGCCCAGGACGAGGACGCCGAGATGAAGGCCCGCTTCGCGGCGGCGGCGGCGCGTCTCGCCGAGAACGAGGCGGCGGTCACCGCCGAACTGTTGGCCGCGCAGGGGAAGCCGGTCGACATCGGCGGCTACTACCGTCCCGACGACGCCCTCGCCGGGGGGGCGATGCGGCCGAGCCCGACCCTGAACGCGATTATCGACGGCCTGTGAGCCGGACGGTGGGGACGGGGGCGTAGTGGCGGGGTCCGCCCCGGGCGAGCACGGACGGGGCCGATCTTGATGTGCCGGTCGACGAGCTGTGGCAGTCCGCTCCGGCCGATCACGGACGGAGCGGCAGCGCGCCGCGGAACAGGACTGCGATTGAAACGGTGGCCGACGAGCGAGGCCGCGGTGGGTGGGCGGCGACATCACGCCGTAGTTGTGGAATCTCGGCACACTGCCATGATACGTTCGGCTTGGGAGATGCAGCCGTGAAGGATTCCACCAGGGACTTGACCTTAGTGATTGCGGCGGCGGCCGGCCTGTTCGCGTCGGTGCAGTCTTGGGCGAACGGCCGCCAGCTTGCCGAGCTGTCTGGACAAGTCGGCGCGATTGAGCGCGGTCATCACGCGCACGTGAACACCCCGCATGTATTCGTGCAGCCGAGCGGTCTTGGCGGTCCGGAGTTCGCCTCGACAGACCCGGAACCGGGGGCAGAAGAGGACGCGGCCGGTGACTCCGAGCGCATGCCGGGTGACTGAACCGTTTCCCCCCACTCGCGTCGGAGCAATGCGCGACGCTGGGCAGTGGCTTCATCGGTCGCACATGCCGCGGGATCGTCACCAACTCCCGGATACCGTCGTGCACTCCTGAACGTACTTCTACTTTCCCGGATCGCAGCGACGGAGATTGGCGCGGTCAGACCGTGAGGGAGCGGCCGCCCCGCCGCGGGTCGCCGGCCCCGCCGAGGACGCCGCCGCGGCGCTCGGCGGTGTGCGCGCCGCCGAAGAACACGCTGCGGCCGTCCCACACCTGATGCTCGGGCCACGCGGCCAGCGCCTCGGCGACGGCGTCCCCGTCGTGCCCCCCCTCGACGTTGAGCAGGGCGCCCTCGACGTGGATGCGGGGTGCGCGCACCGCGCTCTCGACGTCCATGCCGTGGTCAACGAGGTTGACGATAACCTGGAGGACGGCGCTGCGGATGCGGTTCGAGCCGCCCGAGCCGGTGGCGACGAGCCGGCCGTCGGGCCACCGCAGCGCGGTCGGGGCCATCATCGAGGTCATGCGGTGGGCCGGCGGCCAGCGGTGGAAGCCGCCGGGGTTCAGGTCCTCCTCGCCGAGCATGTTGTTCAGCACGATGCCGGTGCCCGGGACGACCCGCCCCGAGCCGGCGCCGTTCGACACCGTCACGCTCGCGAGGTTGCCGCGGGCGTCGATGACGCCGAGATGGGTGGTGCCCCGGCCCGCCCGCGCCCGCCCCCGGACCTCGTTCCGCCAACGCGCCAGGAGCCCCGGGTCGAGCAGGCGCTCGTTCGACCGTGAAGGTTCGCCGTCGTGCGCCTCGACGCGGGCGAGCCCGGTGGCCCGCATCACGTCGGCGAGCGTCGCGAGGGCGCGCCCGCTCCCGGCCGGCGCGTCCCCGACCGGCAGGTCGCCGAGAAGGCCGAGCCCGAACCCGATCAGCGCGCCCCCCGCGGCGGGCGGGGGATTGGTCGCGACCTCGACGCCGCGGTACTCGATGGCGAGCGGTTCCCGCACCTCGGTGCGGTAGTCGGCCAGATCGTCGAGGCCGACGAGGCCGCCGGCCCGCAGCTCGTCCGCCAGCGCGCGCGCCACCGCGCCGCGGTAGAACACGTCGTCCCCCTCGACCGCCATCACCTCCAGCAGGCTTGCGAGGTCGGGGTTGCGCAGGCGCTCGCCCTCGCCGAGCAGGGCGCCGCCGCCGCGCCGGCCGGCGTAGAGGGCGAACGACTCCGGGGTCGCGGCGAGGATGGGGCGCACCAGGTGCAGCAGATGGGCCTGCAGCGCGGTCATCTCCACCCCGTCGCGCAGCAGGGCGCAGGCGGGGGCGACGAGGTCGGCGACCGGCATCGTGCCGAGGTCGCGGTGGACGTCGAAGAGCCCGCGGACGATGCCCGGCACCGCGACGGTGCCGCGGCCGATGTGGAACTCCTGCCGGGTGGGGCCGAAGTCGACCAGGACCGGCTCGAACTCGACCTCGTGCACCGGGGCCCGCCGCTTCGGCGTCTGCACGAAGAAGTCGTAGACGCGGGGGCGGTCGTCGGCGGGCACGGCGAGGAGGAACCCGCCCCCGCCGAACGACGCGAGGGCCGGCTCGCACGCGCAGGCCGCGCAGAGGGCGGCCAGGGCCGCGTCGAAGGCGTTGCCGCCCGCGCGCAGCACCCCGCCCGCCGCCTCCGCGGTCAGCGCGTGCCCCGCCGCCACGACCCCGCGGTGTCCGGGCATGACGCGGGATGATACCGGATGCGGCTGCCGGACCGTTCGCCGCCCGCGGGCCACTTCCCGGCCGCGACACTGCGGCGCGGTACTCGTTCCCCGCCACGCGACCCGACCCGATCCCCGGCTTCGACCCCCGACCGACGCCTCCGGAGCCGACCCGCAGGTCTGCCACGCGGCTCCGATCCTCCGAGCGACGCGTCCCGGGGGGCCGCGGACCCGCGCTGGTCCGCTGCGCGTTCGGTTCCCCGGCCTCGACCCCGAGCCGTTCCCCGCCGCGTGAGCCGTTCCCCGGCCCGCCCGGTATAATGGGCGCTTTCGCCCAGGGAACGGTGCCCGCGACCATGACCGACGCCTACATCTACGACGGAGTCCGCACCCCGTTCGGCCGCCACGCCGGGGCCCTCTCGCCCGTGCGCCCCGACGACCTGCTGGCCGGCCCCATCGCCACCCTGATGGCGCGCAGCCCGTTCCGGCCCGAGGATGTCGAGGACGTCATCGCCGGGTGCACGAACCAGGCCGGCGAAGACTGCCGGAACGTGGCGCGGCGGGCGGGGCTGCTCGCGGGGCTGCCGGTGGAGGTCGCGGGCATGACCGTCAACCGGCTGTGCGCGAGCGGGCTCGCGGCGGTGGTCGACGCCTCGCGCGCCGTCGCCTGCGGCCAGGGCGACCTGTTCATCGCGGGCGGGGTCGAGAGCATGAGCCGGGCCCCGTTCGTGATGGCGAAGTCGGAGCGGGCCTTCGGGCGCCAGCTCACGGTGCACGACAGCACCCTGGGGTCGCGTTTCTCGAACCCCCGGACCACCGCGCAGTACGGCGACCACGCGATGCCGGAGACGGCCGACAACGTCGCCGCCGACCTCGGCATCACCCGCGCCGACAGCGACCGCTTCGCCCTCGCCTCGCAGCAGCGCTTCGCGGCCGCCAAGGCGGAGTGCTTCTACAAGGACGAGCTCGACCCGGTGACGGTGCCGGGGCGGAAGCGCGGCGCGGAGACGGTGGTCGGCGACGACGAGCATCCCCGGCCCGGCACCTCGCTCGAGAAGCTGGCCGCGCTGCGCCCCCTCTTCCATGGCGGGTGACCG
>CAXXTG010000239.1:0-2632 GCA_963666855.2 Vicinamibacterales bacterium
TGGGCGATGGCCGGCGCCCCGGCCAGCGCAAGTCCCGCGGCGGCCGACACAGGCCATCGACCGGACCGCGTTCACAGTGACTGTCATCCGCTCTCCCCCTTCCGTCCGTTGTCGGCGGGCGCCTACGGCGCCGGCGGGCGAGACGATCTCCAGTTGCCCGAGCGCACGCGCGTTCGTGGGCAGGTCCGCGTCTCCCGCGGGATAGTTGTTGACCTGCAGCAGATAGGCGACGATGGCCGCGTACTCGGCGGGGCTGAGGCTGCCCGGGTCGCCCTCGGGCATCAGCGTCGAGATCGTCTCGAACCAGCTCGCCGACGGGACGGCCCACCCAGCTTATGCGGAACCGGCCGCCCGAGAACTCCCCGGTGTCGTGGCAGGCCGCGCACACGTCGCTGAACGTCCGCTCGCCGCGCGACGCCTGGGCCGGCGTGAAGATGCCGTCGAGCAGCGAGGCGGGCGCGGACTGTGCGGGGGCCGGCCGCCCGGCGGGCGCCGCCACCGCTACGGCCGGCGGCTCGGCAGGGGTCGGCGGTGCGGCAGGCGCCGGTGCGGCAGGGGCCGGCGGTGCGGCGGGCTCCGCCGCCGCCGGGGTCGCCCGCCTCGCGGCGACCGGCGGTTCGGACGCCGGCACTGCCGCGACGGTCCCTCCAGCCGCGGCCGGCGAGCGCCGGGCGGTCCCGGAGGCCGCGCCTACGTCGGGGCGGGCGTCGGGGACGAAACCGTCGCGGTTGGGCATCTCGACCTGCGGCAGCGTGCCGGCGTCGATCGTGTCGTCCTCGCCGACCAGGTCGTTGAGGTGGAGCACGTAGGCGACCACCGCGTAGACCTCGTCGGGCGTGAGCGAGCCGGGCCGGTTGAACGGCATGGCGCGGTTCACGTAGTCCCAAAGGGTGGTGGCGGCGGGCCAGTAGCTGCCCACCGTCTTCCGCGCCCCGTCGCCGGCCAGCGACCCCTGCCCGCCGGCTAGCCGGTCGTCCGGCCCCTCCTGACCAGTCGGCCCGTGGCAGGCGGCACAGCGGCGGTCGTAGAGGGCCCGGCCCTCGGCCGCGGTCCCGCCGCCGGCCGGCAGTCCGTCGCCGGCCGGCCCGACGATCGGCCCCCACGCGTCGATCTCCTCGGCGGTCACCGGCGTTCCCAGGTCCGTCAGCCGCGCACCGCCGGACGACGTCTGCCCCGCGACAGCGACGGCGCAGATCATGGAGAGTGCCACGCCGGCGAGAACGGCCCGCACGTTCGAATCACACATCGACGTTCTCCACCCCGCCGTCGGCCCGGATGCGCCAGGCCTGCAGCGCGTTGTTGTGGTAGCTCGAGCGCGTGCCCCGCGCCGCGATCAGCGCGTCGCGCGTGGGCTGGCGGTCGCCGGTCTCGTCGATGCACCGCGACACGAGGGTCACCGGCGAACCGTCCCAGCGCCAGTCGAGGCGGAACCGGGTGTGGGCCAGCGGCAGCACCGGGTCCTGGAGCTGGGCCTCGACCCACGACCCGCCGCCGTCGGTCGAGACCTCGACCGCCCGAACCCGGCCCCGGCCCGACCACGCGAGCCCCGATATCTGGTGGAACCCCGGCCCGTCGAGCCGCTGCCCGCCGGACGGCCGCGTGATGACCGACTTGGCGTCCATCACGAAGGTGAACTGCCGGGCCTCGCCGTTGGGCATCAGGTCGGTGTACTTCGAGGTCTCCTCGCGGGTCTGCCAGGCGCGGTCGACGAGCTGCATGCGCCGCAGCCACTTGATGGAGATGTTGCCCTCCCACCCCGGAATCAGCAGCCGCAGCGGATACCCCTGGGCCGGCCGCAGGGCCTCGCCGTTCTGGCCCCAGGCGACGAGCGTGTCGTCCATCGCCTTGTCGAGGGGCACGCTGCGGGTCATGCGGCACGCGTCGGCCCCCTCGGCCACCAGCCAGCGCGCCTCGGGCCTGACCCCCGCCTCGCGCAGCAGCACCGACAGCGGCACGCCGGTCCACTCGCTGCAGCTCGTCATGCCGAACGCGCCCTGGGCGTCGGTGCCGGGCTGGGCGGGGGACCACTTCACGCGGCCGTTGCCCGAGCACTCGATGAAGTAGACGCGGTTGACGGCGGGCAGCCGCCGCAGCTCGGCCATCGTGAACACCAGGGGCCGGTCGACGAGGCCGCCGATCGCGAGCCGGTGCTCGGCCGGGTCGATGTCGGGAATGCCCGCGTGATGCCGCTCGAAGTGGAGCGCCGACGGCGTGATGCCGCCCTCGAGGTCCTGGAGCGGGGTCAGGCTCCCCGCCGCCTGGTCGTAGCGCGCACCGCGCACCCGCCGGGTCGCGATCTCGAACCGGGAACGGGCACCGTAGCCGCTGACCCCCGCGCCGAGCCTTCGTCCGGCCGGCTCCTGAGCGGACACCGGCAACGGGGAAAGGGCCGCCGCGGCGGACCCCACGGCCGCCGCCTTCAGGAACCCCCGGCGGCTCCGCCGGGACGGAAGCAGGGTGTCACGCTGAGGCATCGGTGCTCCTTTCGGGCCGGGTCCCGCAGCCGTGCGCGACCCGCGCAATCTGCACTGGAGCGGCCCGGGCGGAACACCCGCCGGCGTCGGACCGGCGGTCTCGACGCCACGCGGCGTGCCGCCACGGGCCGCTAGAGCACTCGGCTGTCCCGGGGAGG
>CAXXTG010000240.1:0-5290 GCA_963666855.2 Vicinamibacterales bacterium
CGCCGGCGCCCCTCTCGCGGGAGGAGTCCATCGACCTCACCGCCTACATCCTCGAGGCCGGCGGCTTCCCGGCCGGGCCGGCCGGGCTGACCGACGCCGCGCTGGCAGGCATCGCCCTTCCCGCCGCGCCGGGGGCCGACCCGTCCGCCGCCGGCGGGGACCTGTCGGTGGCGCCCATCGCGAACCTCGCGCAGTTGATGCGCGCCATCGCCTTCCCCGCCTCGAACATCGTCTTCAACGTGCAGATCAAGGACCCCGCGGACGACGTGCCGCCGCCGACAGCGGCCCGGTCCTTCGACTTCGTCGAATGGGGATCGACGGTCTATCCGGGGTGGGAGGCCATCGACCTCGCGGCGCTGGCCCTCGCCGAGTCGGCGCCCCTCTTCCTCGTGCCGGGGCGCCGGTGCGAGAACGGCCGGCCGGTGCCGGTGGACCGGGCCGACTGGCGGGAGTACACCGAGGCGGTCGTCGAGGCGGGGCGGGCCGCGTACCGGGCGTCGCAGTCGAGGAGCGTCGACGCCGTCATCGAGGCCACCGACCAGCTCAACGCGGCCTGCGCGAACTGCCACGAGGTTTATCGCGACGTGGGCGCCGAGGGGCGCGGGGTGGGGGCCGACCGCTGCCGGCAGGACCCCTGACGGAGGACCCTTTCCTGCAGGAGGAATGACAATGCGCCTGATGACAGTCGTTTTGGCGGCGGCGGTGGTGCTCGCGGCCGCGCCGGGGGCGGCGCAGGACTGGACCGAGTTCGCCAGCCAGGAGGACCGGTTCACCTGTAACTTCCCCGGCGAACCGGAGGTAACCGAGACCACGTGGGTCTCCGAAATGGGGGCCGCGGTGCCCGCGCGCGTCTACGCCGCCGCGCGGGGCCCGAGCCGCTTCACGGTGACGGTGGCCGACTACAGCCACGTCGAGCGCATCCTCACCGAGCGGGCCGGCGAATGCCCGCCGGGGGCGGAGCGCTGCAGCGGCGGCGGGTCGACCGGCGAGGGGTACTGGCGCCACGACGTGCGGGGCGCGATGCTCTACGCGACCTGGACGTTCATGCAGCGGGACGCCGAGGTGACGCACCTGGGCTACAACTCGCTCGACCGGGTCGAGGGGCACCAGATGCACCTGACCAACCCCGACCAGTCGCGCACGTTCGTGTCGATCTACATGCACGAGGACAAGCTCTACGTCGCGGAGGGCACGGTGCCGCGGGGCTACCCCGAGCCGGCGCTCTTCCAGCAGTCGCTGGGCTGGCTCGACGAGGACGGGAACGGGCTGCGCTACGAGTCCGCCTACTCGAACGGCTTCCCCGCGCCGCCGCGCGTTCCGGCCGTGTTCTAGCGCGACCCCGGCGGTGTTCCGGCGCGACGGCGTTCCAGCACGTGCCGGCGGCGTTTCGGCGCGTTCCGGCGGTGTCCGGCGCGTTCCGGCGGTATCCGGCGCGTCCGGGCGGTTTTCGACCGCGTGCCGGTCGTGTGTTCCGGGAATAGAGGTAAATGGCCTCGCGCCGTCGTGATTCCGGACGGCGGAGGCCGGTGAGGAGGGTCATCATGCGGTTCAAGCTCGGTCTCGCCGTCGTCTGCGCGGTCGCTTTCGTCCTGCCGGCCGGGGGGCACCATTCCCACGGCAACTACTCGGAGGAGTTCACCGACATCGAGGGGGTGGTCACCGAGCTCCACCTGCTCGTCCCGCATTCCTGGCTCTACCTCGAGGTCGCAGGCCCCGACGGCGAGCCGCAGATCTGGGCCCTCGAGGCCAGCGACCGCAACCACCTGGCCGAGAGCGGCATCACCCGCGGCTACCTCACGCCGGGCGACGCGGTCAAGGCGCGCTGCCACCCCGTCAGGGACGGCTCGCCGGGCTGCCTGCTCGGGTTCCTGAAGGCCCCGGACGGCGACGTGAAGGATTGGGACGGCAACAACGCGCCGGCGCCCGCCGACTTCTAAGTTCGGGTGCGGCGCGTGGGGGCGAGCGGGCCGGAATCCGGGGCGGGCGTTCGCCGTCCGCGACCGCGGTGTCCGACTGCCGCCGCGCGGACGCAGGACGTCGTCGGCCCGATGCCGGGAAGGCGCGGCGGCCGGTGTCGGTCTCAGGGCGTGGTGAGGCCGAGTTCGCGACGCAGGATCGAGAAGTCGAAGGACTCGCCCGGGCTGCGGTGCTCCCGGTGCTCCATGTCCTTCAGCAACAGGTCGACCGCTCGGCGCCCCGCCGCGGTTCGCACGCACTCGCGCGGTGTCCTGTCGTTCAGCCCCGGCAGGGGCCGGTCGGCCCAGTCGGCGTAGTGGCGGGCCTTGAACTCGGCCGCCACGCGTTCCTCCTCCGGTGAGGCGGGCGCCGCCGCCGGCGCTTTCCCGGCCCGGTTCAGGAGGGTGCGCGGATCGGTGTGCTCGCGCGCGCGGTGGCGGAGGCGGGCGCCGCCGACCGCCTCGAGGCGGCGTCGCAACGTGTCGGCGCGGGCTCGGGAGTTGGTTTCCACCCGGAGCGCGGCGGCGTTCAGCTCGGCCCGGCCCACGAGGATCGCTTCGCCGTCCGGCCGCGCCGGGTCGTCGGGCCGCACGAACACCCAGGTCGACGAGTCGCCGTCGGAGCGGTCCTGTTGCGCGCCCTCGACCCCGGCGATGCGGGTTTCGAGTTCGTGTACCGTACCGGGCGTCACCTCGAAGTGATCCACCGTCAACAGCAGGGGGTCGCCGTCCTGGTTGCGGAGGTCGGGCGGGATGGCGCTCCGCACGTCGCAGTCCTGGACGGCCTCTTCCCAGCGGCGGATCAGGTAGCCCCCGAAGGCGGCGTCGCGGAGGCGCTCGACCGGCACCGCCCGGCGGCGCCGCAGGCGGCCCCGGGCGCGCCGGACGACCTCGGCCGCATGGAAGGGCGGCAACGGGCGCTGGTGGGTGCCGCAGAGCAGCGATAGGCCGTCGTGGTCGACGACGCGGCCCAGCACCGCGTGGCGCCGCGCGAGCAACTCGGACGCCTGCGTCTCGCGCACGGTGCGCCGCTCATCCGACAGCAGGTCGCGCAGTGCCAGGGTCTTCCCGGGCTCGACCGCCTCGATCTCCCACACCGACAGCCACGCGGTCCGTTGCGCCTTCATCCAGGCGCGCTCCTTCGGCGAGCACCGCCCCCGGGCGGCGCGGTAAGCGTCGGCGACCGTCCGGCCGTCCACCTCGAAGCCGTAGACGGACCACGGGCCGGCGAGCGACGCCGCGGCGTGGGGGTCGGCGAAGTCGTCTTGGAAGGACTGCCACCGCTCCCCGAACCTATCGATCGCGAACCGGGTGAGCCGGGTCGCCAGCCGCCGGTCCAGTTCGTGCAACGCAAGCGCGTTGCCGCGCCCGGCGTGGTCGGCTTCGTCGGCGGCGAGATGGCACTTCTTGTACTTGCGGCCGCTGCCGCACGGGCAGGGGTCGTTGCGGCCCGCCCGCGGTCGGAACGGCTCGTCCGGCGCGGGCGGAGCGAAGCCGGCGCCGGGCGCCGGATCGGCGGACGGCGTCAGGTCGTAGTCGAGCTCGGCCACGAAGGAAGCGGTGAGGCGCACCTCGCGGTCGTCGTCGTCGCGGTACGATTCGCAGACCGGCGAGGGCGTGTCGGACTCGAAGATCGCCGAGTGTCTGGCGAAGAACGCGCTGATCGACCGCGCGGCGGCGGCGGCGATCTCGACGTCGCGTTCGACCAGCGGGCGCGGCGCGCCGTCCGGCTCCCGCCGCTCGACCAGCGGGTAGGCGTCGGGGCCCGCCACCGGCCACCCGTGCTCCATCGCTTCGCGCCGCATCGACGGCGGCAGCCTCGTGGCGGCGTCGAACGTCAGCAAGAGCAGCTCGACGCCCGGGCCCCCGCCTTCCTCGAAGGCCCCGGTCTCCGCATGCTCCAGGTACCGGTCGAAATCCGCGATGGAGGGGAAGATCGCCAGCCCGTGAACCTCGCCCAGCGCGCCGACGATGGAGACGCAGGCGCCGTCGACGTCCAGGGCGGGGATGTCCAGCCGGAGCACCTGGGTGTCGCCGGCGACCGTCCACGGCTTCGCCGCGAACAGGGAGAGGCAGGCGTTGAACAGCTTCTCGACCGCGTCGGGCGATACGCGGCCCCACGCGAAGTAGCTCGGCGCGTCGTCCGCGTCGTCCGCGTCGGCCTGTATCGACGCGACCATCTGATCGACAAGCGCTTCCAGCTCGGGCGTCGGCGCGAGGTTGACCGGTATCGCCCCGGCGACTTCCGCGCGTACCTCGACGGCGGTGGCGCCGTCGGCGACGCGGATGAGGTCGGGCCGGCGCGGCGGGCCGACCAGGGGCTGGGTCAGGGCGCTGCGCAGCGTCCGCGCGACCGCGCCGCCGGCGTCCTCGGGCATGACGGCCGCCTGGCCGACGACGAACCCCTCGGGCAGCTCCACCCAGAGCACGACGTCGGGACGGTAGGGCTCTTCGCGGTCGTGGACGAAGAAGGGCGTCGGGAAGCGACCGCCGATCCACTCGCGGAAGAGCTGCGGCCGGCCCGCGGCCGGGCTCGCGTCGGCGGGGCGTCGCGGCTTCAAGCGGGAGCCCTCTCGATCATGGCGGGATCATACCGCCCGGAGCCGCCCGTTGCTGGACTCAGGCAGCATCGCTGGTCGAGTTTCGCCACGAGCCATGCTCCGGCGCAGCCCGAGCGACCCCGATCTCGGCCGCGAGCTGTGCTTCCCGGCCTTTCCTCCTAGTCGGGCAAGGCGAAGACGAACAGGTTGTTGCCCATGCTCGGGCGCAGCTCGGGCGTCAGGGGCGCGAAGTACACCAGGGTGCGCGAGCTGCCGGTGCTGACCGCGACGTACTGCCGGCCGTCGACGGCGAACGTGATCGGAAACCCCGTGATCGGTGAGCCCAGGTTCACCTCCCACAGCACGTCCCCGGTCTCCGCGTCCAGGGCGCGGAACCGGCCGTTGAGGTCGCCGCCGAACACGAGCCCGCCGGCGGTCGCGACGAGCGACGTGGTGGCGGCCCGCTGCTCGTACGTCCACATCAGCTCGCCGGTCTCCGGGGAGATCGCCTGCACGGTGCCGAGCTGGTCGGTGCCGGGCGCCAGCTCGCTCCGCACGACGAGGGCATAGAGCGAGGTGGCGACGCTGTCGCCGCCGGCCGTGGCCATCATCCGCGCGCAGGCGTTGCGCAGCGGGAAGTACATCAGCCCCGTCGCGGGGCTGTAGGCCCCCGCCTCCCAGTCCTTGCCGCCCACCAGGGTCGGGCAGGCCAGCACCGTCTGCCCGTCGCCCGTGAAGACGACCTCCGAGTTCTCGGTGACCGCGCCGGTGGCGCCGTCGATGTCGCTGATCACG
>CAXXTG010000241.1:0-6444 GCA_963666855.2 Vicinamibacterales bacterium
ACGACCCCCGTCAGCAGCCCCACGAACATCACCATGGTCACGACGGCGATGAGGTAGAAGCCGATCCGTCCGGGGAGGTAGTGCAGGTTGTAGTGCATCTGGTACAGCGTCTGACCGCCGCCCGTCGCGCGCACGCCGGGGAGCGGCCGGCCGGTGGCGGCGTCGAGGTCTTCCTCGCCGTAGCGCGGGGGGCCGCCTTCGACCTCGGGCGGCGATTGCCAGTAGACGCTCAGGCGGGGGAACTCGCGGCTCTGGACGGGATAGATGAACCAGCGGTCGGCCCCGTCGGCCACATCGGCGAGACGCTGCTGGGCGACGGCGACGTTCGTGTCGAGCGGCGTCGGCTCGGCCACGGCCGCTTCCGGCGTCATCCAGAGATCGATCTCGGAATCGAAGTAGCCGAGGGTGCCGGTGACGAAGAGGAAGTAGAGCAGCCAGCAGAAGACCAGCCCCGCCCAGGTGTGGAGCCAGGTCATCGATATCCTGAATTTGCCGTTCATGATGATTGTTCCAACACGTACAAACCCCAGGCGGCGGCGCCGGTCAACGAGACGGCCGCCACCAGGCCCAGCGTGACCGTCCACAGGCGCTTCGCGGCGAAGACCCACATGATGACCGCGCCCCAGACGAGGAAGCTCGAGACCGTGCCGAACGCGACGCCGGTCAGGCGGTCCATCGGCAGCGCGAACACGAGGAACAGCCCGAGCGAATTGGCGAGGAGATACCCGAGAAACACCCCCACCAGGACCCGCGCGGTGACGTGCCAGCGACTGCGCCTGCTCTTGATCGGCATCGTTCGGTGCGGCGCCGGCCCCGAGGAGCGCGCCGACGGCTCATTTTGAGACTGAGTATCAGTCTCAGGTCGTTAGAATAAGCCCCATCCGGCCCGCCGGTCAAGGCGGCGCGGCCCGCGCCGGACTCGACGACTTCGGCCCATGGGCCGGGCCCGAGGGGGCTCCGCTGTTTGTGCACGGCGCCGGCCACCGTTCCGTCCCCGCGGCCGGGCCGCGTCTAGATCCCCACCGTCAACTCGAGCCCGTAGGTCCTCGGCTCGCCGCTCCTGACCCCCGATCAGGTAGCCGGCGCCCGTCGCCTCCCACGCCTGCATCAGGTACGGCTCGTTCGAGCAGGTTGCGGCCGAAGAAGAAGAGCCCCCAGCGCTCGCGCTGGTAGCCAAGGCGCGCACGTTCAGCAGCTTGCGGCCGCCGACGTGGAAGCGCGGGTCGTTCTCACGCTCCGAGAAGGCGTCGTCCTGCGCCGCGAGGTGCAGGTCGCCCACCCACTCGCCGACGCGCCAGCTCGTGCCGGCGACGAACGACCAGTTGGGCGCATACGGGAACTGGTTGCCCGCCAGGTCCAGATCGCTTCGCGGCCTGGGGCGTGCTCGCGGCGGCGGCCCTGCTCGTCCCGTCGGCGGTGGCGAGCGCGCGCTGGCTGACCGCGCTGACCGCCCTCGGCTGCCTGGCCGCGCCGGTGGCGAACGGCCTCGGCACCGGCGCCTGGCCGTGGGTGTCGGCCGCCCTGGGCCACCGCGTCGTCCTCGGCATCGACCTCACTTTCCTGCTGGCCGGGGTCGGCCTCGGGTGGGGAGCCCGGCGCCTGACGCCGACGACCCGCAAATCGACGACGCGATAGGGCCGGCGCGCCTTGCCCGCCTGGACGTCGAGCTCGCCAGGGGAGAGAAACCGCCATTGCTTGACTGCGAATTCGATCGGGTATAGAGTTCCGATTGAAAATGAGTCTCAATATCAATTTAGACTGAAGAAGGCCGGCGGGGAGAGCGGTGCGATGGCACGGGGAGCAGGTTCCAGGGCGCCGGACCGCTACGCGAGCCCGTCACTCGGCCTTGCGCGGCAGTTCTCTCCGACGCGATCCACGTGGGGGCGCGCCCGCTGACCGCGAGCGAGTGGTGCGCCCTGCTCGCCGAGCAGGGACTCGTCGTCAGGACACGGCTCACGGCCCCGATGCACCTGCTCGGACCGAGGCGGTTCCTGCATGACGAAGGTCTGCCGCGGACTATTCGGTTCATCTGGAACGTGGCCAGAACGCCGGCCGCGCGCCGACGCATCCACGCGATGCGGGCGGTCTTTCGACGCTACGCCGAGCACCTGAGGGCCATCGCGATCGTCGCCGTGAAGGACTGAGCGGCGCCGAGACGGTTCCCTCGCCCGATTCGACGCGGCCGGTACGCGAGCCCCCGCCGCCCCCGCCTCGCACGCACCGCCTGGAGGCCGGCAACCGCCATGCCGGACAGGCGTCGTTCGGCGACGGTCCCTCGGTGATGGATGGAGGCTGCGATTCCAGTGCGTTCGATGACCAGTTCGATTCGGGTCGAGCTGGGTCCCGTGCAGGAGACCCTGCTCATCCCGCTGTTGGCGCGGGCCCGCGAGACGGCGCGGCCGCGCGGCCTGTTGCGCGACCCGCGCGCGATCGAGATCATGCGCGATCTGAACTACGACTTCTCGAAGTGGGAGGGCGGACGCGGCCCGGACGGCGCCGTGCTGCGGGCGCGCATGTTCGACCGCTACGTGGAGGACTTCCTGGCCGCGCACCCGGAAGGCACGGTCGTCGAGATCGGCTGCGGCCTCGATACCCGCTTCGAGCGGGTCGACAACGGCCGGGTACGCTGGTTCGACCTCGATCTGCCGGACACCATCGCCCTGCGGCGGCGCTTCTTCGACGACGAGGCGCGGCGCACGATGATCGCCGCGTCGGTCCTCGATACCGACTGGATGGACCGGGTGGAGACGGCCGGCGGCCCGTGGATGTTCGTGGCCGAAGCGGTGCTCATCTACCTCGACGCGGCGGACGCCCGGCGCGCCGTCGGCGGGCTCGCGAACCGCTTTTCCGGCGCACGCATCGCCTTCGACTGGTTCCGCCGGCGGGGCGACGAGTCGCGCGAGGTCGAGTCGTGGGGTGACAACCTGCGGCTCGCGGCCTCGAAGACGTTCCTCGACGCCGACCGGGATCTGCTGGATCGGCTGCCGCTGCCGCTCCGTCTGACGGCGCGGCTCGCGCCGTTCCTGGTGCGGCGCCAGGCATCCCACTATCGGCTGAACCTGGCGACGGTCGACGGCTGAGCGCTGACCGTGCCGCCCGTCCGAGCGGTGACGAACGACACGTGCAGCGGTGCAGGCTCAACCTGGAGGGGCATCAGCGTCCCGGCACTCCAGGGCTGGGGGGACCACCGCCTTGCGGGACCCCGAGTGACTTGCCGGCCGCCCGCCTAATGCGTCGCGCACGCGGAAACGGCTTCCCGGGTGCCGAGGCGGATGTGAGCCTCACCGACGAGCGTCGCGAGGCGGCTGAACTCCTCCGGCTTGAGCGTCAACGTCACGCGGTTCACGCGCAGATGGAGCAGGCCGTGGCCGCACTGGTACACGGCCAGCTCCGGCCCCTTGACCAACGTTTCCGAGTTGTGGCGGCCGAGGATGGTCGACTCCATTCCGGGAACTCCTTTGCTTGGCGGACACGGGGTGCGGCGGAGGGCGTACCTCCGCCGCGAATGGACGGTCTTGACGTGGGCTACCAATCGTAGGCGAGCGAGGTGATGACGCTGCGCCCCGGGCTCGAGTACCGATCGATGAACGGGTCGTTGGCCGCGCGGCCCCGCACGTTCCACCACTCGAAGTACTTGGCGTCGGCCAGGTTGAGCAGCCCGAAGCGGAGCCTGAGGGTCTCGGTGAGCGACACGAAGCTGACCAGGTCCACGATTTGGTAGGCGGGCGGCGCGAACTGATCTTGCTCGTCGCCGCCCTGCCGGTACTTCTCGACCAGCCTCACCGAGAACTCGGTCCCCCAGCGCGGCTGCACGTACCGCAGCCCGATCACCGCCTCGTCCGGGGCGATGGAGCCGAGCGGCGTCTCCTCGGCGAGCGGCGGATCGTCCGCCGCGCCCTTGAAGAGCTCCACGCCGTCGATCCGCGCGTAGCTGCCCCGGATCATCACGCTGTCGGTCAGGTACGCCTCGCCGCGCAGCTCGACCCCCTTGACCTCGGCCTGCTCGAGGTTCTGATTCTGGAACTCGAGCAGGCTGGTCACCCGGTTGAAGCCGAGGCCCGTCATGTCGATGAAATCGTCGTAGCGGTTCGAGAACCCGGTGATGCTGAAACTCGAGCGGTCGAACGCGGTCCGGACGCCGACCTCCAGGTTGTCGCTCGTCTCCGCCCGCAGGCCGGGGTTCGGCAGCGTCGTGTAGCCGCCGGTGGGATTGGTGAAGCCGGTGTTGATGGCGCTGTAGGGCGGCGCCCGAAAGCCGGCGGCGTACTGCGCGTGCAGGGTCACCACGTCGCTCAGCCGCGCCACCATGCCGACCTTCGGCGAGAGGGCGCCGTCGGAGAAGTCGGCCGGCTCGGGGTTGAGGCTCGCGATGAACACCGGGTCGGCCTGGTTCGCGTCGAGCGAGAAATGGTCGTAGCGCACGCCGGGCACCAGGGTGATGCGGCCGAACCGGATGTCTCCCTGCAGATAGGCCCCCGCCTCGACGATGTCGCTCTCGGGGTAGTACTTGGACGGGAAGATCAGGCTCGTCCGCACCGGCTGTCCGGTGGCGACGTAGAACTCGGACCGGTCGCGCAGCATGTCGAAGTAGTCGGTCTTGTAGCTGGCGCCGAACGTCACCATCATGCCGTCGTCCGGACCGCCCAGCCAGTGCTGGCCCTGCGCCGACCCGCCGTAGCCGACCTGCTCCTTGTCGACGGTGCCGTGGCGGGTCGACGAGAACGGCGGACCGAAGCCCATCGTCATCCGCTCCTCGTCGAGGGCCTGCGCGGTGTCGGCGAACTGCCCGTACACCTGCCACGACAGGAGGTCGATGCCCCGGCCGGCGACGTTCTGGTCGATCGAGAACCGCTGGCGCTTGTAGGTGTCGAGGGCCGACGACTCGTTGATGAGATAGGAGAACCGCCCGAAGTCGAGCAGCCGGTTGTTCGAGAGCCAGTCCGTCTCGGCGCGGGTGTCGTTGAGTTCGGCGGTGACGCGCAGGCGGTTGCCCGGCGACGCGTTGTAGACCAGCTTGGCCAGGACCTGCCGGCCCTCGGTCTCCTGCGGATTCGGCAGGGTGCGGGTGTAGTTCCGCGTGTCGACGGTGCCCTTGTTGCCAATCTCGCCGCCCCGGTTGAGGCTCGCGAACACCGACGCCTGGACCCGCTCGCCGCCCCCGGCGAGGGTGGCGTTCACGCCGACGTCGTCGGCGCGGCCGTCCCAGGTCGTCTTGCCGCCGACGTAGAAGGGCTGGTCCTGCCGCAGGTAGTCGGCGGGGTCCTTGGTGAACAGCGAGACGACGCCCCCGAGGGCGTCGCTGCCGTAGAGGGCGGAGTTGGCGCTCCGCACGATCTCGACCGTCTTCAGGGTGTCGACGTCGAGGCTGCCCTGATGGATGTTGAAGGGGCCGAAGTCGAACTGCTCCGAGGTCTGGACGCCGTCGACCAGGGTCATCACGCGGTTGCCGCCGATGCCGCGGATGTTGAAGCCGTTGAGCCCGAGGCGGGTCACGTTGTTCTCGACGTAGACGCCCGGCTCGTACTTCACGAGGTCGGCGAAGTCCTCGATCATCCGGTCCTGGATGGTCTCGTCGTCGATGACCGACACCATGCCCGGCGTGTCCCGCACCGGGGCCGGCCGCATCGTGGCGGAGACCGACACGGAATCGAGGAAGGTGAGCGGCTCGTCGGGCTCCGGCTCGGCTTCGGGCTCCGCCGCGTCCGGTTGCGCGGTCAGTCCCTGGCCGGGCCCGGGCTGCGCGAAGGCGGCGACGGGGCCCGTCAGAATCAAGACGAGGGCCGCCAGCACGGTCGCGGCCGACGTGGCGAGAGTGCCGCCGCCGAAGCGGGGTTGGTGCGGGGCGTGCATTGCATGGGCTCCTGTTGGTTCCGGGAAAAGCGGCACCGGTCGAGGGCTTGCCGCGCAAGGTGCAGACGGGGCCAATCCCGAACCGGTGAGCAACTCCCGAGTGCTTCAAGTTCATTCCTCGCGGTCGGCGCGGTGCCGTCCTTGTCGGCTCTCAGTCCGCCGTCCGCCCCACCCGGATCACCTCGGTCCCCGCCCGGATGACGATGGCGTCGTCGACCGCCGCGAAGCCGGTCACCGGCGCGTCGACCGACAGGTGGTTCGTCGACAGCACCTCCGGCGCCTCGGTCGAGGCGCGCAGCACCTGGGTGACCCCCTGCTCGGTGAAGAAGTAGACGCGGTCGCCGTGGCCGAGCGGCGTCGCCCAGGTCGACGCGGGCAGGCGGTGGGTCCACTGAACGGTCCCCGAGTCCGGCGCGAGGCACCGCGCCGCGCCGGCCGGGTTGACCCAGTAGACGCAGCCGCGGTACGCGAACGGCGAGGCGAAGTTCGAGCCCGAGCCGGCGGTCCACGCCACGTCCGACCGGTCGAGGGCTCCGGTCCGGCCGCGGCGCAGGGCGAGGTTCGCCTCGACCGCCATGCCCCCGACGATAACGA
>CAXXTG010000242.1:0-11429 GCA_963666855.2 Vicinamibacterales bacterium
ATCACGTAGAGGCCCTCCTCGCGGTAGGTGTCGGTGGTGTGGTCCATGCCGGTGTAGGCGATGGCGCGCCCGTCGGGCGAGGGGACGGCGCCCGCGTCGGGGCCGTCGCGGCTGGTCAGGGCGGTGATCTGGCGCGTCGCCAGGTCGACCCGGTACACCTCGGACTGCCGCCAGGCGTACTCGGCGTCCGGTTCGCGGAGGCCCGAGAAGACGATGCCGCGGCCGTCCGGCGTGAACCGCGGGCCGTCGTGGTGGAAGTCGCCGCCCGTCAGCTTCCGCGGCGTGCCCCCGGCGGCGTCGACCACGAAAATGTGGCGGTAGCCCGCCGGCGTATAGCCCGAGCCGTCGCGCCGGTAGGCGAGCCGGGTGACGATGCGGGACGGGGCGGTCCAGTCGGCGCCCTCCGGCGCCCTCGGCATGTCGATGTCCCAGGCCGGGTCGGGCGGGGGCGAGACCACCGCCCGGAACGCGAGCGAGCCGCTGTCGGGGGCCCACCGGATCTGCGACGGCGGGTTCTCCAGCCGCGTGATCTGGCTCTCGGCGCCCTCCGCGTCCATCCAGCGGACGAACACCTGCGACCCCCGCGGCTCGCCCGACCGCGTGAAGGCGATGCGGGTGCCGTCGGGCGACCACCGCGGGCCGGAGCCCTCGGTGAGGAAGCGGTTCCGGGAGCCGTCGGCGCCGACGACCCACAGCTCGCCGCGGACGCCGTCGGCCACCGGGTCGACGAAGCGCCGCTCGTAGACGACGGTCGCGCCGTCGGGCGAGATGCGGGGGTTGGCGACCGTCTCCCACGAGAGGTAGTCGTCGAGGGCCAGGTGGCGCCGGCCGTCGTCCTGGCCGGAAGCGCCCGCGGCTGCGGCGAAGAGCGCGAGCAGCAGGCAGACGCCGAGCCGCCGGAGCGGTCCTGCGGTGATCGAAGCGGGAATCGTCATGATCTTGTCTCCCGCGGCGCCGGGGATTGTCGCGGCGTCGCTCGATGCGAGTCTACCGCCAACCGGGCGGAATCGGGCGGTTGCGTTGACCTTCGTTCGGCCCCCGGCGTATCGTCTGCGCGGGCGGTCCGCGCCGTACGCGGGCGTGGAACGAACGACGACCGTCACGGAGCCTGTCATGCTTGAATCCGCTCTGACCATCCGTGCGCTGACCGCGCGCGCCGTCGCCGCGCCGCTCGCGCGGCCGCTGCGCACGGCCTCGGGCGACATCCCGGTCTCGCCGCTCCTGCTGGTGGACGTGGCGTCGGAGGAGGGTCCGGCCGGCCGGGCCTACGTCTTCGGGTACACCGCGCTCGCGCTGCGGGCCCTGAAGGCGTTTCTCGATGACCTGGAGGAGGTCGTGCGGGGCCGCCCGGCCGTGCCCGCGGCGCTGTACGACGAACTGGCCGCGCGCTTCCGCCTGATGGGCCGCCAGGGGCTCGTCGGCATGGCCCTGTCCGGCCTGGACATGGCCCTGTGGGACCTGCAGGGGCGCGTGCAGCGGCGGCCGGTGGTCGAGCTGCTCGGCGGGCGGGCCACGCCGGTGCCGGCCTACGACAGCTTACGGCATCGTCGATCCGGCGGCGGACCGGGCCGCGCTGGAGCGTAGCGTCGAGCAGGGCTTCCGCGCCATCAAGATCAAGATCGGGGCCGGCGATCTGGCGTGGGACGTCGCGCGAGGGTCGCCGGGGTGCGCGAGATCGTCGGGCCGGACGTGCGGCTGATGGTCGACTACAACCAGTCGCTGACCGCGCCCGAGGCCCTGCGCCGCATCCGCGCGCTGGCCCGGTTCGACCTCGAATGGGTTGAGGAGCCGGTGCCGGCCGAGGACCTCGCGGGCCACGCCCGCGTCCGCGCCGCGTCCCCGGTCCCGATTCAGACCGGCGAGAACTGGTGGTTCGGGCACGACATGGCCCACGCCCTAGCGGCCGGGGCCTGCGACCTCTGCATGCCCGACATCATGAAGATGGGGGGCGTGACGGGCTGGCTGCGCGCCATGGGGCAGGCCGAGGCCGCTGCCGTGCCCGTATCCAGCCACCTCTTCGTCGAGGCCAGCGCCCACGTCCTGCCGGTGACGCCGCTGGCCCATTACCTGGAGTACCTGGACCTCGCCGGCGCCGTTCTCGCCGACCCGCCGCCCGTGATCGACGGCGCGATCACCGCGCGCGGCCCCGGCCTCGGCATCGACTGGGACGAGGCGGCGGTGGCCCGCTATCTGGCGTAGGACAGCGATCGACATGAGGTTACCAACAGCACCCGGGCGTATCCGGTTCTCTACGGTCTCCAGCGCTAGGCAAGCAGTGAGTTGTTTTCCGCCGAAGGCCCACGGGTTTTCGCACGCGCGCGCTCCCAGGATCCGCTCCGATGGCTGATGGGCGCCGCAGGTTGAGATGAGCGACCTCGATCGCAACAAGCGGATCGTCCTGGCGTTCGTCGACGCCGTCAACGCGCAGGACTGGGACGCGCTGGACCGTCTGGTGGCTCCGGAGTTCGTCCGGCACAGCGACGCGGCCGGCGAGCCGGGGGTGCGCAGCCGGGACGATCTCAAGTGGTTCCTCCGCAACGAGTATCTGACGTTCCCCGATGCGCGGGAGACGGTCGAGGACCTCGTCGCCGAGGGAGACCGGGTGGCCGCCCGCCATCTGCTCGCGGGCACCCAGACCGGCCCGTTCGGCGACCATGCCCCGACCGGCCGGCCGGTGCGGGTCCGCTATCTCGCCGTCTACCGCCTCGAGGCGGGACGCCTCGTCGAGGCGTGGGCGGAGTGGGACAACCTCGCGGCGTTCGCGCAGATGGGCCTCGCGCCCGGCGGGGCGCGGGCCGAGGCGAGCCTGCACCGGTTCCTCGACGACGCCTACGGCCCGGACGGCGACGCCGAGCTCGCCCGCCGGCTCGAGGCGGGCGAGGACCTGGCGGCGCGGGCGGGGCCCGCGGCCGAGACGCCGCTCCACGTGGCGACGCGGCGCCGGCGTCCCGAGGCGGTGCGTCGTCTGCTGGACCACGGCGCCGACATCGATGCGCGCACCGCGGGCGGGAAGACCGCCTACGCCCACGCCGAGCGCCGCGGGTTCTCCGAGCTGGCGAGCCTGCTGGCCGAGCGCGGAGCCGACACCACCCTCGCCCCCGCCGACCGGCTGGCCGTGGCCGTCGTCGGCGGGCGGCTCGACGAGGCGCGGTGCCTGTTGGAAGCGCACCCCGGTTGCGCGCGCACCGGCAATCCGGAGGAGGACCGCCTGCTCGCCGACATGGCCGGGCGGAACGGCACCGCCCCGGTGGTCCTGCTCATCGCCGCGGGCGCGGATCTCACGGCGACGGGTCTCGACGAGGGGACCCCGCTGCACCAGGCGGCGTGGTTCGGCCAGCCCGACAACGCCCGCCTGCTGCTGGAGGCCGGCGCGCCGCTCGACGTCTTCGATCCGTGCCACGACAGCTCGCCGCTCGGGTGGGCGGTCCACGGCGCGCGCTACTCGGGCGGCGCGCGGGACCGGGCCGATGCCTACGTCGAGGTCGTCCGTTTGCTGCTCGATGCGGAAGCCGGCCTGCACTACCCGGACCGGCCGGACGACGACGCGTACCTGACCCGCCTGATGGCGGACGCGACCCCGGCGGTGCTGCCGCTCCTCGAAGGCGCGGCGGCGGCGCGGCGCTGAGTGCGCCCGCGCACCTGTTGGCGAACGCGATTCCGGCGGTGCTGCCGCTCCCGTGGTGCTACCGCTCCTGGAGGATGCGGCGGCGGCGCGGCGGTGAGTGCGCCCGCGCACCTGATGGCGGACGCGATTCCGGCGGTGCTGCCGCTCGTGGAGGACGCGACGGCGGCGCGGCGCCGAGGGCAACTGCGCACCAGGACGAGGAGGAACGCGATGAGCGCCGACCCCGCCGGTCTCCTGCGCCGCGAGGTTTCGACCCTGATGTTCGACCAGTACGGCACGATCGTCGACATGCAGGGCGGGTTGACCGGGATGACGGCGCCGTTCCTGGCCGGCAAGGGCTGGCGCGGCGACCCCCACCGTTTCGTCACCTGGTGGCGGCGGACGCACTTCGAAGACTCGATGATCGACTCGCTGTGCGACCGCGGCCACACGTCCTACCGCGAGATCGGCCACCGCGCGGTGTCGCAGGTCATGCGGCGCGCGGGCATTGAGCACACCCGCGACGAGGTGCGCCGGCTCGTCGGCTGCATCGAGCGCCTGAAGCCGTTTCCCGACGTGCTCGAGGCGCTCGAACGGCTGCGCGGGCGGTACCGCCTCGCGATTCTCTCGAACGGCGACCGCGACATGCTCGAGGCCGCGAAGCCGTACATCGGGTTCGACTTCGACGCGGTGATCTCGGTCGAGGAGGCCGGCTACTTCAAGCCGCACCGCGCGACCTATGCGACGGCCTGCGAGCGACTCGGCGCCGACCCCGCGGGCGTGCTCTTCGTCGCCAACCACGCGTTCGACTGCATCGGCGCGAAGGCGGCCGGCATGCGCACCGCGTTCATCGACCGGCGGCGACGCCCCTTCGGCGGCTCGCCGCACCAGCCGGACCTCGTCGTCGAGGACTTCGCGGCGCTGGCGCGGGCGATGATGGAGTGACGCGGCCCATGGCCCCCGCCGCCGCCCGTTCCTTCGCCCGCCGCCTGCTCGCGTGGTGGGAGGTTCATGGCCGCAGGGACCTGCCGTGGCAGCGCGAGCGCACGCCGTACCGGGTGTGGGTGGCCGAGGTCATGCTGCAGCAGACCCAGGTCGGCACGGTCGCGCCGTACTTCGACCGGTTCACGGCCCGCTTCCCCGACGTGGAGACCCTGGCGCGCGCCGACCTCGACGATGTGCTGCACCTGTGGAGCGGCCTCGGCTACTACGCGCGCGCGCGCAACCTGCACCGCGCCGCGGGCATCGTCGCCGGAGAGCACGGCGGGACGTTCCCCGACACCGAGGCGGCGCTGCGGGCCCTGCCGGGCATCGGCCGCTCCACCGCCGCCGCCATCGTGGCCCAGGCCTGGGACCGGCGGGCGCCGATCCTGGACGGCAACGTCAAGCGCGTGCTGGCGCGCCGCCACCGGGTCCCCGGCCCGGTGTCGTCGACGGCGACCCTCGACGAGCTCTGGCGGCTCGCGGAATCGCACACCCCGCGGGACCGCGCCGCCGACTACACCCAGGCCGTGATGGACCTCGGCGCGACGGTGTGCCGCCGCCGACGGCCGCGCTGCGGCGACTGCCCGGTGCGCGCCGGTTGCCTGGCCTTCGCCGCGGGCGATCCGGAGCGGTATCCGGAGGCCGCGCCGCGCCGCCCCCGCCGCCTCGAGCGGCGCCGGTTCTTCGTTCTAGTCGATCCCGACGGCGCCTGTTTCGTGGAGCATCGGCCGCCCGCCGGCATCTGGGGCGGCCTGTGGTCGCCGCCGGACCGCGACGCCCGCGAGACCGTCGACGGATTCCTCGACGAGGCCGGCGTCGATGCCGACTTGGTCGACGAGATCCGCGCCGCCGACGTCTTCCGCCACGCGTTCACCCACTACGACCTCGACGTCGAGCCGGTCTACGTCCGCCTCAAGTCCCGGCCGGCCGCGGTCCGCGGGGACGCCGCGCGCTGGATAGACCCGGACGACCACCGGCTGGGCCTCTCCACCGTCGCCGCGAGGCTCGTCGCCGCGACCGGCGGAGCGGCCCGTTGACGGGGATGGCGTCAGGGTCGCGCGCCATGTGGCCCGGCCTCCGTGGGGCGCCCGCCCGCGGGCGGGTCCGGCTCCGTTGATTCGCGCGAGTCTCGCGCGGTAGCCTGAGGTCATGGTGGTCCTCCAGCGGCGGCCCGGCCCGGCGGCCCTCGAGCTGCACATGGTCCCCGCCATCGACATGAGCCGGGAGCAGTTCTTCCAGCTCTGCCAACTGAACCGCGACCGGCGGATCGCGCCGTCTTGCCTGACGCCGCATTCCCGCGCTGACCGCCGGCGCCGGCATCGGAGATCACATGGAACTGCCTGTACGGTGAGCGGCGTGACGGCTCGGCCGTGGCTTGGGTAGAGTGTAGGCGAACATCCCAGGAGGAGCTGCCATGAAGCTGACCCCCGAGGAGATCGGACGGTTCGACGAGCAGGGCTACCTGTTCTTCCCCTCGCGGTTCTCGGCCGACGAGGCGGCGGTGCTGCGGGCCGCCGCCGACGAGGTCTACGCCCTCGACCGCCAAGAGGTGTGGCGCGAGTCGAGCGGCGTCGCCCGCACCGCGTTCGCGGCCCACACCTACAACGAGGCGTTCCGCCGCCTCGGGCGCCACCCGCGCCTCGTCGAGCCGGTGATGCAGCTCGTCGGCGGCCCCGTGTACATGCACCAGTACAAGGTGAACGCCAAGGCCGCGTTCGACGGCGAGGTGTGGCAGTGGCACCAGGACTTCGGCACGTGGCACCGCGACGACGAGATGCCCGAGCCGCGGGCCATGAACATCGCGGTGTTCCTCGACGAGGTGACCGCGGCCAACGGGCCGCTGCTGTTCCTGCCGGGGAGCCACCGCCAGGGGGTGTTCGAGGCCGGCCACGACCTCGAGACGACGAGCTATCCGCTTTGGACGCTCGACCGCGCCACCGTGACCCGGCTCGCGGAGCGGGGCGGCTGCGTGGCCCCGACGGGGCCGCCGGGCAGCATCATCGTCTTCGCCTCGACCCTGGTGCACGCGAGCCCGCCGAACATCAGCCCGTTCGGCCGCAGCATCGTCTACCTCTCGCTGTGCCACGTCGACAACCACATCCGCCGGTTCAAGCGCGCGGCGTGGATCGCCCACCGCGACTTCGCGCCGATCGAGCCGCTGGCCGACGACTGCCTGACCGAGCTCGTGCGCGCGGGCGCGGCGGTCTGAACGGGGGCGCGATGTATCTCTGGGAAGAGTTGCGCGCGCGCGCCGACGCCGGCCGACCGGTGCGGGTCGGCCTGATTGGCGCCGGCAAGTTCGGCTCGATGTTCCTGAGCCAGGTCCCGTCGACCACCGGCCTGGAGGTGCGCGCCATCGCGGACCTCGATCCGGACCGCGCGCGCGCCGCGTGCCGCGCCGTCGGCTGGGACGACGCGCGCATAGCGGCGACGCGGTTCACGGACGACGCGCTTGAGATGGTGCGCGACGACGCCGTCGACATCGTCGTCGAGGCGACCGGCGACCCCGCGGCGGGCATCGCGCACGCGCGCGCGGCGTGCGCGGCGGGGCGGCACGTGGTGATGGTGAACGTCGAGGCCGACGTGCTGGCGGGGCCGCTGCTCGCGGCCGAGGCCCGCGAGGCGGGCGTCGTCTACACGATGGCCTACGGCGATCAGCCGGCCCTGACCTGCGAGCTCGTCGAGTGGGCGCGCGCGTGCGGCTTCGACGTGGTGGCGGCCGGAAAGGGCACGAAGTACCTGCCGTCGTACCACGCCTCGACGCCGGACACGGTGTGGGACCACTACGGGCTCACCGCGGAGGAGGCGCGGACGGCGGGCATGAACAGCCGCATGTTCAACTCGTTCCTCGACGGAACGAAGTCGGCCATCGAGATGGCCGCCATCGCCAATGCCACGGGCCTTGCCCCGCCGCCCGACGGCCTGCGGTTCCCGCCCTGCGGCCGGGACGACCTCGCCCACGTGCTGCGGCCGGCCGGGGCCGGGGGCCAGCTCCACCACAAGGGGCAGGTCGAGGTGGTGTCGTCGCTCGAGCGCGACGGGCGGCCGGTTCCCGGCGACCTGCGCTGGGGCGTCTACGTCGTCGTCGAGGCGCCCAACGACTACACCGCGGGCTGCTTCCGGCAGTACGGCATGAACACCGACGCGACGGGCCGGTACTCGGCGATGTACAAGCCGTTCCACCTCATCGGGCTCGAGCTGAACGTGTCGATTCTCGCGGCCGGGCTGCTCGGGAAGCCGACCGGCGCCGCGCGCGGCTTCGTCGGCGACGCCGTCGCGACCGCGAAGCGCGACCTCGCGGCGGGGGAGACGCTCGACGGCGAGGGCGGGTTCACCGTCTACGGCAAACTGCTGCCGGCGCGGGCGTCGCTCGACCGCGGGGCGCTGCCGATCGGCCTCGCCCACGGGGTGCCGCTGAAGCGGGCGGTCGTGGCGGGCGGGGTCGTCGGGTGGGGCGACGTGGAGATCGATCCGAACCTGATGGCCGTCCAGGCGCGGCGCAAAATGGAGGCCCGGTTCACCGGTCAAAGCGGTCCGTGAACTCCCGCGTGGACAGGAGGTGTGCCGCCGCGGCGAGGGCGATCGTGCCGGCGTATTGGGGTCCACGGCCTCCGGCCGACGAGCTGGGACGGTGGTCGAAATAGAGTCGCCAGCGTCGCTGGCACGCAGCCCGTTTTCTGCGACTTCCTGCGCTTGGCGCGTGGCAAAGGCAATTCCGTCAGTGTCTTGGGGCGGTGGCGCGTCACCGCGCCGGCTGGGGAACTGGCCAGAGCAGGTCGATCGGTCGATAGACAGTCTGATGTTCAACATCGGACCGTGGCTCACGAGTGCCGAAGGGCTCATCGATGCGACGCGGCGGGAGCCGGCCATCGAGCGCCGGCGGGGGATGGCTCCGCGCAGGGTCCGCGGAGGAGCCGTGTGCGGCTGCGGGCGGATGGTGCCGCGATCATGGCGGTGACGGCGCGGCCGGCGGCGTCCGCGATCGCGGCGGCGCTCGCCCTCGTCGCGGCGGCGTGCGGGGGGGCGCGCTCGGGCGTACCCGTTCCGCGGCCGTTCCCCCTGGCGTCCGGGCCCCTAGTCGACGCGCGCGCCGACGCCCGTCCCGCCTATCCCGACTCGGCGGGACGGTGGCGCGGCGCCGACTTCCTCCGGTATCTCGCCCTGGTGGAGGAGGTCGAGACCGGCGGAGACTGCTTCGCCCGACCCGCCCGGGGCTCGGCCGTCGGCTGTTACCAGATGACCGACGCCGCCCTGATGGACGCCGGGCTCAAGAACGCCGACGGCGGCTGGCTGGACAACCCGTGGGGTATCGACTCCGACCGCGAGTTCCAGCGGAACCGCCGCGCGCAGGATACCGCCATGCTGCAGTTCACCGCGCGCAACTGGCTCAGGCTGGAACCCTGCGTGCAAGATCTGATGGGCAGGACGGTCGGCGGCGTCGCCCTCGACCAGGCCGCCCTGGTGGCCGGCGCGCACCTGCTCGGCGCGACCGGAATCGTCCGCTTCGTGCGTTGCGGCCTGCACCTCCGCTGCCTCCCGCCGGCCGTCGCGGCGGGGAACGGCGGCGGCCGCAACCTCCGCGCGTCCGCCCTCCGGCGCATGCAGGCCGCGCACGGGCTGCGCGTGCTGGCGCCGACGGCGGGCGGGGCCTCCCGGTGCGGGCTGGCGTCCCGCATCAGTGGTTCGCCGGGTATTCCAGAGGGCCCTTCTTCCCGCTTCGCGGGCATCCTCGCGCTGCGAAGCGACCCGCCGACTTCGCCGGCGGGACGCTTACCAGCCGGCCCGCTTCACGCCGTCGCCACGAACGCGACGTCCTCGTAGGTCGCCAGCCCCCGCCGTGGGCGATGCACGCGGCGCGGCCGGGCGCCACCGGCCGGCCCGCTTCACTCCGTCGCCACGAACGTGACGTCCTCGTAGGTCGCCAGCCCCCCGTCGTGGGCGATGCACCGCAGCACGTAGGTGCCGGGCTCCGTGAAGGTCGCCCGCACCACCCACTCGTTGCCGGGAGGCGGATCGGGCGTCTCCCATCCCGCGCCCCACGGCGAGTTCGAGTTGGCCCGCGTGTCCTCCCACACCTTGGTCTGCACCGGGTCGAAGGTCACCGGCGCCGCTCCCCGGTACACGAACCACGACAGCCGGAGGCCCGTCGCGGCGATCGGCGTCAGGCTCGTGGGGCGGCCCGGGTCGACGGGGCGCATGCCCCGCCGCCTCGGCAGTTCGTCCTCGTCGCGCGCGACGGCGGTCAGGGTGACCGGCTCGTTCGCCTTCACGGTGCGGGTCGACCCGCCGTGCACCTCGAGCGTCGGGGCCGCGTTCTTGAACAGCTCACCGGAAACGCCCGCCCCGTTGTTCGCCATGCGGACGTTGTTGTCCATGTAATAGTCGGGCTTCAGCGTGCCGTAGGCGCGCTTCGTCTCGCCGTGGCTGGTGAGGGTCCACACCAGCTCCCGGCCGCCGAAGTCGGCCGGGACCCGGATGCGGAAGAGGAACCGGTTCCGCCGAGGCAGGAACCACGTCGGCTGCCCCTGGTCGGGCCCGCCGGGCTCGATGTTGTTGTCGGAGCCGATGGGGATGTGCAGCTCCTCCTCCCAGTTCCGGTTCATCGTCCCGAACACCAGGTTGAACGAGCCGTCCGCGTTCTGCTCCCAGCCCTCGTAGGCGGGCACGACCTCCTGGCCGAAGTCGTACGCCCGCCGGGGACCTTGGGCGCCGGCATCCTGTACGGCCGGGCCGACGAGCAGGACGGCGAACAGGACGGCGATCGCGGGGAGACGGCCCCCGGCACCGCTCGGCGCGGCTCTCACTGTCCGCCTCCGGCGTTCTCGGCCGGTGCCGCGACCACCGTTCCGCAGAGCGGGCAGCCGAGGATGACCTCGCCGTCGGCGAGCCCGAGGGACTCGCGCCGCTTGGCCATCTCGGCCGCGAACTCCTCGTCGGTCAGGTAGACCCCGCGCATCAGGTTGATGAACATCTGGTCGACCGAGCGGTGTCCGCCCCCCGACCAGTTGCGCGGATCGGGCACGTTGGGGTTCGACGGCGAGTTGTTGAAGTAGCCGGTCATGCGGAGGATGGCGCCCTTCGGCAGCAGCGGCGCCGCGTCGTCGGCGTAGTTGTAGACCCGCACCCAACTGTGGTCGTAGCCGGCGCAGTTCAGGGTCTGGACGTTGTGCCCCCAGATGGCGTCGAGGCACATCCGCACGCCGGGCGCGTGCATGTGGGGCTCGAAGATCGTGATCAGCGTGTTCTCGGGCAGGGTGAAGTACGCCTCGGCCTGCTGGTCGGGGTCCATCGCCTCGATGTCGAGGTCGACGCCGTTGCCGAACGACATCCTCACCCACTTCCGGGTCGGCTCGTAGCCGCGGGGATGGAACTTGAACCCCACGTCGAGGTGGGCCCGCGTGTCCGCCCCGTTCGCGTGCAGGTGCATCGAGTTGAACTGCAGCTTCGACCCCGCCTTCATGATCTTGCCCGCCTCGGGGTCGAAGACGTCGGCGTTGCGCCCCGACCTCGTGGGTCGGCCAGCGGCGCTGCGCGGCCAGCGGATCGTCCTCGTTCTCGTCGGGGTTCGGGTCGGTGACGCCGAGGGTGGCGTGGTGCACTACGAAGAGGCCGCCGACGGTGTTCCGGGTCTCGCCCACGCTCGTGCTCGGTGACCTCCTTGTACTCCATCGCGGCGACGTAGCGGTCCTCGGTCAGCCCCGTCGGCACTTCGCCGATCGATCCCCACCAGTCGGGGGCGTCGCCCGCCACCTCGAAGCTCGGCGACGACACGATCAGGTCGGGCTGCCCGATCTCCCACTGGTCGACGTCGATGAACGGGACCGGCGGGGGCAGGTCGGCG
>CAXXTG010000243.1:0-28332 GCA_963666855.2 Vicinamibacterales bacterium
TGTCGAGCGACTCCGTCTCGATCACTCGTCGGTACGCCGCCGCATCAGGCATCGAGATCGGATAGGAGAAGTGCCACTGCACGGGCGCTCGGGGCCGGCACGTCGCGCTTGTCCGATGACCTCGGCGAGGCTGAGGGATGGTGATGTGGCGGAGATACCGGGCCATGCGCGCGCGCGCCTCCGGGTCCGTTCCCCACTTCAGGTCGAAGACGAGGTTGGCGTTGCCCTTGCCGGACAGCAGGCTCTCCGTCAGATACAGCACGTCCGGATCGAAGAAACGCATGGTCACGCCACAGCGCGGGCTGCCCGGCCCTGGTCCACTCGGTGGCGAGGTCTGCCACGCCCTCCGCGCGTCGTAGCTGCATGACGGTCGCGAACGGCTGGTCGACGGTCACGGTGGGCATGAACTCCGTGTACTCGGCCTCCTTGTCGACGCTCTTCCGTCCGTCTTCCCTATAGTCGTTGAACCTGCGCAACCGAGGACGGAAGGGAAGCGCCTCGGCCTTGCCTACCCCGCGCTTGCAGTACACAATGGTGTTGCTCGTGCCGAAGTCGCAGGCGATGTGCGCCGTACCGCCGGCGGCGGCGTCCTGCGTCTGAACGTCACGCGCAGGCGGCAGGATGCCGAGGCCGGCGTACGCCGAACCGTCGGCCGACGGGAGTCTAAACAACGCGGCGTCGAAGGCTCCGTCGCTGCGCTGCAGGCTCTTCTCGTGCGGATTCTGGCCGCGGTCGCTGCCCATCCGCAGCCACTCGAACCACGGGGTTCCGTCGTCGTCCACGGTGCCGCTCATTCCGGGCCAGGGCCCCTCCGCGCTGCTCCACGCCGCCAGCCGCTGCCGGCAGTGCTCCACGTACGCCGCGCCCGCACCGAGGTCCGTCCGGCGGAGGTCGCGGAGTAGGATGCTGCGCGACACGCCGGTCGTCGCCACGACCGAGCGTTCCAGCGGCGAACGGCTGACGTTGGTGCTGGCGAAGAGGTAGTTCCACTTCCACTCGGGTACTTCTTCCCCGTCGGCGGCGTCGCGCGCGGACGGCGCTCGAAAGTCGGGCCACGCGGCGAGGGCGGCGGGAGCGTAGGCGCTCTCGAGCGCGCCCGTCGCACCCTCGCCATACACGCGGCTGACGGCGTGGTCGTACCTTCGGTTCCTGCGATCGGTCACGGTCACCCGAAGCCCCACCCGCGGCTGTGACGGACTGCCCAGGAGATCGAGGCGGCGCGCGAGTTCATCGAGGCCGCGGAACAACAGGAGGGCGACGGGCTTGACCGGCAACAGCTTCTTCCGCAACGGCTCCGGATGGGGCGCGGCATCGAACTGCTTCAGGGTCGTCAGGCAATCGGCGAGTAGGTCGCCCGGCCCCACCAGCAGGATGCCGTTGGCCGCCGCCTCCGCCTGAAGGTACTCGGGAATCGGCGTCGGCGCGCCGTCCGCCGCGGGTTTCGGCAGATCGGCGAGCGTCCGCTGACCGAACAGAGAAACGTGCTCCGGCCGGCGGTTCAGGGTATCGGCACACCGCCTGTCGGCCAGGACGACCCTGATGGCGGTCTGCTCGTCGAGGCGTATCGCGCCGAGGCTCAGGTCCGTGACCTCGGCCGCCGTACCGTCGTCTTCCCACACCGAGTTGACCGCCTGGTACAGCCCTCTCGGGTTTCGGACCACCAAGTCGCCCAGATTCTTCTCGGTCCACGTGGCGATGTGGTGCTCGGCTCCCGCGTCGTCGAGGTGTGCAGCGAAGGACTCCAGCAGGCCGGCGACGGCGTTGGCGACCCCGGGATCCCGCACGACCTCCTGCTTCAGGACGGCGTTGCGGAGATGCGTTGCGAACAGTCGGCACACCTCCAGCTCGTCAGGACTGAGCTCCGCATCGCAGGCCAGGGGGTCGCGCAGCCCATGCCGGGCCCAGAACTGGTCCAGACGACCATCCCCGGCGAAGTCGCGTGCGGGCGCCACGATGGTCGAAGGCGAGAGCATCCCGACCAGCACGCCAGACTCGCTCTCCCGCACCGCCCCGGCTTGCGCATACAGCAGGTGGATGGTGTTCCAGGCCGACTCTCCGTCAAGCTTCGGCTGCAGCTTCTCCTGCCCGACCACCTGCGCGAACGCCTGAGCGGCTTCCTGCTCGCCGGCGGCCCCATCGAAGCTCACCACTCCGGTCCGGACCCCGGACCCAGGCCGATTCCGGAGCGCGAGCATCGCCAGCAGCGCCCGCCACTGCCCCTCGGCGTCGTCGTGCCCCGGGTGCCGCTCGTTGAGGAGGGCGCTCTCGAACACGATCACGTGGCCCCAGGTGTGGGGAACCGACTTGATCTCGCGCAGCCTCATCGCGGCCGCCTCCACCGCGAGAGCGGCCGCCAGATCGTTCAGTTGACCGGGCGAGGACCAAACGCCATTCTCGGCGGGACTCTGGAGGCGATGGTCGTTCCGCAGCTTGGGCAGGCTCAATCGTCCGGGCACCGTTTGGATACTCCGGTAGGCAGGCCTACGGGCCCGCGGAGCCGTGCAGAAGCGCCACTAGGGGCCAAAGCCCCCGCGTCGACGGAGACGACTTCTGCGAAATGGTCCAGTAGATGTCAGCGGCGTCCGGCGCGTCGCCGTAGCCCCGGACCAGACTCACGAAGTCCCCCAGCCCGGCGGCCAGCGTACCCCGATCCAGTTCGGGCTCGGCGGGCGGGTTCGTACGGTTCACGGCGGCCAGCGGACCGTGAGTCCAGAGATCGAACCCCGCATCGGCGTCGTCTCCGCCCCAGGTCGAGAACGCCGACATGGCGGCCGCGTACCGCAACGCCGTCGACACGTACTCGCTGAATTCGCGGATCGACTGATCCGGCTGCGAATCGCCGACCACGTTGCGATACCACGCCTCGTCCGCGGCGCCCGCCGGCCGGTCTCGTCCGAACGCCCGGACGTAGTTGAAGTGCCACAGCGCACAGAACCGCAGCCACGCGGCGTAAGCCGTCGAAGTCGCCTGGTCGCCCCGTGCGGAGGGCAGGTCTTGCCAGTCCGAGGCGGCTGCCGCTGCCACGCGCGATCACGTGCAGGGCGGGCCGTTCCTCGCCGCCCGAGCCCCGGATCGGGCGACGTTCCTCCTGAAAGAACCTCGCCGCCGCCAGCGCGCCGAACAGCTCCGGCGCCAGCGGCGGATTCGCTTGAGTCGCCGCGCCGGCGGAATGGTAGTTCAGTTCGATCGCGGGGTCCCACCCGACGAAATAAAGATCGTCGAAGCTGTAGGGACGCCCTCCGAACTCCATCTCGTCATGGTAGTACTGCAGGGCGGACTGTGACTGCAGCAGCAGTTCGTGACCGGCGGCGACGTTCGCCTCCCGGTCCTCCGGCGGCGCGAATGTGAAGTACGGCAGCATCAGCACCGCGCCCGTACGCAACGGTCGTTGTACCGCGGCCGCCACTTGGCGCAGCCGCCGAGCCAGCGTGGGAAGGACGGCGGCGCCGGTGCCCCCGAACGCCGAGCCGCAGAGAAAGACCCTTACTTCCTCCTTGGCGTTGCGCACTACCTCGTCGAGGGAACGCCAGAACCCATCGCCCTCCAGCCGCATTAGCAGGGCCGCCGACCCTACGTGGGGCCGTCCCCGATAGCCCTCGTTCAGATGCATGCGCAACTCGTGCTCGTCTCGGAAGAGCGCGCGCGCCAATCCCCGGGAGCTCTCTTGGCGCATCAGGCTGTAGCTGATGAGGCCGGCGAGGTTCACATCGCTCTCGCTCTGCGGCACCCAGTGGCAACCGTCGGGGTCGCCGGCGTCTGGGTGGGGATCGAGTCTGGTGCGGAGCAGGCTGCAGGCCGGCTCGGGGTGCTCGCCTCCCGCCGTCCGCAACACCTCGTGCGCCGCGGCGTACCGGGCGAGCGTGGTGCGAGCCCGCAACGTATTGCCGTTCGACCGGTCCTGGTCGATGAAGGCCACCGCGGCCCGGGGGCGGGCCGAGACCGCTGGCGCAGAGATGAACGAACGACTCGACGACCTTCGCTCCGGTCCCGCCCAGGCCGAGAATGAGATTCACCACGATCGCCATCTGCTCCACGGAATGGCCGCAAGGTAGACCCGGTGGGTGCCGAGAACGGCCGCCGCGTAGTAGATCACCGTGAAGAACGGCACCAGGAAGAGGAAGGTGTACAGCAGCGGCCGCAGCGCGATCAGCGTCGCGAGTTGCGAGCCCAGTACGGCGACGTAGCCGGCCGCCGCAAGACCGGCGAGCAACCCCAGCAGGCAGGTCCATCCCCCAGCGCGACCGCAGACCGCGCACCGCGCCGACCTCGGCGACGGGCGTCCTCCAGCAGGAAAGGAACCACCCCGTCGCGAAGACCCACACGATGCCTGCCACGACGAGCAGCATCGCGTCCGTTGCGCCGCTCACCGCTTCCATGATTCGGTCGTGGTAGACCCGATCCTCCATCGCGCGGTCGTACACGGCTCCGTTCAGAGCCTCCACACCGATCGCCGCCGCCTGCCAGAGTTCGGCCAGCAGCAACCCGAGGACGGCCGCCACCAGGAATCCCAGCACGCTCGGCACGATCAGGAGCTTCAACGCACGGTCCATGTCCCTACCTTGCCGAGAGCAGAACACTGCCCCTGGCGACCGTTTCGCCCGTCACCTGCTCCTCCATCGCACGTGTGAGGAGACGCCCGAACTCCGCCAGGTTGAGTGCGGGAAATAGCGATGGTGGGTCGGCCACGAGGGCTCGCGCATCCTCGGCGTCGAAGCCCCACTCGTCGAGCCAGTCGGTACGGGTCCCATCCGGCTCCAGATTGCCGACCGTCGCCTGATACCTAATGATGGCTATCTCGCCGGGTCGGAGGGCGAGGAGATCCGGGTGCGAAACGTCCAGACTGATCACGGCACCACCCGCGCCCGTCGTGACCTGCAGCGCCCCTCCCACGTCGAACGGCACCCAGGCTTCGGCATCGCAGGCCGCGGACGGCTCCGGCGGCACCAGCGTCCACGCCTGCACGCCAAGGTCGTATGCCGCGGGCGCAGGCACGGCGGGCTCCGTGACGGCAATCGGTGCAGCCAAAGCCGGTCCGGCCTCCACGCCGTCTCCATCGGCAGGGGCCGCCAAGTCGACCTCACGCCGGTCGATCAGGAACCCGGGCACGTCTGCGCCCTCGATCGCCAGTATGTAGGCGCGCCCAACGGCGGCACTCGTGGGCACCAGCCGGTGCCGTGTGGGTCCGGTGGCGGCCAGTCTGGGCGTGAAGAGCGTGAAGCGGTGCTCGGCCATCGCCATGTCCACGAAGACCTCGCTGGCGAGGCGCTGCGCCATGGCTCCGACTTGGCCCGGAGGGCCGATCACGAGGACGAACAGCGGACGCTCCCGGACGCGGCCCGCGGGAATCGTCGAAGCGCCGCCGACACCCGGCACGTCGTACACTTGACCGGTGTAGGGCGCGGCGACGCCGTGGATCCCGATTGCCCGACCGCCGGCCAGGATGCTGCGGATCGGTCCCTGAAGAGCCAGCCGGGCACTGCCGATCATCTCCGAGTTGTCGAGCCAGAGATCGGTAATCACCACGTCGAGGAACGCGGGCGATTCAGCCGCGGCCACCTGGGCGAGCACATCGTCCAGCCGCGACTCACGGAACCCGCAACCGCGACAAGGATTCACCTCGCCACGGGCCGCCCGCACGAAGACGTCCCCGTCGATCTCGGCTATCCGCTCGGCGAAACCGTAGCTCCGCGCCTCACTGAACTCCGAGCGAAGCTCCAGCAGCCAGGCGATCATGTCGCGATAAGCGGATTCGCCCCCGGCCCGGCCGAAGTTTGTCGACGACTGCGACACGTCGAGGTACACGCCGAGGGCGCTGGCGTCGCCGAGGCCCACCTTGGCTCCCGGGTCTTCTCCGGGCAGACAGCGCGCCGGTATGAGTTCGTCCGCGGACCTACAGCCCGCCAGACCTGCTACCAGTAGTAGGCCCAAACCGGCGAGTGGACCCAGCGCAGACATGAAGCACGTCGACTGTGTCGCCCTACGGGCGGTCGTCGAACGCGCCGTTACGTCGCCCAGAGCCGTGCCGCCACCCCGACCGAAGGACGTCATCCGTCACCCATCCTGCCAGACTAGCGCAACATCAAGACGCTGAGCGCCCTTGACTCCGCGGGTCCGGCGCCATCCCCTGCCTGGATGCCATGACGTAGTGTCGCGCCGCAATATCCCCGCAATATCCCGGGCCACCCGCAGACCGCCAACAGCGGCCCTCACTCTGGTCAAGCGGCGTTGTTGAGATCCTGCTCCATCGCTCCCGTACACCTGAGGCAGCCCCGCTAGAACGAGAGCGCCAGAGTGCCGGCCGCGCCGCCGGGAACCGGGGTAATGGATACATAGCCTTCCCGGCGACCCTCGAGCTCCAGTTCACCAATTTCCGAATGACCGCCTATCCACTGGAAGACGCCCCAGACTCCTGCACCGAGGCCGGCCAGGGTGACCATCTGGGCAGCGCGCGCTCCCGTTTCGTTGGACGATGCGGCGAAGACGGTGCCAGCGACGAGAGGCCCGCCCAAGATCCCGCCAGCGGTCAGGATTATGCCTCTTCGGCGCTTCGATCTAGCCGCATCCATTCGCGCCCGCCATTCGTCGTATCCGTCGGCGGACTGGGCGGACGTCAGGGGCAGCGAGCGCGGCTCGAAGATTGGCTCGGCCACGACGGGAGCGTTGAGGCCCCGGGAAGCCGAGATGGTGGCGGACGCAATGGGGGCGGGATGAAAGATCGGCCGCGCGGCGTCACCGGGCGCCTGCGGCAGGTTGAACGGTGCCGGCGCAAATGCAATAGGGGAGGCGGCAGGACCGAACAATGGCGTCGGTGGTCTTGCCGGGGTTCCCGGGGCCGCCGAGAGCTGGGCGTATGCGGACGTTGCGCCGAAGAGGAGCACTGGCGTCGAGAGCGCGAGCAGGGTTCGCGAAGTAGCGGGCATGGTGTGCTCCTTGTGGGCGCGATGTGGGCGCGATTCGGTTTAGTGACGATCTCCGGACTGATTCGTGTAGAACCTGCGGGCGGTCCGCGCCGTCCAAACGGGTGAGATAAGGCGCTTGCTCAAGGCGACATCCTGGCCCGACGGATCCACGCGTCTTCCATAGCGGTGGCGGGGTTCCACACGACACCCCCGGAGTTGATGCGACCGGTCGCACATCGTCGGCCATCGTGCCCGCGTTCCGGCGGACCTACTTGCCACACTCAAGCCTCACTCCCTTCGCTGCAGGTCGCGAACAGGGCGGTGCAGCGCCTGCGCGGACCTACGATACCGCGTGAGCGATTCTAGGGTCAAGCGATTTTATCGGTGTAACGATATTATCCTGCAACTACTTGCAGAACATGGACTTATGGGGAGCCATCCGGCATACAATCGTGTCGTGCCGCACACCAGATGGGGAGCCGCGATCGCCGCCCTTCTGCAGGAACGCGGATGGACGCAGAAGCAGTTGGCGAGTGCGGCGCGACTGCGTCCGAACACGTTGACGTCGATAATCCGGCACGGGGGGGAGACGGACACCCGCACGCTGCGGCGCATCGCGCGCGTTCTCGACGTGGATCTCGCCGAGTTGCTCATGAACCCCGAACAGCGGCTGATCCTCCAGACGCATCGCGAGCGCACGATCGAGCGGATCACCGCGTCGGTTGTCGATCAGATCCGGGACACGGTGGGCGAGCTGGTGCGGAGCGAATTGGCCAGGGCCGGCGTGTCGACGGACCTGACGGACACGCCCCCGTCGGCGGCGGCGCATCGGCCGCCCCTCGAACGCGCGCGGATGCCGGCGGAACGGGGCGCCGCCGATCGGGAGCGCACAGACGTCGGACGGGAACGTTGACGGGCGGCGCGGAGCCCACCCTTTACGTGGTCGATGGCCTGCGTCGACCGGCCGTTGCGCCGGGCCGACGCGTATACATTTTACCCGTTTTTCTTTCGCGCCAGCGGTGGCGACAGCACCAGGTCGAGAGCCTCGTCGATCGTCGACACGTACTGCACGCCGATCTCGCGCCGCAGGTCGTCGCCGAGATCGTCCTCGACCCGGCTCTGGTTCTGCTTCGGGAGGATCGCCCGCGCCACCCCGGCGCGGCGAGCGGCCAGTACCTTGTCCCTGATGCCGCCGACGGCGAGCACGTTCCCCGAGAGCGTGATCTCGCCGGTCATGGCGACGTCGGCGCGCACGGTGCGGCCGGCGAGCTCGGAGACCAGCGCGGCAGCCATCGTCACGCCGGCCGACGGTCCGTCCTTCGGAACGGCGCCCGCCGGCACGTGCAGGTGCACTTCGGTCTTCTCGTAGAACGCCGGGTCGATGCCGTAACGGGCGGCGTTGGCGCGTACCCACGACAGCGCCGCGAGCGCCGACTCCCTCATCACGTCGCCGAGCTGTCCGGTCAGGGTCAACGCGCCGGCGCCGCGCATCCGGCGCGCTTCGACGAACAGCACGTTGCCGCCCGACGCCGTCACCGACAGTCCCAGCGCCACGCCGGGGCGCCCCATGCGGTCGGACACGGCCGCGTCGAAGCCCTGCGACGCGCCCAGCAGGTCGGCGACCGCCCGGTCCGTGATCTCGACCGGCGATTCGTCGCCCTCCGCCCGCCGCAAGGCCACCTTGCGGCAGACGGCGCCGATCCGGCGTTCAAGGTCGCGCACCCCGGCCTCGCGCGTGTAGCCGCCAATCAGGGCGTGCAGCGCCGCATCGGTGAAACGGATTTGCGCGGCGGTCAGCCCGTTCTCGGCGAGCTGCCGCCCGACCAGATGCGACTCGGCGATCCGGAACTTCTCGTCTTCGCCGTAGCCCGGTAGCTCGATCACCTCCAGGCGATTCTCGAGCGGGGCCGGAATCATGTCCCGGACGTTGGCGGTGGCGACGAAGAACACTTCCGACAGGTCGAACGGCACCTCGACGTAGTGGTCGACGAACCTGTTGTTCTGCACCGGGTCGAGCACCTCGAGCAACGCCGACGCCGGGTCGCCGGCGCTGCGCGCGGTCCGCTGCATCTTGTCGATCTCGTCCAGCATCAGCACCGGGTTCTTCACCCCGATGCCGACCAGTTCGCGTACGATTCGGCCCGGCTGTGCGCCGGTCCACGTGCGGTTGTGTCCGCGCAACTCCGTCTCGTCGCTCAGGCCGCCGCACGAAATCGCGGCGAGCTTTCGGCCCATCGCGTCGGCGATGCTGCGGGCGAGCGAGGTCTTGCCGACGCCGGGCGGACCGATGAAACAGAGAATCGATCCCTTCGCGCCGCCGCCGAGCTTGCGCGCGGCCAGGTACTCCAGAACCCGCTCCTTTGCCGTTGCGAGCCCGCAGTGCCTCTCGTCGAGCAGCTTCCTGGTGCGCGGCAGGTCGATCCGCGCCTCGTCGCGCGCGTTCCACGGCAGCCCGGCCAGCCATCGCAGATAGGTGAGGCGGTGGTTGTAATCGGAATCGCCCGGCGAGTTCGCCGACATCAGTTCCAGCTCGCGCCTCCCCTGCCGCCGCGCTTCCGGCGGCAGGTCGCCGAGTTCGAACACCGCCCGGAGCCGCTCGACGTCGGGCAGGCTCTCGCCGTGGCCGGTCCGCGCGCCCAGCACGTCGCGAATCATCTTCTCGGTGACCTCGACCCTCGCGGGGGCGCGGCCGCCCGCCGTGTCCAGCCGCAGGGCCGCCCTCCTGCACAAGGCCGCGACCGCGCGGTCGAGGCCGCGTATGCCCATTTCGTACGCGTGGTCGCTGATGATCTTCTTCAGCGCCGCGCCCTCGAACACGATCAGGTCGTTCGTCAGCCCGTGGTCCCGAACCCGGGCCGGCACGAGAATCCGCTTCGCGATCTCCAGCTTGTCGGCCTCCGAGTAGCCGGCGATCCTGATCACCTCCAGGCGGTTGCGCAGCGCCGTCGGAATCCGGCCGGGCACGTTCGCGGTGGCGATGAAGAACACCTGCGACAGATCGAACGGCACTTCCAGATAGAGGTCGTGAAACGCCGCGTTCCGCGTGGGATCGAGGGCGTCGAGCAGCGCCTCGCCCGCAGCCTCCCCCACCTTGTCGATCTCGTCGAGCACGAACACGGGGTTTCTCGCCCCGACACTCTGCAACTGCCGGATGATCCGCCCCGGCTGCGCGCCCGCCCAGGTGCGGTGGTCGCCGCGCACGTCCGAGACCTGCCGCATGCCGTTGCACGACATGTCCGCGAACCGGCGGCCGAGCGCCTCGGCGATGCTCGCCGCCAGCGACGACTTGCCCACGCCGGGCGGTCCGACGAAGCAGAGGACCAGTCCCCGCGCGTCACGCTTCCGGCGGCGCACGACCAGGTACTCCAGAATGCGATCCTTCGCTTCCCGGAGTCCGAAGTGCCGCGCGTCGAGGGCCCTGCGGGTGCGGTCCAAATCGAACGTGTCCGCCTTGCCGCCGGTCCACGGCAGGTCGGTCAGACGCCGGAGGTACTCCATCGTCTTCGCGTCGGTCTTGTCCGAGAGGCGGTCGAGCTCGGGCCTCAACTGCGCCCGCACCGCCCTGGGCATGCCGCACGTGTCGAGCTTGCCGCGGAGCCTGGCGATCGGGTCGTCCAACTGCGCCCGGGCATCATCGAGTCTCTGCCGCAGAAACTCGTTGCCGTCCGATCTCAGGTAGTCGTCGTCGTCCCGGCGGTACGACAGCACGCGCGCGTAGCGCTCGATCGTGGCCCTCAGGGCACGCTCGTAGATGCCGTCCGGCGTCATCATGGCGTCGAGGGCCTCGACCACGAAGGCGTTCAACGCCCGCATGCGTGCGCACGGGTCGAGCGTCTCCAGCCACTCCTGCTGAAGGCCGACCGGAACCTCCAGATCCGGAATGCTCCTGATCAGGCTGACCGCGATGAAGTCGGCGGCCACGTCGAGAAACCGGATGGGCCGCTCCGGGACTTCGTGCCCGTCGTCGTCCCGGTCTTCCGGTTCGTCGTCCGCGAGCGGCCCGCGGCAGTCGTCGTACTCGCGCCCGACGCGGTCTATCGCCTCCAGCGTGTCCAGCAGGTTGCTTGCCGGAACGGCGTCGAGGCTGCGGGACTGTTCGATCAGCTTGACGAAGTTCCCGCGCAGTTCCAGGTAGCCGTCGCAGGCGCCGAAGACGGGGTACGCGGGGTTGCGGCCCGGCGGATCGGCTGCGCCCCGGTCGCCGATCACGCGGGCGCACGTCAGCACGTCCAGGCTCACGTCGCCGTCGTACCGCGGGTTGACGGAGACCGTGCCGATCGTGTGAAGCGCGCGGTCGCCCCTGTCGTCCTCGCGCGACCGGCTCGACCCGAGGCGGAACTTGACGACGGTCGTGAGCGGCCGGTCGTCCTGCCCCACCACGGCGGGACGGTACTTGACGACGGGTTTGCGCGACCGGCCGGCCTGCGGCACCGCGGCGTCGGCCTGCGCGATGAGCTGGAGCAGCGGGTCCGTCCGGCTCACCGTCAGCATCACAAACTCGTCGGGGAACAGGACCGTATCCGGAAGCTCTAGGGTCGGCGCCGCGGACACGTCCATCGGCTCGTCGCAGAGCGGGTTCAGGATGTCGCGCTGTTGGTCGAAGTGCGGGTCGGCGAGCGTGGCACGGAGTGATTCCAGCTCTGCTGCAACGTCCTTGGATCGGAGGCTGACGACGAGCTGGCTGAAGAAGAGTGAATCCCGGATCTGCATTTCGGTTCTCCGACGGCGAATCCGCAGGCCGCAGGCCGAGCAGCGTTCAGCTCGTCGCGCATCCGGCGACCAACGCGATCCCGAGCGGCATCGCCGCGGTGGCGGCGTTCACTTCCACCACGGGTCTCCTCTCCGTCTCGGCTTCCGTGCAGAGTTCTTCTGAAGGCGAACCCGACACCGGCGTGCGGACGGCCCGGGGCCGCGCCGCCGGCGACTGACGGTCGACGGCCAGGCGACTGACGGTCGACGGCTAGACGTCGCTCCGCCGTCGAAGCTGGCCGCCGGAGGCATCCGACAGCGACCACACCACGCGGTACACCCGCTCGGTGTGGTTCTCGAGCCGGACCAGATCCGGAACCCCGCCGAGCAGGGCGCCGCACCGCTCGGCCGACTCGCGATCCGCGTGCAGGTGGCACACGTCGCCGCGCGTCACCAGCTCGCCGGGCCGGCGCCGCGTCGGCGACACGGCCCATATCACGACAGGCCCCCGAACGACGCGGCGAAGCCGGCCCGTCGGCCCCGACCGCCCGGCGCTTCGCCGAACGCCGTACCGGGCCGGGGTACTCTAGACCCGGCCTCGGCCCCCGTGCGCTCCGGTTCCGGCGGGAAGCACGGGAAACGGCATCCGGGGCCGGGCTCGCCGGGTGGACGGTCGCTCGAGGTCGGATAATCGGTCATGGGTCGGCGCGTCGACCGGCGCCGGATGGAAGGCCGAGGGCCGGTTCACTTCGTCGCGTGCAGTCCGGGGCGTCGATGGCGTCGCCCCGGTCCGAGAGCGGGGGCGACTCTCCGTTCAGCGCATGCGGCCGCGGTCGGCGCACAAGGCCCGACCGCCGTCAACACATCCACGACGCCCGTCTCGGTATTCCGCGGCCCTGATCTTACCCTACCGGCGGACTGTTCGCGCCGACGGTCATGCCGCGCGCGGGCTTCAGCCACCGCCGCACCACGCGGTTCCACCACATGACGGCGCCGGTGACGAACAGCACCGGCGGCACCAGCCCCACCAGCGCCCAGATCGCCTTGGTGGTCGAATTGCAGAGCGCCCCGCAGCCGGGGATGCCGCGGCCGCCGAGGCGGCCGAAGTGCAGGTAGGCGAGCCAGTACATCACCCGGTCGCCGAAGCGCTCCACCGGGTCGGACGGATCGAACGGCTCGAGGTAGTCGACGACGGCCATGAACGCGGCGGGGAACGACAGGTAGGCCCCGGTGACCGCCCACATCGCGAGGAACGGCCAGAACCAGAAGCCGAATGCGCTGTGGAGGCTCCAGTTGAGGCGCCGCGGATCGACGACGAGGCTGCGCCGCCAGCGCTGGGCGCCGGGCCACCAGATCACGGCGCCGGTCAGCGACATCGCGAGCAGGCAGAGCGCGCCGACGCCGTTCACGCGCCGCCCCGTCTCTCCCGCCAGGAGGTTGTCGTGCAGGTCCAGCACCCAGGCGGATACGCGGTAGCCCAGCGGCAGGGGGTCTCCCAGATCTTCGCCCGTGAACGGGTCGAAGAGCCGCCGGATGCGGTCGCCGTCGCGCGTCAGGGTGACCTCGACGGCGTGGTTCGGGGTCTCGCCCGGCCGGACGTCCGCCACCTCGAAGCCGGGATAGGCCTGCCGGGCGGCGCGGTCCAGGGCGTCGTCGCCCAGTGACGCGCCCGCGCCGTCCACGACGACGGGCTCCGGCGAGAAGTACCTGTACAGTTCGTTCCGATAGACCAGCACGCTGCCGGTCGCGGAGATGACGACGATGTAGAGCCCGAGGCCGACGCCGGTCCACAGGTGAACCTGGAAGATCGCCTTGCGCAGCCCGACGCCCTGGGGCGCCTGCGTCCAACGCGACCACCAGCCACCGCTCGTGTTTCGATCGCCTTTCGCCGCCATCGGTCCGTCCCGGCCGGTCCGTCACCCGTTCCACGCGGGGACGGGAGCCGGGCGCACCGGCTCCGTCGGCGACGTGGCGCGCGGGCGCCGCGGCCTCCGCCTCAGCGGGCGCCGGCCGCCGGCAATCCCTCGAAGCCGGGCGGAAGCTGGGCGCCCAGCGCGTTCTGGAACATCGCCAACTGCGTGTAGTTGCCGACAATCAATACGACCTCGCGGAGCTCCTCGTCCGTGTAGCGCGCCGCCAGCGCGTCCCACGTCGGGTCGGAGATGAACCGGCTGGCGTGGAGCTCGTCCGCCGCCCGCAGGAGGGCGCGTTCGAAGCCGTCCCACCCGGCGGCGTCCGGACCGGCCGTCACCCGGCCGATCTCCTCCGCCGTCAGCCCCGCCTCCTTCCCGATGACGTCGTGCCGCCCCCAGATGTAGTCGCCCCGCGACAACCAGGCCGTGCGCAGGATGAGCAGCTCGCGGTGGCGGGCGGGAATCGTCGCGTTGCGGACGAAGTGGCCGGTGTACTCCCAGTACTTCCGGCACGTCTCGGTGACGTCGGGGCAGAGCTCCCGCATGGGGCCCTCGCCCGCGTCCTCGGGCAGCGCGATTCGCGGAGCGTCGAGATGCTCGAACGGCCCCACGCGGCTCGCGCCCGGCCCCTGCGCCCCGGCGACGGCCGCGACGATCACGAACGCTCCGCCGACCAAGGCCGCGCCGGCCGCCATGCCTGTCTCCCGCATCGCACACCTCCCTGCTGACGCCGGCGCTGCATCCGGCGGGCCGTCGGCCCGCGCCCATCAACCGTGACGCTGGCTACCCGTCCGGAACCACCCCGGCAAGCGACGGACTGGCATTCTACACGCCCGGAGACGTCCCCCCGGCTCGGCGCCACCCCGTGCGGGCCGAATCGGGGGCGGGGCGAGCCGCTAGCAGGCCCCGCGGACGCCGGATCGGGGGCGCTGAAACAGGCCGGCCGACGCCGTCTGCGCCGGCGAATCGCAGTCGCTCTCGAACTCGTCCAGCGTCGCCAACCAGGCCTGGAAGTCGGGGTCGGACGGCGCGCACAGCCCGGCGTTGTCCTCGATGCGCAGCCGCCTGAGGTTGGACAGGTCCATCAGCCCCCGCGGCAGCTCGCCCGTGAGCCGGTTCTGATGCAGCCGCAGCTCGACGAGGTTGGCCAGGTTCTCCAACTGGACCGGCACGGCGCCGCTCAGCGCGTTGTTCGACAGGCGCAGTATTTCCAGACTGCGCATCTGCCCCAGCGTGGCCGGAATGCCCCCGGCCAGGAAGTTGTTGGACAGGCGCAGGTCCGCGGCGCTCGTCAGGGCTCCGAGTTCGGGCGCGATCGTCCCGCGCAGGTTGTTGCCGTCGGGACCGCAGAGGTCGAGCTTGGTCACGCGGTCGTTCTCGGCCTCGACGCCGTACCAGGTGTTCAGCGGCTCGCCGCTGAGCCAGTTCGTGGTGTCGGTCCAGTTCGGACCGCCGGCGGTGTTGTACAGGGCGACCAGCGCGTCCCGTTCGGCGGTGCCGGCGGGCAGGCCGACGGTGCTCGGTCCCGTCGGCAACGAGTCCGAGCACGCCGCCAGGCCGAGCGCGACGGCGCCGATCACCGCTCCGGCGACAGGCGCGCGCGCCACGCGACCCGGCAAGCGGCGCGTCATCGCCGTTCCTCCTGCATTCATCTGCCGCCAGCCTAACACGTAGCACGTCCGCGGCACAGCGCCGAAAACCCCGGGCTCGACGGACCGGGAAGCGGCGCGAGGGGCGGCGGCAGGTCTCAGCCGTCCACCGTCCCCCCGCAGGCGGCGCGGGAACCGGTAGGCCGCGTGTCCGCACCGGGACAGCCGCCAACGCATCTCCGGCGCCGGGAGCCGGCCGCACGCGGGCGGGAACTCCGCCACGTCGACCCCATCACCCCGCACCGCGACGGAGCCGGCCGCGCGCGGGCGGGAACTCCTCGACGCCGAGGTCCTCCGCCGCGGCGAGCGCGCTTCCCCGCCCCGACCTCACGACATCGTACAGCCGCCGTAGGAACGCCCCGGGGCCGGGCGGCGCTTCCGCAAAGCCCCGCTAGGAGTCTGCGCCGTAGAACGGTGCAGACTCCTAGCAGGGTTGGTTGGGCGGCAATCGGAGCCGCAGGCGACGATTTCCGGGCTAGTCCCCCAGGTCGATCTCGACGGCGCCGTCCCGGACCCGGAGCGGATAGGCGCGCAGGCGGCCGCCGGCCGGCGGCGTGAGGGGCGCGCCGTCGGCGACCCGGAACTGGGCGCCGTGCCACAGGCAGGTCACCACGCCGTCCTCGTAAGTGCCCTCGGTGAGGGGCCCGCCGACGTGGGTGCAGTAGTCGTCGTAGGCGAGCAGGACGCCGTTCTCGTTGAACACGGCGACCTTCCTGTCCGCGAGCCGCACGCACCGCACCTTGCCCGGCGGCACGTCGGCGGCGTCTCCGATGCGCACGTAGTCCCCCATCGGCTCCTCCCCCTCCCCGTCAGTCCGTCCGGCGCGGCGCCCGCCACCGGGCCCGTCGGGTCGCCGGCCGGGTCGGGCCCTACCCTCCCCCGATCAACGCGTCGAGGGGCGCGCACTCGAGGCCGTGGGCCTCGGCGACGGCGGGATGCGTGACGCGCCCGTCGACGAGGTTGACGCCGCCCGCGAGCACGGGGTCGCGGGCCGCCCCGCGCCAGCCGTGGTCGGCGATGGCGAGGGCGTAGGCCATGGTGGCGTTGGTCAGCGCGTAGGTCGAGGTGTGCGGCACCGCCCCCGGCATGTTCGACACGCAGTAGTGCACCACGCCGTGCTCGACGAAACGCGGCTCGTGATGGGTCGTGGGCCGGCTCGTCTCCGCCCCGCCGCCCTGGTCGACCGCGACGTCGACGAGGGCCGAACCGTCCTCCATCTGTTCGAGGTGCCGGCGGGTGACGAGCCGCGGCGTGCGGGCGCCGGGGATGAGCACCGCGCAGATCACCAGGTCGGCGTCGCACACCGCGCCCTCGATGTTCGCGGCGTTCGACATGAGCGTGGTCACGTGCCCCTGCACCACGTCGCGCACGTAGGCGAGCCGCAGGGGGTTGATGTCGATGACGGTGACGTCGGCCCCGAAGCCGACCCCGACCACGCAGGCGTTCAGCCCGACGACGCCGGCCCCGAGGATGGTCACCCGGCCCCGGCGCACGCCGGAGACGCCGGGCAGCAGGATGCCCTTGCCCCCGGCGATCCGCTCGAGCGACGCGGCGCCCGCCTGCACCGCCAGCCGCCCCGCGACCTCGGACATCGGCACGAGCAGGGGCAGGGTCCCGTCGGCGAGCTGGACCGTCTCGTAGGCGATGCCCACCACCCGCCGGTCGAGGAGCCGCCCGGTCAACGCCTTCGACGCCGCGAGGTGCAGATAGGTGAACAGGATCTGCCCCGGCCGCATGCGGTCGAACTCGGGCTCCAGGGGCTCCTTGACCTTGAGGACGAGCTCGGCCCGGTCCCAGACGTCGCCGGCGTCCTCGACGACGGCGGCCCCGGCGCCGGCGTAGGCACCGTCCGAAATGGCGCTGCCCCGTCCGGCCCCGGCCTGCACGAGCACATCGTGGCCGTGCGCGCGGAACGCGGCCACCCCGGCGGGCGTGATCGCGACCCGGCTCTCGTCCGGCTTGATTTCGGTGGGAATGCCGATGCGCATGAACGTCGCTCCCGGAGCCCGTCGCCACCAAGCGGGCGACGACGACAAGCCTATCCGGCGGAGGCTCCCAGGAGCCCGCGGTGAAACTCCGCGTGGTGAACCTGGAACCTGCCGCACCCGGCGTTACGACTGCTCGATCCCGATCTCCGAAACGTCCCGGAACACGACGAGGTCGCCGACCACGGCCCCCTCGGCGTCGCTGACCGGCTGCGTCGACCGGTGGAACGCCGGCTTGCGCCGCGCCGGGTCGACGCCGGACGCGCCCGGGTCGACGGCGCCCCCGCCGCCCCGGGCACTGCCCGGGCCGTCCGCGGCCGGACCCGGGCCGGTCGGAAACCGCGCCGCGAACCGCGCCACGGCCGCCTCCCGGGGCGTCGTCCGCAACTCCTCCGCCGGCAGCTCGATCAACCGCCCGTAACGCGCGTTGGCCAGGACGAACCGCCCCTCGCGGTCGTACATCGCGATGGCGTCTCCGGCGGCGTCCAGCAGGGATTCCAGGCGCCGGCGGCCGTCGGCGAGCCGCCGCCGCGCGGTCGCGAGCGCCCGCTCGACGTTCCATTTGGCGACGAGCGACAGCGTGACCTGCTGAAGCTCCTCGCGGGCGAACGGCTTCCGGATGTACAGCAGCTTGTGGAGCCGCTCCATGTCGTCGACGATGGCGGACAGCGGCTTGTCGCTGTACGCCGTCATGATGACGATCTCGACCTCGCGGTCGACGGCCCGCATGCGGCGGACCGCCTCGACGCCGTCGATGCCCGGCGGCATCCTCACGTCGACGTAGGCGACCGCGATGGGTTCGCCGCGCTCCCTGGCCGCCCTGACGATGGCGCAGCCCTCCTCGCCGCTCGAGGCGTGCAGCAGATCGAACGACGGCAGGGCGGGCTCGGCGCTCGACGCCACGAAGGCCCCCGCCAGCTCGTCCGACGACAGCCCTTCGCCGCCCTCCAGCATCCCGCTGAAGTCGTCGTGGATCTCCCGCTGGTCGTCGACGACGAGCACCCGCTTGTTCTCGAGGTCTCCGAGGTCGGCCATCACGCGTTCTCCCGATCCTGCGGTCCCCCCGGGGCCTGGGGCGGCCGCATCGTCACCCGCATGGTCGTCCCGCGCCCGATGCCCTCGCTGAGCGGCTCGATGCTCCCGCCGGTCGCGACCACGTAGTTCGCCGCCGAGTGCAGGCCGAGTCCGCTGCCGTCCGCTTTCGACGTGTACCCGGCCGTGAAGATCCTCGGACGCTGCTTGGGGCCGATGCCGATGCCGTTGTCGCTCACGTCGATGACCAGGCACTTCTTGTCCGCGCGGGCGGCGACCCGGATGCGGGGGGCCGGGGCCTCCCGCCCCTCCGCGCGGACGCGCGCGTCGATGGCCTCCATGGCGTTCTTCAGGAGATTGACCAGCATCTGATGGAACTTGCTCTCGTGCAGCAGGGCGCGGGCGGGAGCGTCGGCGCAGTCGACGTCGACCGGAATGCCCCGCTTCGCGAGCGAATCCTCCAGCACCTTGACGGCCTCGCCGATGGACGACCGCAACTCGACCGCCTTGAGCTCGACCGTGCCGTGCGTGAAGGACTCCTGGGTGCGGATGATGTCGACGATGTGCCCCACCCGTTCCGACACGCGCGCGACCGTCCCGCGCCACGAGTCGGTCCGGCTCTTCAGGTCGTCGACCAGCGCGATGAGGAACGGACGCGCGCTCCGGCCCTGGGGGTCGTCGCGCAACCAGTCGATCCAGTCGTCCCCGTGCGCCGAGACCGCGTCGGCCAGGGCCGTGAACCGCTGCAGCAGCCTGTCGTTCCGGCCGTCCTCCTCCAGCGTCGCCACCCCGGCCGCCACGCTGTTGATGGCGTTGCCGATGTTGTGGAGCAGGGTGTCGATGACCTCGAGGCGTCCCTGCGCGAACGCCTGCATCAGGGCTTCGCGCGACCGGACGGAACGCGTTACGTCCCGGAGCACGACGACGCCGCCCGTCAGCTCGCCGGCCGCGTCCCGCATCGGGCGCGCGCTGGCGCTGAGGTGGATGCCCTCGGGCACGTTCGGATTGCGGATGAAGAGACCGACGTCGTCCGAAGACTCCCCTTGGATGGCGCGCGCGAGCGGCAGGCGGTCGGACGGAAAGGGCGTCTTCTCGTCGGGGAAGAAGGTGCCGTAGACCTCGGCCCAGTCCTCGGGAGCGTCGTCGGTGATCCCCATGCCCACCATCCGTTCCGCGCTCTGGTTGGCCACCGTCAACCGCCCGGCCGCGTCGGCGACCACCACGCCGTCGCTGATGCTGGCGAACACCGTCTCCATGAACCGGTTCTGCTGCCGCAGCTCCTCGGCCGCCTGCCGCAGCCGCGTCTCCGCCTCCTTGAGCCGCGTGATGTCCCGGAACGTGATGACGCCGCCCTTCAGCCCGCCGTCCGCGTCCCGCAACGGCCGCCCGCTGACGCTGAGGAGGACCCCGTCGGGTCTCGCCCCGCTCCGCACGAACACCTCCGCGTCGTCCGTCTCCTCGCCGCGCATGGCGCGCCCGATCGCCAGATCCTCCAACGGTATCCGCGTCGTCCGATCGGCGCGGAACAGGCCGTAGGTCGACGACCACTGCCCGGGGTCGACGGGCAGCGGCCCCTTCCCCATGATGGCCTCCGCGCTGCGGTTGTAGTGGGTGAAACGCCCACGCGCGTCGACCGCCACCACCCCGTCGCTGATGTTGGCGAACACCGTGTCCGTGGCCTGCTTCTGGTCGAACAGCTCGTCGGCGAGCTCCCGCAGCCTCTCCTCCCGACGGCGGTCCTCGGTCACGTCGCGGAACATGACGACCCCCGCCCGGACCCCGCCGTCCGGGCCGCGCAGCGGCCCGCCGCTGACGCGGTAGAAGGTCCGGTCCGCCGGATCCGGCGCGGTCCGGAAGAGCTCCAGGTCGTCGAACGTCTCCCCGCGCAGAACCCGCTCCATCGGGCGGTCCTCCCGCGGACACGGAGACCCGTCCGCGGTGTAGTGGTATTGTCTCCCGGCCCGCACCCGATCGAACTCCGCGGGGTCCGGCCCGATACCCGCAATCCGCTGGGCCCGCCGGTTGAACATGACGCACCGGCCGTCTCCGTCGAGGACGGCCACGGCGTCGCTCATGCGGTCGAACACGCTCTGCATGAGATCGGTCTGATCCCGCAGCCTCGCGACCGCCCGCTCCAGCTCGCGCTCCGTCCTCGTCTGCCGCGAAACGTCGCGGATGAAGATGATTCCGCCCGCGGGCCGGCCCTCGGCGTCGCGCAGCGGCCGGCCGCTGCCGGCGATGTGGTAGCCGCCGGACCCGCCCCGGGGCCGGATGAACATGCGCACGTCGTCGGTCGCGACGCCTTCGAGGGCCAGCTTGAGCGGCTCGCGGTCCCACGGAATGGGCGTCTTCTCGTCCTCCTCGAACAGGTCGTACCGGCCGGGCGCCTCGTCGAGACCGCTCAACTCCCGCGGAACCGCGCCGAACGTCGCCCGGAGGGCGGGATTGGTCAGCACGAACCGCCCGTGCCGATCCGCGACCACGACGGCTTCCGCCACGTTCCGGACGACCGCCTCCAGCAGGTCGTTCCGCTCCCGCAGCGCCGCGACGCCCCGCTCCCGCCCGCCGGAGGCGTGCCGCGAGACCGCGGCGTCGATGGTCAGACGCAGTTGACGGACGTCCGGCGGCTTCGCCACGTAGCCCGAGGGCCCGGTCCCGCGCGCCCGCTCCAGCGCCGCGTCGTCGAGGTCGCCGGCCAGATACACCACCGGAATCCCGAGCGCCCCGATCCCGGCGCCGGCCTCGACGCCCTCGTCCGGCGGATCGAGATCGATCAGCGCCAGATCGGGCCGCAGGGCCGAAGCGCGCTCGACCGCCTCGCGCCCGGCCGCCGCGGCCGCGCACACGGTATGGCCCAGGCCGTGCAGCCGGTCCGTCAGGGCGCGCGCCGCCGCGGCGTCGGCGCCGGCGATCAGTATTCGTGCGTTCACGTCCCGCCCTCCCCCGGCGCCGGACGAGCCTGCGCGGGCTCGCGCATCGGGAACCGCGCCCCGGTGAACACCCCCGCCGCGCCGGGCACCGCCTCACCCCTCTTCCGCCGGCGTCTCCGGGGGCGCCGGCAGGGTCGTGGACCGCCGCAGCATCACCCGGAGGGTCGCGCCCTGTCCGACGCCCGCGCTGAGCGGCGTGATGCGCCCCCCCTGCCCGATCACGAAGTTCGCCGCCGAGTGCAGCCCCAGCCCGCTCCCCGACTCCTTCGTGGTGTAGCCCGCCGAGAAGATCGACCGCCGGCGGCCCGGATCGATGCCGACCCCGTTGTCCGACACGTCGATCACCACGAACTCCGGGTCGAGCCACGACGCGATGCGGATCCAGGGCTCCTGGCCGGCGCCCTCGAAGCCGCCCGCCGCCGCCCGCTCGTCCAGCGCCTCCATCGCGTTCCGCACCAGGTTCACCAGCATCTGGTGGAACCGGCTCTCGTGAATCCGGATCCGGTCAGGTCCGCGCCCGCAGTCCACCTCGACCCGGATGCCCCGCTTCGTCAGCATCTCCTGCAGCACTTCGACCGCGTCGGCGACCTCCCGCTTCAGGTCGACGACCTGCGGCTCCGCCCGGCCGGCGGAGATCGACCGCTGCGTGCGGATGATGTCCTCGATGTGCCGCACCCGGTCCCGCATCCGATCCGCGGTCCGCAGCAGCCGGTCGTTCCGGGCCGCGACGTCCCCGGCCAGCGCGACGAGGAAGGGAAGCGCCTTCCGCCCCCGCGGGTCGTCCCGCAGCCACGGGATCGGGTCGCCGCCCTGCGCCGCGATCGCGTCGGCCAGCGCCGACAGCCGGTCGACGAGCCGCTTGTCCCGCAGCTCGGCGCGCAGCGTGCCCGCCCCCACGGTGACGCTGTTCATGGCGTTGCCGATGTTGTGCAGCACGGTGTCGACGACCTCCAGCCTGCCGCTGGCGAACGCCTCCCTGGCGGCGATGGTCTGCGACAGGTCGCGGACCATGGCGACGCCCCCCGACACCTCCCCCGCCTCGTTCCGCAGCGGCCGGGCGTCGACGCTGAGGAAGATGCCCTGCGGCACCCGGACGTTCCGCACGAACATCTCGACGTGGTCCGACGATTCGCCCCGTATCGCGCGCACGAGCGGCAGGTCCTCGTACGCGAACGGCGTCACCTGGTCGGGATGGAAGACCCCGTAGACCGCGACCCACTCGCCCGGCGGAACGTCCGTCCGCCCGATGCCGACCATCCGGACGATGCTGTCGTTCATGTACGTCAGGCGGGCGCTCCCGTCGGCGACGATCACGCCGTCGCTCATGTTCCGCAGAATGGCGTCCGTCAACTGCACCCGCTCGTGCAGGGCGGTCGATGTCCGCCTCAACTCGATCTCGCGCTTCCTGATGTGGGTCACGTCGCGGATCACGAGGACCGCGGCCCGCACGGCGCCCGCGTCGTCCCGCAGCGGCCCGCCGCCGACGCTGACGTACCGGCCCTCGGCCCGTCCCGGAAGCGGGATCGTCAGCTCGACGCCGTCCAGCCGCTCGCCGCGCAGGACGCGGGAGAGCGGAAGCTCCCCGAGGGCCATGCGCCCGCCCTCCGGATGCCGGTAGCCGCGGGATTCCACGAACGCCGTGTCGATACGGAGATCCGGCGGCGGACCGCCTTCCGGCGCGGGCCGGCCGGGAGGATCCGGCGCCCCCGGGGGGCCGCCCCCGCCATCCGGCGGCGCACCATCTTCCAGGGCCAGCGCGGCGCGGTTCGCGACCAGCAGGTTGCCGTCGGCGTCGATGGCGACGACCGCCTCGTGCAGGGTGTCGAGCACCGCGTTCATGAGCTCCCGCTGCTCGTTCAGATCGCGGATCGTCTCGTGCAGGCGTTTCTCCGTCTCCTTGATGCGGGTGACGTTTTGGACGACGACGACGCCGCCCATCAGATCGCCGCCGGGGGCGCGCAGCGGCCGCCCCGTGATGCTGATGCAGACGTTCGCCTCGGACTGCCCCGGCGCCTTCACCATCACCTCGACGTCGGTGAACGGCTCGCCGCGAATCGCGCGTTCGAGCGGCTGGTCCTCGTGCGCCATCGGCGCGCCGTCCATCCCGTACACGTGGAAGTTGCGGAACGCCGCGTCGTGGTCGGCCGGCGCCGGCTCGCCGACGACGCGTTGCGCGGCCTCGTTCATCATGAGGAACCGGCGGTCCGGGTCGAGCGCCAGCACCGGCTGGTGCAGGGCGTCGAAGACCGTCCGCGTGATCGAGAGCTCGCGCTCGAGCGCGGCGACGCGGCGCCGCAGGTCGGCCGTCTCCCGCCGTTCCCGATCCCGGGTCGCCCGTTCCCGCGTCCCTGCGGCCAGCGCCGCGTCGATGGTCAGGCCCAGCCGCCCCGGATCGACGGGCTCGAAGGCGAAGCCGACCGGCACGGTCAGGCGCCCCGGCCGCGGCAGGCCGTCGCCGTCTCCCCCGGCCGCGGGCCCCACCAGACACACCACGGGCACGCCGCGCCGTTCGGCCGCCTCCACGCCGGCGTGCGGGGGGGCGCCGTCGAGGCGGGTCAGCACGAGGTCGGGGCGGCGTTCCATCGCCCGTTCGACGGCGTGCTCCGGCGCCGCGGTCGCGCACACCGCGTGCCCCAGGCCGCGCAGGCGGCGGGCCAGCGCGGCCTGGGGGCCCGCGCCCACGATCAGGATTCGGACTCGCGCAGGCATGGTCGGGCTTAACTGGCGCGCGGGGCGGATCGGGAACGCGGCCGGCATCGGGACGCTCCCGACGCCGGCCCCGAAGGGCCTGAAGGGCGCGGCGGGGTCGTGGACGGCCGCAGCATCATCCGCGGGGTCGCGCCCCATCCGACGCCGGCAGGTTCGGCGGCGCGCAGGTCGATGCGGGGGGCCGCGCCCGCTGAGAAACCGGCGCGACCCGGGCCGCGCGCTCGCGCTTGTTCCGTAACATGCTGAAAATAAACCGGGTGAAGCGCTTCGGGGCAACGCCGGATCGGTTCTTGTTTGCTAGAGGATACCCGATTGGCCCGCGGGTGCGTACCTTCCGGACCTCCCGGATGGGCCGGGGCGGAACCGCCGCGGACTCGATGGAGTTCGACGATATCGTCCGCGGCGCTCGGTCGGAACCCGCGGTGTCGACACCCGCCGCCGACTCTCCGGCGAGAGGACGCGCCGTCGACGGATTGGGTTCGACCCGGCCGGGTGCGCTACAATGGCGCGCCGTTGCGCCCGGCCGTCCGGGCCCGGCGCCCCGCGCTACTGAAGGGAGAGCCTAGATGGGCACGATGACGTTGGCCGTCCTGTCCCTGTTGCCGATCGCGACCGTCGCGGTCTTCCTGGTCATGCTCCGGTGGCCGGCCAGCCGCGCCATGCCCCTGACGTACGCGGTGGCGGCGGCCCTGGCCCTGTTCGTCTGGCAGGTGCCGGGCCTGCAGGTGGCGGCAGCCACGATCAACGGGCTCGTCATCGCCCTCACCCTGCTCTACATCATCTTCGGGGCCATCCTCCTGCTGAACACCCTGCGGGCGAGCGGGGCCATCAACGTCATCCGGCGCGGGTTCACCGACGTCAGCCGCGACCGGCGGGTGCAGGTCATCATCGTCGCGTGGCTCTTCGGCTCGTTCATCGAGGGCTCGGCCGGCTTCGGCACCCCCGCCGCGGTGGCCGTGCCCCTGCTCGTGGGGCTCGGGTTCCCGGGCATGGCCGCGGTCATGGCGGGGATGATCATCCAGAGCACGCCGGTCAGCTTCGGCGCCGCCGGCACCCCGATCCTCGTCGGCGTGAACACCGGGCTCTCGGCCGACCCCGCCCTCGTCGCCTACGGGATGGAGCGCGTGGCCGGCGAGTGGAACGACTTCCTCCGCTTCGTCGGCTTCCGGGTGGCGGTGCTGCACGCCGTCGCCGGCACCCTCGTGCCCCTCATCCTGGTGTCGTTCATGACCCGCTTCTTCGGCGAGCGCAAGTCGTTCGCGGAGGGCCTGCAGGTCTGGAAGTTCGCGCTGTTCGCGGCGCTGTCGATGACCGTCCCCTACATCATCGCCGGCTACCTCCTCGGACCCGAGTTCCCGGCCCTCGTCGGAAGCCTCGTCGGCCTCGCGATCGTGGTGACGGCGGCGCGGCGGGGGTTCCTGGTGCCGAAGCCGGAAGAGGCGTGGGACTTCGGCGACAAGTCGACGTGGCCGTCCGAGTGGACCGGCTCGATCGAGATCAAGGACGACGCGGGGAACGGCGCCCCGATGAGCCTGCTGCGGGCCTGGGTGCCGTACGTCATCGTCGCCCTGCTGCTCCTGACCTCGCGCGACCCGTTCGTGTGGCTGCGCCCGGTGCTCGACCCGTTCCAGCAGTTCCTGCAGTCGTTCTCGCTGACCTGGCCGCAGATTCTCGGCACCGGCATCGACATGAACGCGGTGCAGCCGCTGTATCTGCCGGGCGGCCTGTTCATCGCGACGTCGCTCATCACGTGGGCCATCCACCGCATCCCCGGCCCCGCCTACCGGCAGGCCTGGACCACCTCGCTGCAGGTGACCGCCTCGGCGTCGATCGCCCTGGTGTTCACGGTGCCGATGGTGCAGGTGTTCATCAACACCATGGGCGGGGCGGCCGGCTTCGAGCGGATGCCCATCGTGCTCGCCGACGGCGTGGCCTCGCTCGTCGGGGGGGCGTGGCCGATCTTCGCGCCGTTCATCGGCGGCATCGGGGCCGCGGTGGCCGGCAGCAACACCGTCAGCAACATGATGTTCTCGCAGTTCCAGTTCGGCATGGGCGAGCGCATCGCGGTCGACCCGACGTGGATCGTCGCCCTCCAGGCGGTGGGCGGGGCGGCCGGCAACATGATCTGCGTGCACAACGTGGTGGCGGCCTCGGCGGTGGTCGGGCTGCTCGGGCGCGAGGGCTCGATCATCCGCATCACCCTGCTGCCCTTCGTCTACTACGCCCTGCTGCCGGGCTCGGTCGGCTACCTCATCGTGTCGTACGCCGACCAGGGGATCCTGAACGCGGGGACGTACATCATCGCGCTGATCGCGGCGCTGGCCATCTACTCCATCGCCCGCTACGGGGGGAGGCCGGCCACGGCATGAGGCTGTTCCCGCTGGCCGACATCGCGGGCGAACCGTCGGACCCGAAGACGTTCGTGGGCCGCGCCCGGCTGACCCGCATGAACGGGGTGTCGGACGCGCCCCCCGCGAACGTCTACCGGGTCGCGTTCGAGGCCCGGGCCCGCACCCACTGGCACGCCCACAGCGGCCCGCAGTTGCTGCAGATCGTCGAGGGCACGTGCCGGTTCCAGAAGGACGGCGAGGCGGTGCGGGAGGCCGGCCCCGGCGACCTCATCGCCGTCGCCCCCGGCGAGCGGCACTGGCACGGGGCGGGGCCCGACGGCCCCATGACCCACATCGCCGTCAACATCGACGCGAAGACGAGCTGGTTCGAGGCGGTCAGCGACGCCGAGTACGGCGCCTGACCGTCCGGTCGACGTCCCGCCCCGACGCCGGGGACCTTCCGGGGGAACGATGACTGCTACGCCCGATCCCCGCCCGAGCCGTCTCTCGACCTTGCTCCGTGTCTGCGCCGCCGGCGCCCTGCTCGGCCTGCTCGCCCCGGGGGCGCCCGCCCAGACCGGAAGCGGGCAACCGCTCGACGCCGACTTCGCGGAGCAGGTGCGCGAGTGGACGACGCGCCCCGAGTTCCTCAGCCCGCTCGTCGACCACCTGCCCGCCGGCGGCGCCGTCCCGTCGCCGAAGGACGTCCTCGGCCACCACGCCGGGGCGCCGCGCGAGCTGACCTACTACGCCGAGATGCTCGACTACTACCGCGCCCTCGCCGACGCGTCGCCGCGGGTCGCGGTCGCGCCCATCGGCGGCACCGACGAGGGCCGCGAGATGGTGGTGGTGACGATCGCCGACGAGGCGACCGTCGCCGACCTCGAGCCCTACCGCCGCGACCTCGCCCGGCTGGCGGACCCGCGCGGGCTGAGCGAGGGCGAGGCGCGGGCGGTCGTCGCGCGCGCCAAGCCGGTCTACGTCCTGATGGCCGGCCTGCACAGCGGCGAGACGGGCCCGCCCGAGATGCTGATGGAGCTGGCCTACCGGCTCGCGGTCGAGGAGGAGCCGCTCTACGACCGCATCCGCGGGAACCTCATCGTCGTTCTGATTCCCGCCGCCGATCCGGACGGGCGGGACCGCTACGTCGACTGGTACTACCGGCACCTGATCGACATCACCGACGAGGACGACCGCATCGGCGGGCCGCCGTACTGGGGGAAGTACGTCTTCCACGACAACAACCGCGACATCAACTACTCGCAGCGCAGCATGCGGAACGTGCTCGACTGGTATCTCGAGTGGCATCCGCCGGTGATGCACGACCTCCACGAGTCGGTCCCGTTCCTCTACACGTTCAGCGGGCAGGCGCCGCAGAACCCCCTGCTCGACCCCATCGTCTACGGCGAGCTGCCGTGGTTCGCGAACTTCGAGATGGCCCGGCTGACCGGCTACGGGATGCCCGGGGTGTGGACGCACGCCTTCGTCGACATGTGGTCGCCGGGCTATCTGGCGTTCATGGCGTCGAACCACAACGGGCTCATCCGGTTCTACGAGACGTACGGCAACGGCGGCGCGACGACCATGAAGCGCCGCCTGAAGACCGAGGACAACACGGCCGAGCAGGCGCGCACGAGCCGCGAGTGGTACCGGCCCTCGCCCCCCTACGAGGAGGTCGAGTGGTCGATGCGGAACAACACCAACTACAGCCAGACCGCCGCCCTCGCCGCGTTGGAGCTCGCGTCGTCGAACCCCGGCGTCATCCTGGAGAACTTCCACCGCAAGTCGCGCAACGCGGTGGCGGAGGGCGCGACCGACCCGCCGCACGGCTTCGTCATCCCGGCCGGGCAGCGCGACATGACGCGGGTGGCGACCCTCGTCGACCTGCTCCGCGTCCAGGGCATCGAGGTCGGCCGCGCCGGCGACGAACTCGTCTTCGGCGGTGACGGCGACGACGGCGATGACACCCACCGGGCCGGCTCCTACGTGGTCAAGGCCGGGCAGCCGTACTTCCGCCTCGCCAAGATCCTCCTCGGGAACCAGACGTTCCCCGACGACGGCCTGCGGACCTACGACGACACCGGCTGGACGATGGGGCTGATGCACGGCGTCGACGTGGTCGCCGTCGACGATCCCGAGGTCCTCGACATCCCGGTCGAGCCGGTCACCGAGGCACGGCTCGCGGGCACCGTCGCG
>CAXXTG010000244.1:0-35628 GCA_963666855.2 Vicinamibacterales bacterium
TCGCGGTATATCTGGAACAGCCGGTCCTTCAGGCTCCCGACCGGCGGCCACTGCGCGATCCGGCGCGTCCCGCTCGTCAGGGTGAACCCGACCCGGTGCCGGCCGAGGGCGAGTTGGGTGACGAGCCGAGAAACCTGCGCGGTCTCCGCCCCGTCCGTCTTCAGGAACTTGCGGCGCGCGGGCACGTTGTAGAACAGGTCGGCGACCTCGACGATCGTGCCCTCGGCGGCGCCGACCTCCCGCATCGAGTCGACCGTCCCGCCCGACACCCGCACCTCGACCCCGCGCGGCGCGCCGCGCGCCCGCGTGCGCAGCAGCAGCCGCGATACCGAAGCGATGCTCGGCAGCGCCTCGCCGCGGAACCCCAGCGAGGTGATGGCGGCGAGGTCCTCGACCCGGCGGATTTTGCTGGTGGCGTGGCGTTCGAGGGCGAGCAGGGCCTCGTCGGCGGTCATGCCCGCGCCGTCGTCCTCGACCCGGACGAGGCGCTTCCCGCCCAGCTCGACCGTTACCGCGACCCGCGTCGCCCCCGCGTCGAGGGCGTTCTCGACCAGCTCCTTGACCACCGACGCGGGGCGCTCGACGACCTCGCCGGCCGCGATCTGGTTGGCCAGCTCGGTCGGCAGCCGCACGATGCGCGGCGGGCGGTCTTCCTGAACCTGGCGGGGCGGGGACGCCGGCGGGGGGTGGGAGGTCACGGGGTCTTCAACAGAGCGCCCATCAAGGACTGCAGCGTCTTTGCGTGCTCGTCCGCGCGCCCCAAGAGAACGTCGAGCTTGCTGTCCAGACCGTCGAGCTTGCTGCTGTTCCGCGTTTCGACGACAGCAGCGGTCACCGCGCCGATGGTGCCCCCCAGCGAAACGACCAGACCCGCAAACTGGAGTACGTCGTTCATCGATCGGCTTCTCCCCGTCGCCGGGAGACAGATTATCACCGCGGCGGAGACCGGCCAACTCTCCGGAACCGGCTCCGATTGCCTCCCGCGCCGCCCCAGGAGTCCGCGTCTCACTTCTTGTCCTGCACCCACCCTTGGCCCTACTCGGCATCCTTCACCAGCGCCGAGACGTCGGCGAGCTGCAGGATCAGGTGTTCGAGTCGCTTCAGCAGGGCCAGGCGCCGGCGGCGCAGGTCGGGGTCGCCGGCCATCACCAGCACGTCGGTGAAGAAGCGGTCGACGGCGGGGCCGAACGCCGCCGCCTCGGCGAAGGCCGCGTGGTAGTCGTCGCCCGCCGCCACCGCCGCCGCGATGGCCGGCCGGCGCCGGTCGAGCTCGGCCGCGAGCGCCGCCTCCGCCGGCTCCGGGGGCCGCGGCCGACACCGCCGCCCGCCCCGCGTCGATGTCGGCGAGCTCGGCGTCGGGCAGCTCCCGCGCGATGTTGCGGACGCGCTTGAACAGGGCCGCGAGCTGCTGGAAGTCGGCCGACCCCGTGAACCCGGTCAGCGCCTCCAGCTTGCGCCGCGCGTCGAGGGGGACGACGGCGCGCCACGACGGCCACGGCTGGGTCACCGCCCGCACGTTCCGCACGTCGTGGCCGCGCTGCTCCAGCACGAAGCGCAGCCGCTCGAGCAGGAACTGCTGCAGCCGGTCGATCGCCTCGGGCTCGGTGGCCGCGCCGCGCCCCCCGTCATCCGTCGCGCCGCGCCCGGCGGTGCCCGCGCCTACCTGCGCCGCGCCGTCCTCTGCCTCGCTCTGCCTGATCCGCCTCCGACCCACATCGGGTCGCGGCAAGGCCGCTCCGCGACCCGCTCCGCGCGCCCCCGCCGCCGACTCGTCCGCCCCCCCGTGCGCCGACTCCGCCGCGGCCACGAGGCCGCCCAGGTCCGGGCGCGCGGCCAGCCCCGTCAGCTCCGGCAGGTCCACGAGGATCGCGAAAACGCCGTGCGCCTGCCGCCGCAGCCCGAACGGATCGCGCGCCCCGCGCGGCCGCTCGCCGGCCCGGAACAGGCCGACCAGGGTGTCCAGCTTGTCGGCGAGGGCGACCGCGGCCCAGGTCGCGCCGGCCGCGCCCAGCTCGTCCGGTCCCGGCTGGGCGTCGGCGGTGACGCCGACCGGCCGGTAGTGGTGGTAGACGGCGCGCCACACCTGTTCCGGCTCGCCGTCCTCGCGGGCGTAGATCCCGCCCATGACCCCCTGCAGCTCGGGGAATTCGCCGACCATGTCGGTGGTCAGGTCGGCCTTGCCGAGGCGGGCGGCGCGGGCCGCGTGGTGGACGCCGCTCGGGCGCGCCGAACGCGTCGCCGGCGACCGCCGCGGCCAAGCGCTCGATGCGGCGGGCCTTGGCCAGATAGCTGCCGAGCTTGGCGTGGAACCGCAGCGTGTCGAGCCGGTCGAGGCGCGAGTCGAGGGGCGCGCCGCGGTCCGCCTCCCAGAAGAACCGGGCGTCCCGCAGCCGCGCGACGAGCACCCGCTCGGAGTTGCGGGCGATCGCCGGCACGTTGTCCTTCGGGACGTTGGTCACCGCCAGGAAGTGCTCGGTGAGGCGTCCGTCGTCCGCCGTCACCGGAAAGTAGTGCTGGTGGTGGATCATCGTCGTCTTCAGCACCTCCTCGGGCAGGGCGAGGAACTCCCCGGGGAAGCGCCCGGCGACCACCGACGGGTACTCGACGAGGTCGGGCACTTCGTCGAGCAGCGACGCCGCCCCGCCCGCGCCCCCGACCACGCCCCCCAGGCGCTTCGCCTGGGTCTCGAGCTTCTTCGCGAGCCGGGCGCGGCGCTCTTCGCGGGTCAGCAGCACGTAGCGCCGCTTCAGGGCCTTGCGGTATTCGTCGAACGAGCCCACCCGCACCGGGCGGCCGGGGCGGCCGTCGCGGGCGAAGAAGCGGTGCCCGCGGGTCGCCGAGCCGGCGCGGACCGGGGCGACCCCCCGCGCCGCCGCCTCCGGCGGTCCGCCCGATGACGAACGGGCACGACCCGCCCCCCGAACAGGAACACCAGCCACCGGATGGGGCGCCCGAACGGCAGGTCGCCCCGGCCGTCGTCGAGCCGGGCGTCCCAGTGCATCTGCTTGGGAAAGGCAAGGTCGCGCAGGGTCGCGGCGAGCACCCCGCCGAGGACCGAGCGGGCGGACCGCCCCCGCTCGCGGCGCCGGTGGGCGAGATAGGTCCCCTTGGGCGTGTCGATCCGGATCAACCGCTTCACGTCGACCCCGTGCTTGCGGGCGAACCCGAGGGCGGCGCGGGTCGGGTCTCCCCCGTCGGTGAAGGCGGCGCGGACCGGCGGTCCGGTGAGGGTCTCTTCGAGGTCGGGCTGCCGGTCCGCCACCCGCGCCGCGCGGACGGCGAGGCGGCGCGGCGTCGCGAACGCCTCCGGCGGGGCCGGACACGCGAGCCGGGCCTCCTCGAGCCGGGCCCCCACGCAGGCCCCGAGCTGCCGGACGAGCGGCGGCATCCAGCTCGCGGGCAGCTCCTCGCACCCGATCTCGATCAGCAGCTCTCGATACATGATGTCCGGATCCGATCTCTCGCCGCGGTAACGCCGCCCCGCGGCTCCGCCTGCCGCCCAACCCCGCACCGCGCCCGGGATGTCCCCCCCCGAACGCGCCGCGGGCGGCTCTAGCGCCGCTCCCAACCGACCTCGCGGGTCGCCGCCTCCAGCGGGGGACGGTGCCGCGCCGACCCGAGCATCGCCGCTGGCGGCGGCTTTGGTTACCGCCCAACCCTGCGGGACGTCTTGACCGTTCTACGGCGCGGCCCGGCGCGGCCCTACGGTCTACGGTCGCGTCAACGTTCGCGGGTTCTACGGCGCGGACGCCGACGACTCCGCGGCGGCGCCGCCCGCCGCGCCGTCGCCCGCCTCGGCGGCGGCGTGCGCCTTCGCCACCGCCACCGCCAGCTCGCGCACCCGCAGGATGTACGCGGCCCGCTCGGTCACCCCGATGCCGCCGCTCGCGTCGAGGATGTTGAACGTGTGCGAGCACTTGAGGCACGCGTCGAGGGCCGGCAGCACCAGGCCCGACTGCACGAGGGTCCGGGCCATGTGGTGATGCTGCTCGAACAGCTTCCGGTGGCGGTCGGCGAACTCCGCCTCCGGCATGTCGACCAGGCCGAAGGCGTACTTCGTCTGCTCTACTTCGTCCCGGTGCCGCACCGTGCGGTACGTCACCCCCGGCGCCCACTCCAGGTCGTAGACGTCGTCGACCCCCTGCAGGTGCATCGCGATGCGCTCGAGTCCGTAGGTCAGCTCGACCGACACCGGGGCCAGCTCGATGCCGCCGGCCTGCTGGAAGTAGGTGAACTGGGTGATCTCCATCCCGTCGAGCAGCACCTGCCACCCGATGCCCCACGCCCCGAGGGTGGGCGACTCCCAGTTGTCCTCCTCGAAACGCACGTCGTGGCGGACGGGATCGATGCCGCACACCCGGAGGCTGTCGAGATAGAGGTCCTGGGCGGCGTCCGGCGACGGCTTCAGGATGACCTGGAACTGATGGTGCTTGAACAGCCGGTTGGGGTTCTCGCCGAAGCGGCCGTCGGCGGGGCGCCGCGACGGCTGCACGTAGGCTACCCGCCACGGCCGCGGGCCGATCACCCGCAGGAACGTCTCGGGGTGCATGGTGCCGGCCCCCACCTCGGTGTCGAGGGGCTGCTGGATGAGGCACCCGCGCGACGACCAGAAGCGCGACAACGCGGCGATCAGGTCCTGGAGGGTCACGGCGCCACCACCCGGAACGAACTTCCCGCCGCAGCGGCCGGGATCGCCGCGCCGCGAGGTCCCGCCGCAGCGGGCGCGACCCCGTGCCGCCGCGTCGGAACCCCGCACGGTCCCGGAACCGGCCCGGCGCCCGTCCGGCGGCCAACCGACGGCGAAACCACGGTCGGGCCGGATGCGGCCGAATGCGGCGGGACGTTCCGCCGCGGGACGGCAACGAGAGGGCAAGTCGTCTTCATCACGATGGCGTCACTCCGGCACTCCGGAACTCGTCCGCGTCATCGCCCGCAACACCCTGGCCGCCCGCAGCTCCTTCTCGAGGTGCAGCGCCAGCAGGCGCCGGTGCGCCCGGTCGAGCTCCTGGTCCGCGCGCGCCGGCAGCCCGACTCCGGACAGCGCGTCGGGCGGCGTCGAGGCGGCGGCGCGGAGAAACCGCACCGCCTCGGCCGACAACGGGAGCCCCCGCCCGCCGGCGCACGCGCCGCACCGGAAGCCGCCGGCCGCCCCGTCGATGCGGCCGCCCGCGTCGGGCCGGCGGCCGCACCGCCCGCAGGCGGTCAGCGCGGGATAGACGCCCTGCAGGCGCAGCACCCAGTACTCGAAGTAGCGGGCCAACCGGGCGATGGGGATATCCCCCGCCAGCAACGCCCCCACCGCCGACCCGAGCCGGAACAGCGGCGCGTTGGGCTCCGCCTCCTGCGCGCACTCGTCGAGAATCTCGGCGAAGTACTCCACGTAGCCGAGCCGCCCGCCGTCGCGGGCGAGCATCGGCGACCGCACCGGCTCGACGTAGCGCAGCCGCACCAACTCGCGGTGCTCGCGCTCGTAGTAGGCGAGCCGCACCGCCGTCAACGGTTCCAGCCCCCCCGCGAACCGGCGCGACCGCGGGCTGCGCGCCCCGTTCGCCACCCCCCGCTTCTTGCCCCGCTCCGGGGTCAGGAACACGACGATGCGGTCCGCTTCACCAAGGTGGTAGGTGCGCAGGATCAGCGCGTCGGTCGTCAGAACTGGCATCGCGGGCGCGGCCGGCCACCATTGTAGCCTCACGCCGCCGCCCAGACCATCGCGGATCCGCCGCCGCTGCTTCCGCGGCCTGGGACGTCCCGGCCGCCGGCCACACCGGAAACTACCGGCGACGAGGCCCCACGCCTCTCGACAGCGCCGACCCGCTCGCGCGGCTCCCGCTCCGAGCCCCTGGGGAGCCCCCCCGCCCGAACCATCGGCGGCCCGCCCCACGCCTTCTCGACAGCGCCGACCGGCACGCGCCACCGCCTCCGCTTCCGCGCCCTGGGTTGCCCGCGGCTTCTCGACAGCGCCACCGCCGGGAACGGTCACCCCAGCCGGTCCAGATAGGGCAGGAAGACGGTGGCGAGGCCGAGGAACGCGAAGAACCCGAAGACGTCCGTCAACGTCGTGATGAACACCGCCGACGCCAAGGCCGGATCCACCTTGAGGGCGCGCAACGCGATGGGAATCAGGGTCGCGGCCACCGCCGCCACCAGCAGGTTGATGACCATGGCCAGGGCCAGAATCGCCCCCAGGTAGACGTTCCCCGACAGCAGCCACGCCACGAGGGCCCCCACCGAGCCGAGGGCGAGGCCGTTGCCGAGCCCCACCACCGCCTCCTTCAGCACCGCCTTGCGCGAGTTGCCCCAGGTGAGCTCGCCGAGGGCGATGGCCCGGACGATGACGGTCAGGGTCTGGGTCGCGGCGTTGCCGCCCATGCTCGCGACGATGGTCATGAGGACGGCGAGCATCACGACCTCGTCGATGGTCGCCTGGAACGCCCGCACCACGAACGCGGCGAGGGCGGCGGTGACGAGGTTCATGGCCAGCCACGGCAGCCGTTTCCGCGCCGACTCCCCCGCCGGGGTGAACACGTGCTCGTCGCCGCTGACCCCGGCCAGCCGGTAGAGGTCCTCGGTCGCCTCGTCCTTGATGATGTCGATGACGTCGTCGACGGTGATGATGCCGACGAGCTTGTTCTCCTCGTCGACCACCGGGATCGCCAGCAGGTTGTAGTTGGCGACGTGCTGCGCCACCTCCTCCTGGTCGGTGTCGACCCGCGCGCTGATCAGGTCGGTGGTCATGATGCGCTGCAGCGGCGTCTCGGGGGCCACGAGCAGCAGACGGCGCAGCGACACCACGCCCACGAGGTGCCGGCGCTCGTCGACCACGTAGAGGTAGAAGACCATCTCCACCTCGCGCGACCCCTGCAGGGCCTGGATGGCCTCGCCCGCCGTCAGGTCCTCCGACAGCGCGAACACCGTCGGGTTCATGATGCGGCCGGCGGTCTGCTCGGCGTACTCGAGCAGGTTCTCGACCTCGCCCGACTCGTGCGGGCGCATCCGCTCGAGCACCGCCGCCGACACGTCCTCGGGCAGCTCGTCGATCAGCGCCGCCGCGTCGTCCGACGGCAGGTCGAGCAGCCACACGGCGATGCGCTCCGGCGGGTGATCGGCCAGCAGACCGGCCCCGGGCTCGACGCCGTACTCCATCAGCGCCTCCAGCGCGAGGCGGCTGTCGCGGTCGAGCAGCAGGTTGAACGCGTCGTGCCGGTTCTTGTCGGTGAGCTCGCCGAGGACCTCGGCGAGGTCGGCGGGGCGCTGCTTCTGAAGGAGGTTGAGGAGGTTGGCGGACGCACCTATCCGCTGCAGTCGCTTGACCGAGTCGAGCACCACGTCGATGCGGCGGTGGAAGGGCATCGTCCCGTCGTCCGGGCGGCGGTCGCGGACGAATGCCGCGACAAGTCGGGTTCGTCTGGGTGGTCCACGGTCAGCATCAGGATCATTTCAGTCTAGCACAGCGACGGGCGTGTACCGGGTGTCCGGGGTGACCTCCCGGCGCGACGCGCCGAACCGGCTGGGCAGTCCACCGACGCGACCCGCGCGACGTGGTCCGAGAGCGCATTCACGACCTCGCCGGGTCGAGCGCGACGCCGGTTCGGGAGGAGACTCCGGGAGGTTGGCGGGACGGCACGCGGAGGCCTTGCGCGGACCGCAGTCGAGCATTGCAGGGGTGGTGACGTGCCGTCCCGTCGCCCGAAAGCTGCAGAGACCCCGCCCGCCGAGAAGTCGGGGCGGGGTCTCCGGACGAGTCTTTCACCGCAGGGCGACCCGAGCGGCGCTCACTCCGCGGGGGGCGTGCAGCGCGGGGTGGGCGGATCGTTGTAGCTGTCGCGGTAGACGCCGTGGCAGGCCGAGCAGGCCTCGCTGACCTCGCCGGTCATGATGATCGCCTCGAAGTCGTCGTACTCGCGGGCCACCGCCCACTCGTAGGCGGTCTGGCCCGCCGCCCGCAGCCCGGCCACGTACTGCTGCCAGTCGTCGCGCGCGACCGGCGCGGGCAGGCCGTTGCGCGCGGGGTCGTCCTCGACGTTCTCGCACAGACGCGGCAGCTCGATCAGGTTGGCCGACTCGATGAGCGCGACGGCCGCGTTCTCGACCGCCTCCCACCCGCTGTACATGGTGCTGAAGCGCGCGCTCGCGGAATCGCCGGCCGACGCCTCGACCGGATCGTTGGGGTTGATCGTCTGCACGTCGAAGATGATGTTCGAGTTGGGGAAGAGGATGCCGCGCATCACCTCGGCCAGATCGCCGAACACCTGCGGCTCCGCGTCCTGGGCCCGCGCCGTGCCCGCGACCAGCAGGACCGCCATGAAGACAACGCTCAGTCTACGCATTTCGCTCATCTCTCCCGATTGGACGTGCCCGGACCGGGACGGGCAGTGTCGATCAGCCCACCGAGTGGATATTTCCAGGTCGAAACCCGTAGCTTAGCCCGTCCCCGGCGAACGGTCAACCGCTTCCGGTCCGCACCGATCCGCAGCGGAACCCCGCCGCGGCGCCGGTCCCGGAGGGCATCGGCGGATCCGTAGCACCAGCCTCGGATTCCCGGTCACCGCGACGGCCGCCAGCCCGCGAGTCGCCGCCCCCGCCGGGCCTACAGCGTCGGATCTCGGTCGGGGTCCCGCCGGCGTTGCCGTCGGCTCGGGCGGCAGGCCATCTCGGCGGGGCCCGGCCGTTCCGGCCAGGTGAGGCCGGCTCCCCGGCTGTCGAAGATGGTCATCGTGACGTTCCGGTAGTTGGCCATCTCGATGGCGTTCGCCATCTGGGCGGGCTGCACGGGTCCGTTTTCGCGGAGGTGTCCGGCGAGGCCGGATTCAATGATCGCCGTCGCAGGGTCGGTGCGCGGGTAAGTCTCCGGGGGCAGGGTTCCACTCTGGATCGTCTTCGTGATGCTGACGTGGTCGCCGTCTACGTCGACCTGCAGTCGCCGGTACCGGTGATTCTCGATCGCGTCGACGGCACGGCCGACGAGCTCGTCGGGCTCGATCCGGTGCGGGGCGCTTACCCAAAGTCGCTCGTCCTCGACGTAGGCCGCCCGGATGTCGTCGCGGCCTTCGTGCCAGCTCCATCCGATTGCGGCGGTGCGTTCGCCCGGCAGCATGTTGAGCGCGGCCGCCAGGGCTGACGGGTCCTCCCGGGCGGCGGTCGCGATATCGAACACGTCGCGGGCGATCATGGCCTGGGTCCGCTCGAGCTTGCCTCTGAGGATCTGGGTGTTGTTGAGCACGAGCTCCGAGCGGCCGTCGACGAGCGTCTCCTTGTGCCCGATGTCGGGCCTGGGATCGATGGCGGTCAGGTCGATGCTGCCCGACGGGAAGAGCACGGTGACGTGCCGTTGGCCCAGGAGTTTCCTGGGCTTTCCGCCGAGGCGGTCGACGATGTTCTTCGCGTCGTCCTGAAGAAGGTCGGTCAGGGAGCCGCGGCGCGGAAAGGTGACGTCGACGTCCGTGCTCGCTCGGTGGCGCCAGCGCGCCGCGAGGATGGTTCCGCCTCCGAGGTGGGGGGGAATGGCGGCCTCGTAGGGGCTGTGGGGTTCGATTCGGTGAAGGACGTCACGCGCGGCCGCCCATAGGTCTGCGGCCGGTTGCGGAAGCGTCAGGCTCTCCATGGCGCGGCTCGTGCGAACCGGGCGAACGAGCGTTTGCGTTCCGGCGTCACGCCTCCGCGGCGGTGGACCGCGCGGGCCAGTTGGCGCCACGTGAATGCGCCTTCGAGGTGGGCCAGCACGACCTCGTCGAAGGTGCAGTCGTTCAGTACGACGGTCATCGCGTCGAGCTGGCGTGGTGTCGGCCTGTCGGCCCGCATCGCGTCGTACACCTCGCGCGGCGTGGGCGGGTTTCGCCAGCCGCAGCACCGCCGAGCTATCACGACGCCGATCGTGCGCGAGTCGGGACCTGACTCGGCGGGGTCGCTGCCCGGGCAGTACTTCAGCAGGGTGTCGGTGGAGGTGTATTCGTCGGGGAACGCTTCGGGCGGGGGAAGCCGCACGGGCGTGGTGTCCGGGGGCGGGGCGAGCGGGCCGTGCGTGTCGGTCATGGCTGCAGTCCGGCGGGGAGGTCATCCGAGGAATCGGAGATCCGCGGCCTGACGGACTGCGGCGGCCCGGTCGGGCATGGGCTTCGCGTCGGTCAGGCTGCGGGCGATGCCGGGGTGTCGAGCATCCGTCATTCTCAAGACTCGATTATCGCGTACAGCGGCGGAGCTGTTGTGGTCGTCCGTCCTGTTCTCGCGGCGTACGCGCTCGATCAACCTGGGGGTCCTATGGAAATGCTCAGCGCGGCGGTCACGGTGGTCGGTCGCGAACCCGGCGCCGCGGTTGCCGGGCCGCACCCCGACACGCCGACCATGGACGCAAGCTCTGACACGACCGCGCAGCAACACCGCGAGGGCCAAGGGTTGCCCGGATCGAAATCGACACGCAGCGGCGTCGCGACCATGGCAGGGACGCGCTGCAGGCACCGGCACGCGGCAGGCACCGGCACGGTATAGACTCATGACGAGACTTCCACATGGAGGAGGATGCGTGACCCCATCGAGTATTGCCAGAATCGCGGCCGTTCCGGCCGCTTTCGCTCTTGCCTTCGCCCTGTTCACGGCCGCCGATCCGGCCCCGCTGGTCGCCGCCGAGCCCGCGCAGGAGGCCGCCGCCGAGGTGCCGGAGAACCCCGTCGAGGCGACCGAGGAATCGGTGCGGTCGGGCCTGCGGGTCTACGGCCGCTTCTGCCGCTCGTGCCACGGCATCCGGGCCGACGGCCAGGGCATGACCGCGCCGACGGGGTCGAGGCCGGCGAACCTGATCGACGACGAGTGGACGCACGGCGACACCGACGGCGACATCTTCCTGGTGATCCGCAACGGCGTCCCGCCGGCCTACGACATGGACGCCTGGGAGGGCCGCATCACCGACGAGGAGATCTGGCACATCGTCAACTTCCTGCGCAACATGGCCGAGCGGATGGCGGGCCGGTAGCCGGCGGCGCGGTGGAACGGCGCGGACTCCCGGAGGGGCCGCGGAGCCACGTCGCCCACGCGCTACCCGAGCAGCGCGCCGGACCAGAGCTGGTCGAGGAAGGCGTCCGCCGGCAGGATCTCGATGCCGTCGTCCGTGCGGAGGGGCCGCGGTTCGAGGCAGACGACGATGCGCCGGCCGACCTCGGGATGGTCCTTCGCGAGCGCCCGCAGCCCCTTCAGGTGCCGGTTGCCGATGCGCGCCACCGCCTTGGCCTCGACGGCGGCCCGCATGTCGCCGACGATGAAGTCCACTTCCTCGCCCCCCGCGAGCCGCCAGTACGAGAGCCCCTCCGACGAGCGGGCGTAGCCGAGGTGCGCGCCGAGCTCGTGGAAGAGCCAGTTCTCGAAGGCCTTGCCGAACAGCTCCGAACCCGGCTGCAGCTCGCCGCGGCGGGCGAGCCGGTTCACGACGCCGACGTCGAAGAAGTAGAACTTCGGGGTGGCGGCCACGCGCCGCTTCGGCCGCTTCCGGTAGGCCGGCACCCAGCGGCCGAGCAGGGTGTCCTCGAGAATCCCGTAGTAGCCCTTCACCGTCTGACTGCTCACGCCGCAGTCCTGGGCCACGTTCGAGAAGCGCACCATCTCGGTGTCGGCGAGCGCCGCCGCGCTCAGGAAGTCGCCGAAGGCCGGCAGGTTTCGGACCAGACCCTCGGCGGCGATCTCCTCCTTCAGGTAGTCGCCGACGTACGACTCGACCAACGCCCCGGGCTCGGGGTCCTGATAGGGCCGCGGCAGGAAGCCGCGGTTGAGGATGCGGCGGAGGTCGAAGTCGCCGCCGAGCTCCGCCGAGGTGAGGCCCCGGAGCTCGTAGCGGATCGCGCGTCCGCCGAGCAGACCCGCCGCGCCCCGGCGCACCTTGCGGGCGCTCGACGCGCAGAGGGCGAAGTGGACGCCCAGGTTCTCCATCATCCAGTGCGCTTCGTCGAGCAGGGCGGGGACCTTCATGACCTCGTCGACCACGACCTGCCGGGCCGGGTCCGGCCCCAGGGCCTGGAGCGCGAGCCGCAACGATTCCGGCCGCGTGGCGTAGCGGCGGAACTCGTCGGCCTTGAGGAGGTCGACCCAGAACGCGTCGGGGTAGCACTGCCGCAGCAGAGTGGTCTTGCCGACCTGCCGCGGTCCCCAGAGGAAGAACGTGCGCGCGCCCGGCGGGGGCAGCGTCAGTCGTCTCGTGAACACCTGCTTGAAAATATCATGTTTTTTTCAAGCGGCCCTTACGATTGTTGCAAGCCCCGCCCGGCTGTACCACCACGGAACCGCCGCTGGCCCCCGGTCTCCGGCGCGTCCCGACCGATTGCGGCGCACTGGATCGGCCGCCGTCACCGGCCCGCGACGACCGGCTGTCGGTCCGCGTCGCGTCGAGGCCGGCTCCGAATCTTCCGGCGCGAACGGGCCGCGCCGAACTCACTGTAGAATGGACTCGGTTCCATGCTGACACGCACGATAGACGCAGAGCGACGCCTGCGCGCGGAACTGCGCACAGGCGCCCGGACGGCACTCCCTTCCAGCGCACCAGACACCGATATCGCCCGATTGGCCGACGACTGGTACGCCGGGCCCAGGCACGCCGAAGCCGGAAAGCGCACGCCGATGGAGACCTGGCTGCGGGACCGGAGGGCGAGAAACACCGGACCGGCACTCCGGAAGGCCCGAGGGCGATGCTGCTAGTCGACACAAGCGAGCTCGTTCCGCACACGCAACGCCAGCTCCACGCCGCCTGGCAGGAGCTCCACGGACGACATCTTTGCTCGCCGCCGACAGTCGCGTTCGAGCTCGCGCCTCGAGGCATCAACAGCCTCAAGACGAGAGCCCGAGCAACGCCGAGGACGACTGTAGCCCGACCTGTTCGACGAGGGCGCGCTGCCGACAGCCCTTGTCCGGGAGTGAATCGTCCGCAACGGCACCGCGTGTCGTCCGTCAACCCTCCCCGGTCGACGCGACGCCGGCTTGGTCGAGGATCCGGTCGTCGTCGCGCCAGTCGGCCCGCACCTTGACGTGCAGGTCGAGATAGACGGGGACGCCGAAGAAACGTTCGAGATCCTGCCGGGCCTCGGTTCCGATCTGGCGGATGCGCGCGCCGCCGGGGCCGACGACGATGGGCTTCTGCGACTTCCGCTCGACCAGGATCGAGCAGAACAGGCCCAGGCGCCCCGGCTCGCTCTCGTCGTCGAAGCGGTCGACGACCACGGCGGTGACGAACGGCAGCTCGGCGTGGGTGTGCCGCAGCACCTTCTCGCGCACCGTCTCGGCCGCGAGCACGCGCTCCGGCTGGTCGGTGAGGAAGTCGGCGGGATAGAGCGGCCCGCCGGCGGGCAGCCGCTCGACGATCTCGCGCTCCAGGATGTCGACGCCGTCGCCGGTCGCCGCCGACACCGGCACGAAGGCGGCGAAGTCGCGCTGCCGGCGGTACCAGTCGATGAGGGGCAGCAGGCGCGGCTTGGCGACGAGGTCGATCTTGTTGAGGATGAGCACCACCGGGGCCGGAGCCCGCTTCAGGGCGCCGATGACGAACCGGTCGCCGGCCCCGAGGCCGTCGGCGGCGTCGCGCACGAGCCCGATCAGGTCGACGTCGCCGATCGACTCCAGGGCCACGTCGACCATGCGCACGTTCATCCGGTGGAGCGGCCGGTGGATGCCCGGCGTATCGACGAAGGCGACCTGCGCGGGGGTCTCGCCGGCGTAGTTCCGCACCGCCAGGATGCGGCTGCGCGTGGTCTGCGGCTTGTCCGAGACGATGGCCAGCTTCGTGCCGACGATGCGGTTGAGGAGCGTCGACTTGCCCGCGTTGGGGCGTCCGATCAGCGACACGAAGCCGGCGCGCATGGCCGGGCGGCCGGTCTTCGGCGGAGTCGGCGGCGGCGTCTCGGGCATGGCTGGTCCGCCCTGGGAGTCTGCGCCGTAGAACGGTGCAGACTCCTAGCAGGATTGGTTGGGCGGCAATCGGAGCCGCAAGCGACGATTTCCGGGCTATCCGCCGACCGCCTCGGCCGCGGGCCGGCGGCGGACCCGCACCTTGCGCACCCGGCGGCGCTCGGCCTCGATCACCTCGACCACGAGGTCGTCCACGTCGACGGTCTCCCCGACCGCGGGGACCCGCCCGAGCCGGGTCAGCAGGTAGCCGCCGACGGTCTCGAAGCCGTCGCGCTCGACCGTCACCCCCAGGCGCTCGGCCAGCTCGCCGACCCCCACCGTGGCGAGGAACACGAACCGCCCGCCGTCCTCCTCGACCACCGGCTCCGACTCGTCGCCGTCGTACTCGTCGCGTATCTCGCCGACGATCTCCTCCAGCAGGTCCTCGATGGTCACGAGCCCCGCCGTGCCCCCGTACTCGTCGACGACGATGGCGCTCTGCGCGCGCCTGACCTGCAGCTCGCGCAGCAGGTCGGCGACCCGCTGGCCCTCGGGCACGACGCAGGCCGGCCGCAGCAGGCGCGGGACGATGGGCGAGTCCCCCGCGAGCCCGTCGGCCTTCACGAGGTCCTTGGCGAAGACGAAGCCCAGGATGTTGTCGAGGTCGTTCTCGAACACCGGGATGCGCGAATACTCCTCGTCCGCGAAGAGGGCCCGCAGCTCGTCCACCGTCGCGTCGTGGGCGACGGCCACGATGTCGGGCCGGGGGGTCATCACCTCGCGCACCAGCGTCCCCCCGAAGTCGACCACCGACTGCAGGAGCCGCCGCTCCTCGGTGTCGGCGGCCTCCGCCCGCGCCTCGTCGTCGTCGGCCGCCGCGTCGGCCTCCCCCCCGCCGCGGCCGTTGCCGCGGCCGTTGGCGGTCCGCCCGCGCCGCGGCCGCGCCAGCAGCAGCAGCCAGCCCGTCGCCGGACCCAGGACGCGGAGGGCGAGATCGAACGACGGCAGCAGCGTCTCGAGCACGCGGCCCGCGTTGCGCCGCGCCAGGGCGGAGGGGACCACCTGCTCGCAGATCAGAACGAACCCGACGATGCTCAGCAGCAGCACGCCCACCGCCCGCGGCGTGGCCACGCCGATCAACTGGGCGAGAATCACGGCGGCGAGGGCGAACAGCCCGCCCCGGAGCAGGCGGGTCACGACGTACAGGCGCAGCGGGTCCTCGAGGTGGGCCACGAGCGACGCGCTGCGGGCGTCCCGCTCCGCCGTCAGGCGCTCCGGCAGCCGCACCATCGCCCCGAACGCCGACTCGATGGTCGCGACGTAGATGACCGCGCAGCCGAGGAGGAACAGCGCGAGGGGCATCATGAGGCGTCCACCGGCAGGCCGCCGCGCCGCTGGAGCCGCCGCTCCAGCCGCCGCATGCGTCCGTCGTCGCGCTCGTGGTCGTAGCCCAGCAGGTGCAGCAGGCCGTGGAGGGCGAGGCGGCGCCGCTCCTCCGACTCGGTGAGCCCCGCCGCCCGCGCCTGCCGCGCCGCCCGCCCGGTGGCGATGACGATGTCTCCGAGCCACCGCGGGCCGCCGCCCGCTCCGCCGCCGGACGCCCCCGGGTCGTCCGGCGCGGCCGGCGCGGCCGGGTCGTCGGAATCGGCCGGATCGGCCGGGAACGACAGCACGTCGGTCACCCGGTCGATGCCGCGGAAGCGGCGGTTGAGGTCGCGCATCTTGCGGTCGCAGACGAGGGCGACCACGGCTTGGCCGACCGCCGCCCGGGGCGCCACCCCCGCGAGCCAAGCCGGCAGGTCGCCGGCCGCCCTGGGCCGTCCGCGCCCGTCCGTCACCACCACCTCGAGCCGGGCGGGCGCGGGGCGGGGGTCGGGGTCGTCGGCGGTCATGGGCGGCGACGCGGGGTCGGGATCGGGGTCGTCGGCGGTCATGGGCGGTGACCCTTGGTCGGGGTCGTCGGCGGTCACGGGCGACGGCGCAGGGTCGGGGTCGTCGGCGGTCATGGGCGGTGACGCAAGGTCGGGGTCGGGGTCGTCGGCGGTCATGGCGATGGTACAGGGTCGGAATCGTCGGCGGTCATGGGCGATGACGCAGGCTCAGGGCACCGGATCGAAGGAGCCTCGTCGCGCAACGCGTCGTGATGGCGGTCATCATCCCGTCCGTCGAGAAGGTCACGGCGCCGAATCGAGGGCGCCGCCCCCGGCGGGCGCGGGCGCGGCGGCCGGCTCGTCGGGACGCTCCGCCCAGGTTTCGTAGGCCCGGACGATCCGGCGCACCAGCGGGTGCCGCACGACGTCGCGGTCGTCGAAGCGGGTGAACGCGATGCCGTCCACGTGCTCCAGGATGCCCAGCACCTCGACGAGGCCGGATACACGCCCCGCCGGCAGGTCGATCTGGGTGATGTCGCCGGTGACGACCGCCTTCGACCCGAACCCCAGCCGCGTGAGGAACATCTTCATCTGCTCGGCGGTGGTGTTCTGGGCCTCGTCGAGAATCACGAACGCGTCGTTGAGGGTCCGCCCCCGCATGAACGCGAGGGGCGCGATCTCGATGGTGCGGCGGTCGAGCAGGCGGTCGACCCGGTCGAGGTCGAGCATGTCGTATAGGGCGTCGTAGAGCGGCCGCAGGTAGGGGTTCACCTTCTCCTGCATGTCGCCGGGCAGGAACCCGAGCCGCTCGCCGGCCTCGACGGCGGGCCGCGCGAGGATGATGCGGGTGACCTTCTTCGCGGTCAGGTACGCGACGGCCTGGGCCATCGCCAGATAGGTCTTCCCGGTCCCCGCGGGGCCGACCCCGAAGACCACGTCGTGGCGGTCGATGGCCTCCAGGTAGCGACGCTGGTTGAGGCTCTTGGGCGCGACCTGCCGCTTGCTCGACGCCTTGACGGTGGTCTTGACGAAGTAGTCGCGCAGGCGGACCGACGCGTCCTGGATGACGAGTTGGGCCGCCTGGCGCACATCGTCGGGCGACAACCGGTAGCCGTCGCCGACCAGCGCCGACAACTGGCGGACGGTCCGCTCGAGCCGCTCGACCGCCCGCGGGTCGCCCTCGACCAGAAGCTGGTTGCCGTCGGTACGGACCCCCACCCCGAACAGCTCCTCGAACGTCGCGAGATGCGCGTCGTGGGCGCCGAAGATCTGCTCGATCCCGTCGTCGGGTACGGGTATCCGCGTGGCCGCGGCGGTGCCGGATGGGCTGGGTTCTTCGGACACGTGCTTCTGCGATCGTGCACCAATCGGCCGCTAACGGCAAGTGCCCTCACCCCTCGACCTGCAGGTGCAGCTCGCGCAACTGGTGGGGGCTCACCGTCGACGGCGCGCCGGTCATCAGGTCGACGGCGGCGGCGGTCTTGGGGAACGCCATCACGTCGCGGATGGACGACTCGCCCGCGAGCAGGGCCACGATGCGGTCGACCCCGAAGGCGATGCCGCCGTGCGGCGGGGTCCCGTACTCCAGGGCTTCGAGGAAGAAGCCGAACCGCGAGCGGGCGTCCTCGTCGCTGATCTTCAGCAGCTCGAAGATGCGGCGCTGCAGCGCCCGCTCGTGGATTCGGATGCTGCCGCCGCCGATCTCCCAGCCGTTGAACACGAGGTCGTAGGCCTTGGCCCGGACGGCGCCGAGGTCGCCGGCGTCGAGAAGCTGGCGGTCGTCGTCGTGGGGCGACGTGAACGGGTGGTGCCCCGACATGTGGCGCCCCTCGGTCTCGCTCCACTCGAACAGCGGGAAGTCGACCACCCACGCCAGGGCGGCGCGGGACTCGTCGACGAGCCCCTCGCGCCGGGCGAGCCGCAGGCGCAGTTGCCCCAACAGCCTGGACGGCTCGGCGCCCGTCCCCGCCGCCACCAGGACGAGGCCGGCGGGGCCGGCGTCCACCGCGTCGAGCAGGCGCCCCAGGGTCTCGGCCCCCGCGACCTTGAGGATCGAGCTCTGAACGTCGCCCTCGGGTCCCCGCCGCGCCCACACGAGGCCGGAGGCGCCGAGCGAGATCGCCTCGTCGACGAGCTTGTCGACCTGGCTGCGCGAGTACCGCCCCGCCCCCGGCACGACGAGGGCGCGGATGACGCCGCCCTCGGCCACGCACTCCCGGAACACCCGGAAGCGCGAGTCGGCGAACACGTCCGAGACGTCGGCGATCTCCATCCCGATGCGGAGGTCGGGCTTGTCCGACCCGTACTTCGCCATCGCGTCGGCGTAGGTCAGCCGGGGGAACGGCGTCTCGACGGTCAGGCCGGCGGCGGCGCACACCGGCTTCATGAGGCGCTCGACGATGCCGAAGACGAGGTCCGGGGTGGCGAACGACATCTCCACGTCGATCTGCGTGAACTCCGGCTGCCGGTCGGCGCGCAGGTCCTCGTCGCGGAAGCAGCGGGCGATCTGGAAGTAGCGGTCCATGCCCGAGATCATCAGGATCTGCTTGAAGATCTGCGGCGACTGCGGCAGGGCGTAGAACTCGCCCGGATGCACCCGGCTGGGCACCAGGTAGTCGCGGGCGCCCTCGGGGGTCGACTTCGCGAGGACCGGGGTTTCGATTTCCAGGAACCCCTGCTCGTCGAGGGCTTGCCGGACGGCCATGACCACGCGGTGGCGGAGCCGCATGTTGCGCTGCATGCGCTGCCGCCGCAGGTCGAGGTACCGGTACTTCAGCCGGATGTCCTCCGAGACCGGGGTCTCGTCGGCGATCTGGAACGGCGGGCGCTTCGACTCGTTGAGCACCTCGATGGACCGCACCGCGATCTCGACCTCGCCCGTCTCGATCTTCGGGTTGAGGGTGTCGTCGGACCGGCGCTCGACGACGCCGGCGACCCGCACCACGAACTCGGGCCGCAGACGCTTCGCCTGCGCGAGCAGGGCCTCGTCGTCGCGGGCCACGACCTGCGTCACCCCGTAACGGTCGCGCACGTCGACGAAGATGAGGGCGCCGAGGTCGCGCACCCGGTGCACCCACCCCGTCAGGGTCGCCTCGCGCCCCATGTCGCCCGGGCGCAACGCGCCGCATGTATGTGTCCGCACTGTTCTCACACCCCGTCGCCGGCGTCAATGTCCCGGCGTCGCCGACCACCACCGCAGCCGGCGTCGCAACCGTCCGTGAGCAGTCGTCTACCGACCGTCTTCGACTCTATACACGCACCCTGCGCGTGCCCGGGTCCGGCACCACGCGGGCTGGCCCGCTGGTCGCCCCCGACCCGCCCCCGGCCGCCTGCTCCGCGGCACCCGCCCCAAGCGCGTCCGCCACCTTGTCCCGGGCCACCCGTCGCTGCTCGCTCGTCGCCATCTCCTTGACCATGACCTCGCCCGCGGCCAGCTCGTCCTCGCCGAGAATCAGCATGTGGCGGGCGCCGCTGCGGTTGGCCCGCTTCATCTGCGACTTCGACGAACGCCGGCCGTAGTCGGCCAGCACCCGCAGGCCGGCCCGGCGCAGGTCGCGGGCCAGGACCCGGGCCGGCCCCCACGCCGCGTCGCCGAGGGCCACCACGAACGCGTCGACGGCGGCCGCGTCCTCCGCGCCCTCGGGCAGCGCGAGAACCAGCCGCTCGAGCCCCGCCGCGAAACCGATGCCGGGGCGGTCGGGTCCGCCGAGCTGCTTGACGAGGCCGTCGTAACGGCCGCCGCCGAGCAGGGCGTTCTGGGCCCCGAGCCCCGACCCGAGGATCTCGAACGTGGTGCGCGTGTAGTAGTCGAGGCCCCGCACCAGCCGGTGCGACACCCGGTACGGCAGCCCGTAGGCGTCGAGCTGGCCCCGCACCTCCGCGAAGTGGTCGCGGCAGGCTTCGCACAGGTAGTCCTCGGAATGCGGCAGCGCCTCGATGATCGGCTGGTCGCGCGGCACCTTGCAGTCGAAGATGCGCAACGGGTTGATGTCGGCCCGCCGCCGGCAGTCGCCGCACAGGTCCGACACCCGCTCGCCGAGGGCCGCGATCAGGGCGGCGCTGAACTCGGGCCGGCATTCGCGGCAGCCCACCGAGTTGATCACCAGTTCGCCCGCGATGCCCAGCTCGGTCAGGAAAGCCGAGGCCATCTCGATCACTTCCGCGTCGACCGCCGCATCGGCGATGCCGAACACCTCGACGTCGAGCTGGTGGAACTGCCGGTAGCGGCCTTTCTGCGGGCGCTCGTAGCGGAACATCGGCCCCAGGCTGTACAGCTTGGCGAACGGCAGGGCCTGATCGAGGCCGTGCTCGACGAAGGCGCGGACGAGGCTGGGGGTCGCCTCGGGCCGCAGGGTGACGCGCTCGCCGCCCTTGTCGGTGAAGGCGTACATCTCCTTCTGCACGATGTCCGTCGACGCGCCGGTCCCCTTCGCGAACAGCTCCTCGCGCTCGATGACGGGGGTGCGCACCTCGACGTAGCCGTAGCGCGCGCAGACCTCCGCCGCCGCGCGCTCGACGCGCCGCCACCGTCCCGCCTCGCCGGGCAGGATGTCCCGCGTGCCGCGAATGCCGGGAATCACCGTGAGGGGGGGTCCCTTCGTTCTGCCGCCGACCGCATCGTCACCTGCTTCTCCCGGCCCGCCAATCGCCGCCGTGCGATCCCGAGGCCGCGCCGCGGCCTCCGCCCGGCGCCCAACCGACCACCAGGCGTCCGCGCCGTGCCGGCCCGCCAATCGCCGCCTTCGGCTCCGCCCGGCGCCCGGCCAACCCCGCCGGGAAGGTCTGCACCGTTCTACGGCGGAGACTCCCGGCGCGCCGACCCCCGGGATCCATCCGAGGACATCAGGAACTCGCGCTTGTAGGCCACGTAGTGGTCGGCGTACCGGCGTATCGACGCCGCCTCGTCGCCGGTGGTCGGCCGCCGCACGCGGCCGGGGCTGCCCATGACCAGAGAACCCGGCGGAACGGCGGTCCCCTCGGCCAAGAGCGTGCCGGCCGCGACGATCGAGCCGGACCCGACGACGACCCCGTTCAGCACGATCGCCCCCATGCCGACGAGGCACCGGTCCTCGACCACGCACCCGTGGAGAATCGCCCCGTGCCCCACCGTCACCTCGTCCCCGAGCCGGGTCGGGTGAATTCCGCTCATCCCGTGGAGCACGCTGCCGTCCTGGATGTTCGTGCGGTCGCCGACGCGGATCCAGTGGACGTCCCCGCGCAGCACCGCGTTCATCCAGACGCTGCTGTCCTCGCCGATCTCGACATCGCCGATGACCTGGGCGCTTTCGTCCACGAACGCCGAAGACGCGACGCGCGGGAAGCCGGCGCGGTGGGGCCGAAGCACGGCGGGAATTATATGTCGAACCGGCGGGCGGCCGGGCCGCGGGGCGGCGGCGCCGGCGGCGAAGCGGCGCGGCAGGGGCGCCGAACCCGCGCCGCGGTGGCATAATGGGGAGCGATGGAAGTCCGGGATCGGCTCGGCCGGCCGCTGGCCAACCTGCGGGTGTCGGTGACCGACCGCTGCAACCTGCGGTGCCAATACTGCATGCCCGAGGCGGAGTACGTCTGGCTGCCCCGCAACGACATCCTGACGTTCGAGGAGATCGACCGCCTCGTCGACGTGTTCGCGGCGCTGGGAACCGACAAGGTCCGCATCACCGGCGGCGAGCCGCTGCTGCGCACGGACCTGCCGGACCTCGTCGCGCTGCTCGCCGGCAAGGCCGCCCTCCGCGACCTCGCCCTGACCACCAACGGCATCCTCCTCGCCGAGCAGGCCGCGGCGTTGCGGGACGCCGGCCTGCCGCGCATCACCGTCAGCCTCGACACGCTGGACGCGGGCCGGTTCAAGGCCCTCACGCGCTTCGACCGCCACCGGGACGTGTTGCGGGGGCTGGACGCGGCGGCCGGCGCCGGCTTCGAGAGCGTCAAGATCGACACCGTGGTGATCCGCGGCGTCAACGACGACGAGCTCGTGCCGATGCTGGAGTACGGCCGGCGCGTGAACGCCGAGGTCCGGTTCATCGAGTACATGGACGTGGGCGGGGCCACCCGGTGGTCGATGGACGACGTCGTGCCGCGCCGCGAGATGCTCGACCGCCTGGCCGACCGCTACGGCCCGATCGAGGCCGTCGACGAGGCCACCGCCGCCCCGGCCGACCGCTTCACCCTGCCCGACGGCCTCGTGTTCGGCATCATCTCGTCGACGACCGAGCCCTTCTGCCGGCAATGCGACCGCAGCCGCCTCACCGCCGACGGGCTCTGGTACCGCTGCCTCTACGCGCGCACCGGCACCGACCTGCGCGGGCCCCTGCGGGCCGGCGCAGGCCGCGAGGCCCTCGAGGACCTCCTCGCGGCCACGTGGCGGCAGCGCGACGACCGCGGCGCCGAGGGGCGCCTGGCCGCCGCCGACCGCTCCACCTTCATCCCCATCGAGGCGCTGCAGAGCCAGCCCCACCTCGAGATGCACACGCGAGGCGGGTGACCGCCGACGACCGTCGGCACCGCGTGCGGGTCGTCCGGCTTCGGGCGGTCAGTCCGCGCCCCGCACCCGCCCCAGCCGGGCCGCGGCGCCGGCACCCACCAGCACCACCAGTCCGCCCAGGACGAGGAGGGGAACGACGGCGCGACGGGCGACGTCGGCCGGCCCCTCGTCGACGAAGCTGAAGACCGGCACGTCGGGAAGCACCCCGGCGTCCATCCGCTCGCTGGCGAGGATCGCCGGCACGAAGAACTGCCGCCACTCGTCGGCGAACGCGCGCACCTGCGACTGGAAGCGGGCGAAGCGCGCGTCGCCCGTCCCCGCCGCGTCGACCAGCACCTCCTGGGCCAGCAGCGCCGGCGACAGGAAGCGGTAGCGGCGCACCAGGGCGATCTGGTCGGCGCGGCGCGCGTCGTGCACCGCCGTCACCTCCTCGAGGCGGCTGTTCACGGCGTCGGTGGCGGCCCAGGCGAGGGCGCCGAGGCCGGGCTCTTCGGCCACCACCCCGTCCGCCATCTCCGGATGGTCCTCCAGGTACCGCGCGAGCAGCTCGCTGCGGCGGTTGACGGCCTCGTTCGAGGCCTCGCGCTGGGCGGTGATCATCTCCACGCGGGACGGGAGCGGGTGCAGCAGCCCCGCCGCGATGTTGACGGCGGCGGGCAGCACCACCACGAGGACGAGCCACGCCCCCACGAGGGCGGTGGCGTTCCAGGCCGAGGACCGCCGCAGGCCGTTCACCCACGCCGCGAGCGCGAACCAGAACAGCGCGTACACCGTCACCGTGCCGCACCACAGGAGCACCCGGCCGAACGAGCCGAAGCCCCCCGTGGCGAGGATGCCGAGCAGCGAGACCGCCGCCGCCAGCCCCACCACGAGGACCGCCCGGAACGCGAGCTTCGCGAGCACCACGTCGCGCGCCGACACCGGCTGCGACAGCGTCAGGGCCAGCGTCCCCTGCTCGCGCTCCTCCGAGAGCACGTTGTAGCTGAGGGCGAGGACGAGCAGCGGCAGCAGGTAGACGGTCACGAAGGCGAGGTCGAAGCGCCCGACCATCAGGTTGAGGGGGTTCTCGACCTCCCCGTTCTGCTGGAAGGTCGCCTCGTTGGTGTAGATGCTGACGTCGTAGTAGTACGGCAGGAGGTCGCTCTGCCCCACCGCGAGGGCGGTCAGGGGCCCCGGCTCGAGCACCGCGGTGCGGGCGCCCCGGGCCCCGCCGAGGACGTTGGGGGCGCGGGGGTCGCGGAAGGGCGACGACGGCTGCCCGCCGGCCGCGATGTCGGCCAGCTCCTGCGCCAGGACCTCGACGCGTTCCGCGTTGCCGGTCCGCGCCGCCTCCACCGTCCGCTCCTGGAAGCGCGCCCAGGCCATGCCGTTGGCCAGCGCGTAGACGAAGAGGACGGCGAAGACGCCGAGCACGACGCGCAGCGCCCGGTCGGCCGCGAGCAGGCGCCACTCGTTCCGCAGGACGGTGCGCAGGGTCATGGCTAGGCCACCTCCGCGCGCTGCACGCGCCTCGCGGCGAGCAGCCCGGCGCCGGCCAGCCACAGCGCCAGCACGAGAAGCGACAGGATCCGGTTGTTCAGGACCCATCCCAGCGTCGGCGCGTCGTACTGCAGGGGCGGCACGTCCGCCCAGAGCTCGGGCCCGGCGACATACGAGAAGTCGCCGCTGCGGGAGTTCTCGGCGAGGTCGAGATTCATTTGCCGCATCATGTCGCGGCGGTACGCCTCGGCCGCGGTCGCGAAGTGCCGGTGCTGCTCGACGTCGGTGCCGGCCAGCCCCATCGAGAGCGTGCGCACCGCGAGCAGCGGCGCCGCCACCGCGAGGGCCTCGTGCACGACCCCCTGCCGCTCGAAGGTGTCCCACAGCGCCCCGTAGTTGCGGTCGAAGATGCGGTTCCCGAACTCCTCGCTCTCCTGCAGGTAGAGCCCGACATCGTTGACGGGCAGGTCCTCGGCCCGCTCGACGCCGTACTCCGCGAGCAGGCTCTGGCTGAACGCGGCCCGGTCGGGGCGCTCGATGCCCTCGACGCCGGCGGCCATCTCCTGCTCGAGGGTGTGGGCGAACTCGACGGCGGACGGCGTCGGATGAATCCACTTCGACAGGTCCACGGCGGCCCGCGGGGCCACCAGCCCGTTCACCACCCAGACCCCCAGGAGGACGACCAGCGCGGTGCGGGCGGTGCGGGCCCACGCCGACACGGCCAGCCCCAACCCCACGAACGCGCCGAAGTAGGCCAGGTAGACGCCGGCCAGGACCGCGCCCCGGGCCAGGGGCGACGCCGCCGGACCGGTGCTGCCGACCACGAGGGCGGCCGCGCCGACCACCGCCGCCGGCACCAGCAGCAGCGCGAGCGCGCCGGCCACGCCCAGGGCCTTGCCCACGGCCAGCTCGCGCCGGCCGATGCCGGTCGCCAGCAACTGGCGCAGCGTGCCCTGCTCGCGCTCGCCGGCGAGCGCGCCGAAGGTCAGCAGGATGACGAGCAGCGGCACCAGGTTCTGCAGGACCTGCGCCGCGGTCAGGGCCCCGACGCGCTGGGCGCCCGTCGCGTCCTGGGCCGGGCGCATGAGGAAGTCGTTCTGCCGGTGGGCCTCCAGCCACACCGACGTGCCCGTGTAGGGGTCCACCCCCTCGTCGACGAACGACAGCGCGAGGCGGGGCTTGAACGCGTAGATGCCGTAGTGGGCGGCCGAGTGGGGGTTCTTCTCGCCCTGCGACTCCCAGTGGTCGCGGGCGGTGGCCTGCGCGGCCGCGAGCTCCTCCTGCGCCTGGCGCGCCTGGACCCAGCCGTGTCCCAGCGAGACCAGGAGCAGCGCCCCCACCAGGGCCGCGCACCAGCGGAAGCGGCCGTCCCGGACCACGTCGGTGAACTCTTTCCGGGCGATGTGCTTGATCATCGGTAACTCCTTGCCCGGCAACCGTGGCCCGAGGGCGTCGATTGCCGCCTTGCGAGCCCGTGGCCAGAATCCCCGCTGCACTCGGTGCAGCGCCGGGTCTCGCCGGGGGCTGCTACTCGTGCATGTGCTCCAGGTAGATGCGCTCGAGATCGGCGTGTCCAATCTCGTCCGTGCTCATCTCGTTGACCAGGCGCCCGTGCCGCATGATGCCGACGCGGGTGCCGGTCTCCTTCGCGCGAAACAGATCGTGGGTCGCCATCAGCACCGCCACGCCGCGGTCCCGGAGCCGCTCGAGCAGCTCCGAGAACTCGTTCGAGGCCTTGGGGTCGAGGCCCGACGTGGGCTCGTCGAGCAGCAGCGCGCCGGCCTCCTTGGCGATGGCGATGGCGATGCCGACCTTCTGCCGCATGCCCTTGGAGTACTCGGAAACGCGCTGACCGACCGCGTCGGGGGGCAGGCCCGCGCCGACGAGGATGTCGGTCAGCCGCTCCGGGGCCAGCGACCCCGTACCGCCCAGGGCGGCGAAGTACTCCAGGTTCTCGAGGCCCGTGAGGTTGCGGTAGAGCATGACCTGCTCGGGGACGTAGGCCAGGCGCCGTTTCGACTCCAGAGGCTCGGCCGCAACGTCGAGGCCCATCACCCGCACGCTCCCCGCCGTCGGCTCGAGAAAGCCCAGGAACAGGTGGATGGTGGTCGTCTTGCCGGCGCCGTTCGGGCCCAGCAGGCAGTAGATCTCCGACGGCCCGACGCGGAGATCGAGGCCGGTGACGGCCTCCGTGCTTCCGTATCGCTTGGACAGCCCGCGCGCTTCGAGAACGGGCGCCGACGCGGCGGCCCCCGGCGCGGCCGGCGCGTCCATCGTCACAGCTTCGCTCATGGATCTGGCTCAGGGTCCCGGGATGGAATCACCCGGGACTCCCCCTCCAACTGAATGAAGAGCGGAACCGCCGGCGCGCATCGGCGCGTCGACGCAGCTACGAAAATCAGGGAACTGGCCGGAAAATCGTCGTCGGCGGCTCCGATCGCCGCCCGACCAGGAACCCTGCCGGGAGTCGGCACCGTCTCGCGGCGCAAACCCTTGGGGTGCCGGAGAGTCGTCAGGCGGGAGGCGCCCGGGAGGCGTGCCCCTCGATCTCGGCGGCGCGGGCGTGCCCCTGCTCAAGCGAGCAGGCACCGCCCCCGGCCGTCTGATCGGGGTTCTCGTGAACGGTGGAAGCGATGAGCGGCGACCCCTGGACGTGGCACAGGACGCACGTGTCGCCGCGTCCCTCGGCCTCGTCGTGGACGTGAGGCGTCGTGGCGACGGCCAGCAGCGCGAGCGCGACAACCGCGCTCCACCACAACAGCGTCGACCGGCTTCGCCGCATGGTGTCTTGTAGCGCGTTCGCGCGAGCCCGTCAAGGGGCGCGACCCCCGCGATGGCGACGCCGCCGCGGAGAGAGCCTCTAGTGGAACCGCACCGAGTAGCCCAACCGGACCCCGCGGCCCATCTCGGGGGCTCGATCCTTGATGTACGACGTGTGGTTGCGATAGAGCGTGTTCGTCAGGTTGTAGCCCGTGAACGACAGGATGTGCGACATGTTCTGCCGCGGCCAGACGTACGACGCGCGCAGGTTGACCACGGAATAGCCTTCGGTCTCGGCCTCGCCCCGGAACACGTCGGCCTGCCGCCCCGCGAGCTCCACCTGCGGGCTCAGCGTGAACCCGCCGTAGGGGATGTCGAGGTCCAGCGTGCCCCGCAGCGGCGGAATCCGCGGCAGCGCCTCGTTGGTCGTCGTCAGCCGCGCGTCGACGTACCCGAGGCCGAGCGTCAGCCAGGTCCGTCCCGCGAGCCGGGTGCTGCCCCGGGCGTCGAAACCGGAGAAGCGGCTGTCGCCCTGCAGGATGTTGAACACCGGCAGGTTGTCGGCCACCGCCCCGCTGCGGCTGCCGAAGATGAAGTTGTCGATGTCGTACATGAAGAAGTTCAGCTCGCCCCGGACGCGGTCGCTGCGGTGCCGCAGGCTCAGGTCCAGTCCGAGGGTGGACTCGGCGTCGAGGTCCGGGTTGCCGACGTCGAAGGACAGCGTGCCGACGTGAGGACCGAAGTTGTACAGCTCCTCGATGGCCGGGGCGCGGTACGAGCGGGTCACGTTGGCGACCAGGGCGTTGCCGGCCCCGAGGTCCGCGTGGAGTCCGACCGACGCGGATGCGCCCTCGAAGCCGCGGTCGCGCGCGTCGGGCGCCTCGGGGTGCCCCCCGTGATCGTCGTGCCCGTCATCGTGGTCGTCGTGATCGTCGTGCCCATCATCGTGAGCGTCGTGATCATCGTGATCATCGTGCCCATCATCGTGAGCGTCGTGCCCACCGCCGCTACGCTCCGCCACCTGGTAGTCGTCGCGGTCGACGCGGCCGCCGAACTGCACGCGAAAGCGCCCCAGGCTCAGCTCTTCGTAGGCAAAGGCCGCGAACGACGACAGGTCGGTCCGCGGCGCCAGCGCCTCGACTCCCGCCGCCTCGAAGTCCCGTACCTGCGTCCAGACGCCGAACTTCCCCGCCAGACGGGCCGTCTGGCGCTGGTCCAGGTCGGCGCGAACGATGTAAGTGCGGTTGTTGTAGCGGGTGCCGACGCGCTGCTGCCCGCCCTCGCTCTCCAGTTCGTCATGGTGCCAATCGACGACGTTCAGGCTGAGCCGTGCTCCCTCGATGAAGCGGTTGTCGAGGTCCTGGAGACCGACGTCGAACCGCCCGGCGCGGCGCTGCCAGTCGAGCGAGATCGCCGTCTCGCCATGGTCGTCCCCGTGCCCGCCGGCCTCGCCTTCGTGGTGTCCGTGGAACTCGCCCGCGAATGGCACCCCGTAGCGGCCGCCGTTCGACGTCACCCCGGCGCTCGCGAAGAGCCGGTCGCCCGACCAGCCCACCCCGGCCCGCACGGTGCTCGACTCGGTGGCGGAGTTCTCCACCGTCCCCTCGGGCGTGGCGTAGTCGTCGGTCCGCCGCGTGCCGCCGCCCGCCCAGTAGTGCACGCCGTCCCGCGCGTGCTGAAGACCGAAGTTGCTGCCGGCCTGCGCGTTCGCGCTCCCCAGGTCGGCGCTGAACTGCGCCCGCGTCCCATCGAGCAGCGACTCGCGGTAGCTCTCGTGGGGGGTGATCACGTTGACGACCCCGCCGACCGCGTTCGGGCCGTACAACAGCGTCGCCGGCCCGCGCACGATCTCGATGCGTTCCGCGCTGTCGGGGTCGACCGCGACGCCATGGTCGCCGGACTCGCTCGACAGGTCTCCGGTGCGGACGCCGTCCTCCAGAATCAGCACCCGGTCGCCGTCGAAGCCGCGGATGATCGGCCGGCTCGCGCCGGGGCCGAAGCCGCGGATCGCGATGCCCGGCTCGTTTCGAAGGACGTCTTCGAGACCGGCGGCCGACTCTCTTGCGATGTCGAACGCGTCCACGGTGGTGACCGCGTTGAACGCCTCGAACGTCGTCTCGGTTCCGCCCGCCGAGGCGGTCACCGTCACGTCCTCGCGAACGGGCGAGAGTCCGATCTCGAAGTCCGCCGTCGCCGTCCCGCCCGGCTCGACGGTCACCGCGCGCCGTTCCGCGGTCAGGTGCTCGCGTTGCGCGAGGACTTCGTGGAAGCCGGCCGGCACGCCGTCGATCACGAACCTGCCCTGTTCGTCGGTCAACGCGAACCTGTCCGTGCCTACGACGATGACGACCGCGCCGTGAATGGAGCCGTATTGTTCCAGTGTCACGGAGCCGAGCACGGTGCCGGTGCCCTCCTGGGCGAGGACCGGCGCCGCGGCGAGAACGACCATCGAAGCGGCTGCGCGAACACCTGTTGCCATCAATCGGTACATCAGATTCCCTTCTTCCCGAATTCCATTCCTCAGTAACCCTCATTCCCGTTTCCATCGCGCAGAGCAGCCGAGAACGCGCCAAGCACGGCCTCAAGGAGTACAGCACGCTGGACGGCGCAAGACGGGACACCGCTGACCGGTGTCGAGAGGCGCCATCCTGAACCGCGGTCAGCGGCGGAAAGGCGCCATTGCCTTAGCGCGCACGCTCACGCGATCGCGGCGGCGGGCTGTCGACAAACGATGGACGAAACGCAGCGCGTGACGGGAACTAGGCGGGCGGGCCGCGGGCGGGAAGGCGGAGGGAGTGACCGGACGCGATCCGGGCGCCGTCGTCAGCCGGTTCTATCGACTTCGGAACGTCCGCGAATCCGATCCGGAGGGATCCGGACGGTTCGGCGGCGGGCTGGTGACTGTGGTGGCAGGCCGCGCAGTCCTGGTCGGCTTCGTGTTCTTCGTGGCAGATGACCTCGGAGACCATGACGCCGGCCAGCGCCAGCGCCAGTGCGGCGATCCAGGCGCGCCGGCCGGAGCCGCGTCGTGCGGGCTCCGCGTGCGCGGGTCCTTTGTCGGCCATCGCTTTCGACCCTACCAGAGATTGCCCGAGGCGGCAAGGAGCGCGGCCGGGCGGGAACGCGGCCCGCGGGGCTCGGCGCGCGCGGGCGCGCTTGACTCGGAATCGCTTTGCGTCTTCAATAAGTGGGTGATGCAGTCGAAGCGGGGCACCGCACTGCTCATCGTGCTCGCGGTGGTCGCGCTCGCGACGCTGGGCGCCGCATTCCACGAGCACGACGCCGGCGTACAGACCGCGGGCCACGCCGACTGCGACGCCTGTCACTTCCGGCACCTGTCGGGAATCGCACGCGGACGGCACGCCCGCGCCGTCCGCGCCGGCTCTCGTCGCCCACGCCGTCGTATCCGCCCGCCCCGGCGGCGAGCGCGCCACGGCCCTCGGCATCCGGCCCACGCGCGGCCCGCCCGCGTAGCCGCCCCGTCGCGCTCCCGCGACGCCCACGCACTCACGCATCGCTCGTCGCCCGGATCGCCATCGGTGTACGCGCAGGCGCCGGAGCCTGCCGGCGCGCCGGTTTTCCACGTCAGTCATCGTTCCGAAAAACAGAGGAGAAGCTCATGTCACGTCTTCGTAGAGAACAGTTCGTTTCTCGATGCCTGGCCGCCGCCGCGCTGCTGGCCGGATTCATGGCCGGCTCGACGGCCGCCCGCGCGCAGGCCCAGGAAGCGGCCGAACAGCCCTTCATGGCGGGCGCGCCGCTCGACCTGTCGTCGAACGCCAAGACCTTCGGCGGCTTCCGGTTCGCCGAGAGCATGGCCTACGACGAGGCCCGCGACCTCTACGTCGCGGTCAACGCCGGGATCGCCCAGGACGTCATCCCCAACGACGGCTACATCTCGCTGATCAACCCCGACGGCTCGGCCCACACCCTGAAGTGGATCGGCGTCGACCGGAACGGTCTGACCCTGAACCACCCCCTCGGCAGCGACATCATCAACGGCCTGCTGTACGTGGCCGACATCAACGTCGTGCGCTGGTTCGACATGGAGAGCGGCGAGCCGCGGGGCAGCGTCACCGTCGAGGACGCGCAGCGCTTCAACGACATCGAGGTCGCCGAGGACGGCACCATCTGGGCCACGCAGACCGGGACCGAGGAGAGCGCCACCTGGCGCGTGTACCGCATCGGGCCCGACGGCGACTCGTCGGTCGTCGTCGAGGGCGCGCCCCTCGCCCGGCCCAACGGCGTCGCCTTCGACCCCGACGGCAACATCGTCGTGGTGAACATCAACGACAACGCGGTGCTCACGTTCTCGCCCGACGGCGAGCTCGTCGCGACCGAGCACGCGGTGGACGGCGGCAACGACGGCCTGGTGATTCTGGACGACGGCACGAAGTACGTCTCCAGCGTCCGGATCGGCACCGTCTCGCGCATCCGCCCGGGAGAGGAGGCCGAGGTCGTGGCGTCGGGCATCCCGAGCGCCGCCTCGATGGCCTACGACTCGAAGCGGAACCGGCTGCTCATCCCGATGAACAACTGGAACGCCATCACCATCGTCGAGCTCGACTGACGGGGTCCGCAAGCCGGCGTCGCGGAAGCGACGCCGACGACGCGACAGCAGACGGAGGAGGCCCGAATGACCGCGAAGACAGAACCGGCGCGGGTGCGGACGGTGCGGACACGGCTGGCCGACCTGTGGTCGCACCGCAGGCGCATCGTGGCCGCGGCGCTCGCGGCGGCGGCGCTGTGGGGCGGGTTCGCCGCCTATCAGCGCCACCTCGCGGTGACGCGGGTCGCCTTCGTCAACTTCCCCGGCTTCCAGCTCGCCCGCATCGAGCGCGCGCGCCCGCACGGCGCGGTGCGCATCGAGCCGCTGGACCTGGCGGCGCTCGACCGCGCCGCCGACTATCCCGTCGTCTACATCTTCGGCCGCGGCCTGCAGCTCGACGAGACCCAGCTCGAGCACCTGCGCGAAGCCGGCCGCCGCGGGGCGCGCCTCTTCGTGCAGGGGGCCACGAACCCGGCCCTCGACGTCACCAACCTGCGCGGCCCGCAGCTCGACGCGGCCAACGGCTACCTCGACTTCGGGGGGGCCGAGAACTACGCCCGGCTGCTGAACTTCTCGCGCGCGGAGCTCGACGGCAAGGCGTTCCGCTCGGACCCGGTGCAGCCCCCGGTCGAGCGTTCCATGGACGTGCTGTTCCATCTCGACGACGACCTGACGTTCGAGACCGTCGACGCGTTCGACGCCTACTACGACGCGCAGGGGCTCGCCAAGCCGGACGCCCCGAAGATCGCCCTGATCACGAGCGTCCCCGGCCCCTTCAACGCCAACCGGGACCACGTCGACGCGTTCATCCGCGCCCTCGAGGGCCGCGCGTGGAACGTCTACCCGATGGCCAGCGCCGAGAAGCGCCTCGACTTCCTCAAGCGCATCGACCCCGACCTCGTGGTGCTGATGCCGCACGGGCGGCTCACCCTCGGCCGCGCCGACGAGGCGATCGCGTGGCTGCGCGCGCGCGACATCCCCATGCTGACGCCGGTGTCGGTGTTCCAGAACCACGACGACTGGGTGACCGACCAGCAGGGCATGGCCGGGGCCATGCTGACGATGAGCGTCGTGCTGCCCGAGCTCGACGGCGGGGTGGCCCCCTACGCGGTGGCGGCGCAGTTCACCGACGCCGACGGCTACGAGATCTTCGACGCGCTGCCCGAGCGGCTCGAGACCTTCTGCGACCTCGTCGAGGGCTGGCTGACCCTGAAGGCGAAGCCCAACCGCGACAAGCGGGTGGCCATCTACTACTACAAGGGACCGGGCAAGAACGCCATGAACGCGGGCAGCCTGGAGGTCGCGCCGAGCCTGCTGAACCTGCTGCGCTCGCTGCGCGACGCCGGCTACACGGTCGAGGGGCTGCCCGAGACCGACGACGAGTTCTGGGCGCTCGTCCAGGCGAAGGGGCCGGTGCTCGGACCCTACGCGCGCGGCGCGTTCGAGGAGTTCGTGGCCGCCGGCGATCCGGCGCTGGTGCCGGCCGGCGAGTACGCCGCGTGGGTGGAGGCGGATCTCGAGCCGGGCATGCGCGACGCCGTCGTCGAGCAGTACGGCCCCGCCCCCGGCGAGTACATGACGGTCGGCGAGGGCGGGGAGACGGCGCTGGCCGTCGCCCGCGTGCAGTTCGGCAACGTCGTCATCCTGCCGCAGCCCCTGCCGGGCGCCGGCGACGACACGTTCCGGCTCGTGCACGGCGCGCGGAAGGCGCCGCCGCACCCCTACGTCGCCTCGTACCTGTGGACCCGGAACGCGTTCCAGGCCGACGCGGTGATGCACTTCGGCACCCACGGCAGCCTGGAGTTCACGCCGTGGAAGCAGATTGCCCTGTCGGCCTTCGACTGGGCGGACGCCCTCGTCGGCGGCCTCCCGCACGTCTACGTCTACGTCATGAGCAACGTCGGCGAGGGCATCATCGCCAAGCGCCGCTCCTACGCGGCGACGGTGACCCACCTGACGCCGCCGTTCATGGAGGGCGGGCTGTACGACGGGCTGCGCCCCCTGCGCGACCGGCTCGACAGTTACCGCAACGCCGCCGACGGCCCGGTGCGGGCCGAGCACGCGCGCACGATCCGGCGCCTCGCGACCGGGATGAACCTGCACGTGGACCTCGGCTTCGACCCCGACGCGGCGTGGTCGGCCGACGAGATGTTCCGCCTGAGCAACCACGTCGAGACCATCGACGGGGAGAAGGTCGCGCAGGGGCTCTACACCCTCGGGAACGCCTTCACGGCGAGCGAGGTCGACTCGACGGCGGAGCTGATGGCCATCGATCCCATCGCCTACGCCCTCGCCCGCATCGACACCGTGAAGGGCGCGGTCGAGGCCGCGGATCTCGAGGACGAGGCGTACTTCGAGCGCCGCTACCGCCGGCGCGCGCGCGACGCCTACGCGCGGCGGGTCGCCGGCGCGAACGCCGGGGCGGTGCTCGCCGACCTCGTGGCCGACGCGGACCTGCGGCACGCCCACGCTTGGCGCGAGGCGTCGCGGCGGCCGTCGGACGACGACATCATCCGCGGCTTCATCTCGATGGGGGCGGGCGGGCGGAACCGGCCGGACGCCGCCGTGCCGGAAGCCCGCGCGGGCGAGCTCGAGGACCTCGTGGCGCGCATCCTGCCGCACCCGCGGAAGGTCGAGTTCGTCGAGCGGCTGCGGTCGGAGCAGGAGTTCGCGCGCACGTCGCAACTGCTCGATCCGGTGCAGCGCGAACGCGCCAAGACCATCGCCGCGGTCATCCCGCCGATGGCCGAGGCGCTGGAGATCGCCGACGACCCGGACGTGTTCGCCCTCCTCGAGGCGATGCAGGACACGGCGCTCCGCGAGCGGACGTTCGCGCTGCTGAAGGACCCCGGGCTCGTCGACCGCGTCGAGGAGGAGAAGCGCCGTCTGGCGGCGGAGCGGCTGGCGTTCGCCCTCGACGCGCCGCAGGTCGAGGCCCTCGGACGGGCGTGGGGCCACGAGTCGGCGGGCGGGCTGGTGACCGCCGACAGCGGGGACATCGAAGAGGCGCTCTCGGCCGCGGCCTTCTACCGGGAGCACCGCGCGACGCTCCGCGGCCAGCTTCGCGACGTCGACGCGCCGGCCGCGGACCGCCTGCGGAAGATCCTGGACGACCCGGCGTTCGACCCGCGCCTCGACGCCGCCGTCGACGCCGCCGGCGTCGAGCTGGAGGCGCGCGCGGCCCGCGACGCGGAGCTGGCCCGGGCGGTGCTGACGCTGGAGGCGGGCGTGGGCGGCATCGACCGGCACCGGAAGGGCCTGCGCGACAGCTCGGACCTCGAGCTCGAGAGCGTGGCGCGGGGCCTCGCCGGCGGCTACGTCGAGCCCACGCCGGGGGGCGACCCCATCGTCAACCCCGACGCCGTCCCCACCGGGCGCAACCTCTTCTCCATCGACGCCGAGAAGACGCCGTCGCCGGAGGCGTGGACGGTGGGGCGCGGCCTGGCGGAAGCGCTCCTCGACGAGCACCGGCGGCGCCACGACGCGTATCCCCGGAAGGTCGCGTTCACCCTCTGGCCCAGCGACTTCATCGGCACCGAGGGCGCCACCATCGGCCAGATCTTCTACCTGCTCGGGGTCGAGCCGGTCTGGGACCCGTTCGGGCGCGTCGCCGACCTGCGGCTGATGCCCGCCGCCGACCTCGGAAGGCCCCGCATCGACGTCGTCGTCCAGACCGCCGGCCAGCTCCGCGACCTCGCCGCCTCGCGCCTCGCGCTGATCAACCGCGCCGTCGCCATGGCCGCCGAGGCCCGCGACGCCGAGGCCCACGCCAACTTCGTCGAGGAGGGGCGGCTGCGCGCCGAGGAGGTGATGATGGCCAGGGGCCTCTCCCCCGCCGACGCCCGGCGCTACTCGACCCTGCGCGTCTTCGGCGGCGTGAACGGCAACTACGGCACCGCCATCATGGGGATGGTCGAGAGCGGCGACCGCTGGGAGGAGGACTCGGAGGTCGCCGACCAGTACCTCCGCAACATGGGCGCCGTCTACGACGAGGGCGAGCTCTGGAGCTTCTACGCCGACGGCATCTTCGAGGCGGCCCTCGCCGGCACCGAGATCGTCGTGCAGCCGCGCGAGAGCCACACCTGGGGCGCCCTCAGCCTCGACCACGTGTACGAGTTCATGGGCGGGCTGAGCATGGCCGTCCGCCACGTGACGGGACGCGACGCCGACGCCTACTTCAACGACTTCCGCAACGCCCAGCGGCCGCGGGTGACCGACCTCACCGAGACGGTGTGGACCGAGGCGCGGTCGACGCTGCTGAACCCCGCCTACATCGGCGAGATGCAGGAGGGCGGGGCCTCGTCGGCCGAGCAGTTCGCCGAGACGTTCCGCAACACCTACGGCTGGAACGTGATGAAGCCGGCCGCCATCGACGACGCGCTGTGGAACGAGCTGTACGAGGTGTACGTCGACGACCGCCACGACCTCGGGGTCCACGACTTCTTCCGGCGGGAGAATCCCGTACGCCCTGCAGGAGATGACGGCGGTGATGCTGGAGACGGCGCGCAAGGGCCTCTGGGAGGCCACGGCGCAGCAGGTGGCGGCGCTCGCGGAGCTGCACACCCGGCTGGTGGAGGAGTTCGAGGCGGGCTGCAGCGGGTTCGTCTGCGACAACGCGGCCCTGGCGTCGTTCA
>CAXXTG010000245.1:0-12544 GCA_963666855.2 Vicinamibacterales bacterium
CTTCTGCAGCAGGAGCGGCAGGCCCGGACCGCGGCGTTCATCGAGGAGCTGAAGGCGGAGCACGACGTCCGGATCCTGATCTGAGCCGCGGCGTCCGCCCGCGGGCGGCGGTTCGGCCCCGGACGGGAGACTCAGGACCGGGAGACCGGCAGGTCACCATGAGAAACGAAGACGTGTTCGAGGCGGTCGCCGAGGCGCTGCAGCGCGGGGAGCCGGCCGCGCTCGTCACCATCATCCGGGCGCAGGGCTCGACCCCGCAGCGCGTGGGGGCGAAGATGCTCGTGTTCCCGGACGGGCGCACGGTGGGCACGATCGGGGGCGGCTGCTACGAGAACGAGGCGTTCTGGAAGGCGCGCACCGCCATCGAGACGCGGCAGCCGGTCATCGCCAAGTACGAGCTGGCCGACGACATCGCGGAGGACTCCGGCCTGATCTGCGGGGGCCAGATGGAGGTGTACATCGAGCCCCTCGAGCCCGCGCCCGAGCTCTATCTCGTGGGGGCGGGACACGTCTCGTACCACCTCGCCCGCGCCGCCCACGAGGTCGGCTTCAAGCTGCACGTCATCGACGACCGCGAGAAGTTCGCCAACGCCGAGCGGTTCCCGCACGCCGAGGAGGTCGTGGTCGACGCGATTCCCGACTGGCTCGAGCGGGCCGAGCTGCCCGCCCACGCCTACGCCGTCATCCTGACCCGCGGCCACCGGCACGACCTCGACGCGCTGCGCGCCCTCGCCCCCAAGCGCATCCGCTACCTCGGGCTCATCGGCAGCCGGGCCAAGGTCGCGCGCCTCACGGACGTCCTCGAGGGCGAGGGCATGCCGGCGGACCAGCTCCGCCGCGTGCACTCCCCCGTCGGCCTCGACCTGGGGGCGGTGACCCCCCAGGAGATCGCGGTGTCCATCCTCGCCGAGCTCATCGGGGTGAAGTACGGCAAGATCGACGCCGGCGCGGGACAGGCCGCCGCGCGCGACGCCCGGTCGATGACCTGGAGCCCCCGGCCCCGGTCCGAGGCCGCGGTCGGCGGCGTGTCCTGAAGTCCGCCATCCTTGGAGAAGGCGGGCGGGCTATACTGTCAGATCAGATGCCCCGGCAGTCCGTTCCCCGCGACCCCGCCGCCGCGCAGCTTCCCGAACGTACGCGGCGCATCCTCGCCGCGCTCATCCAGGAGTACGTCGAGCACGGCGCGCCGGTCTCGTCGCGACGGCTCGTCGAGCACGGCGGATTCGGCGTCTCCTCGGCGACCGTGCGCAACGTCCTGGCCGCCCTCGAGGACGCCGGGTACGTCTCGCAGCCGCACACGTCGGCGGGGCGGGTGCCCACCGACGTCGGCTACCGCTGCTACGTCGACTTCCTGCTGGAGCACCGGCGCGCCGCCCGCTCGACCCCCGCCGTCGAGGCGCGGCTCCGGCAGGCGGGCTCGGTCAAGGGGGTGCTGTCGAACGTCTCCCACGAGCTGTCGCGCATCTCGCACCACCTCGGCTTCGTCCTCGCGCCCACCAGCGAGACGGCGGGGTTCGAGCACATCGATTTCGTGCCGCTCGAGGGGACGCGCATCCTCGTCAGGGTCAGGGCGCAGGCCGAGCAGGTCTGCCACAAGGTGGTGGACATCGGCGAGCGCGTCCAGCGGAGCGAGCTGGAGCAGGGCGCCAACTACCTCAACCGCGAGTTCCGGGGCCTCAGCATCGGCGAGGTGCGCGCCCTCGTCATCCAGCGCCTCCGCGAAGAGCAGGTGCTCTACGACGCGCTGCTGTCGCAGTGGCTGCGCCTGGCGAGCTCGACCCTCGAAGACATGGTGCCGCAGGAGAGCGTCTTCGTCGACGGCGCGACGTTCCTCTTCGACGAGATGTCCGACGAGGACGGCCCGGTGTCGCTGGCGACGCTGCGGGCGCTGCTGGCGATGATGCAGGAGAAGCACCGGCTGGTGCGGCTGCTCGGCGAGTACCTCGGCGCGGACGGGCTGCGGGTGGTCATCGGCTCGGAGCACGCCGAGAGCGAGCTGCACGCCTTCAGCCTCGTCGCCTCGGCCTATTCCGACGGTCGTCAGACCGGAACCGTGGGCGTGATCGGCCCCCGCCGGATGCGCTACTCGCGCGCGATCGCCGCCGTCGACAGCGTGTCGCAGGCGGTCAGCCGGATTCTCCTCGACCACGCCCCGCCCCCCACTGAAGATGCCCGACGAACTGCAGATTGAACCGTCCGAACCAGAACAATCCGCGCCACCGGAGCCGTCGGCGCAGCCGGAACCGTCAGCGCGACCGGAGCCGCCGGCGCCGCCGGGGGGGCAACCGCCGCCGGGCGACGACGCCCCGGAACCGGCGTCTTCCCCGCCGCACGCGGGGCCGCCGGACGACGGCGGCGGCGTTGACGCCGGAGGCGGCGACGGGGCCGGGAGCGACGGCGCCGGCGGCGGCTTGGAAAGCGATGGCGGCGGCGCCGACGGCGGCGGCGCGGCGCTCGAAGAGGCCGTCCGCCAGCGCGACGAACACTACGACCGTCTGCTGCGGCTGACGGCCGAGTTCGACAACTATCGGAAGCGCACCGAACGCGAGCGGCGCGAACTGATCGAGCAGGCCGCCGGCGACCTGCTCGGCGACCTGCTGCCGATCGTCGACGACCTGGAGCGCGCCCTCGCCGCGGACGCCCGGGACGGAGACGCGTACCGCCGCGGGGTGGAGATCATTCACAAGCAGATGATCGACGTCATGGCGCGGCGCGGCGTGGCCCCCATCGAGGCGGTCGGCGCCGACTTCGACCCGACCCTGCACCAGGCGGTGGTGCACGAGCCCAGCGACGGCCACCGCGACGGCGAGGTGGTCGAGGAGCTGAGGCGGGGGTACACCCTGCGCGGGCGGCTGCTGCGGGCGTCGATGGTCAAGGTGGCGAAAGCGTGACGACCCGCGACTACTACGAGATTCTCGGCGTCCCCCGCACCGCGGAGGACGCGGACATCAAGAGCGCCTACCGCAAGCTGGCCCTCAAGTACCATCCGGACCGCAACCCCGGCGACAAGACCGCCGAGGAGCGGTTCAAGGAGGCGGCCGAGGCCTACTCGGTGCTCGCGGACCCCGAGAAGCGCGGACGGTACGACCGGTTCGGCCACGCCGGGGTCAGCGGCGGGGGGCCCGGCGGCGCCGGGGTCGACCCGACCATCTTCAACGACTTCGGCGACATCCTCGGCGGGCTGGGCGACCTCTTCGGGTTCGGGGCCGGCGGCCGGCGCGGCGGCGCCCGGCGCGGCCGCGACCTGCGCTACGACCTGGAGATCTCGTTCGACGAGGCCGCGAACGGCGCCGAGACGACCCTGCAGATCCCGCGCGAGGAGCCGTGCGACACCTGCGGCGGCTCGGGATCGGCGCCGGGCAGCACCCCGGAGCGGTGCGCGCACTGCCACGGCAACGGCCAGATCCGCATCCAGCAGGGGTTCTTCACGGTCGCCAGGACGTGCCACCACTGCGGCGGCATCGGCCGGGTCATCTCGAAGCCGTGCCAGGACTGCCGCGGCAACGGCCGGGTCAGCCGCGAACGCAAGCTCACGGTGAAGATCCCGCCGGGCATCGCCACCGCCCAGCGTCTCCGGCTGACCGGCGAGGGCGAGTTCGGGGGCCGGGGCGCGCCCCCCGGCGACCTGTACGTCGTCATCCACGTCCGCGAGCATCCGTTCTTCCGCCGCGACGGCGACGACCTGCTGTGCGAGGTCCCGGTGACCTGGCCCACGCTGGTGCTCGGCGGGGAGATCGACGTCCCCACCCTCGACGACCGGGCGACCATCAACGTTCCCAAGGGCACGCAGGCCGACGCCCGCTTCCGCCTGCGGGGCAAGGGGATGCCCAACGTCGGGGGCCGGGGCCGCGGCGACCTCTACGTCCGGGTCAAGGTGGCCGTGCCCCGGCGGTTGAGCCGCGAGCAGAAGGAGCTGATCGAGAACCTCGACGAGACGATGCCCGAGCGCGTGCTCGACCCGACGGCGGCCGGCGAGGGCGAGGACCGGCCGTTCTTCGAGCGCGTGAAGGACATCTTCGGGTAGGGGGATGCCCGACCATCGGCCGGCGCCGGGCGGAGTCCCGGCCGCGACTCCGCCGGAACGCCTGTCCGGCCGGCGGCCGACCGCGCCGAAGCGCCATCCCGCCCTCGACGTCCAGGCCGCCACGCCCCACCCCGGCGGCCTGCCGTGGCTCGACGCGGTGGCGGCCGCGGTCGACGACCACCGGCCCCGCGCCCTCGACGAGCCCGCCCCGGACCGCGTCCGCGCGTTCTTCGAGTCGGCGGCCGACCGCGACCGCGCCCTGGCCGCGGTGGCGCGCGCCCTCGGCGACCGGGTTCGGGCCCGCGCGATCGCCGTCTCCGACGACGACTGGGCGGCCCGGTCCCAGGCCGCGCTCACCGCGGTCCGGGCGGGACGGGTCGTCGTCGCCCCGCCCTGGGCCAAGCCCCCGGACCCCGGCCCCGGCGGCGTCGTGGTGACCATCCGGCCCGCCCTCGGCTTCGGCAGCGGCCACCACCCGAGCACGCGCCTCGCCCTGCGGGGACTGCAGGCGCTGGACCTGGCGGGGCGCCGCGTCCTCGACCTGGGGACCGGCTCGGGGGTCCTCGCCATCGCCGCCGTCAAGCTGGGGGCGCGCGGCGCCGTCGGCATCGACCGCGACCCCGACGCCCTCGACTCGGCCCGCGAGGCGGTCGAGGCCAACGGCGTCGCGGCCGAGGTCGAGCTGCGCCGGCGGAACATCGGCGACATCGAGCCCGCGGGGGCGGCGGTCGTGGTCGCCAACCTGACGGGCGCCGCCCTCGTCCGCCTCGCCCCGGCCGTCGCGGCCCTCGTCGAGCCGGGCGGCAGCGCGATCCTGTCCGGCATCCTGGCGGCGGAGGAGGCGGCGGTCGCCGACGCGTACCGGGCGCACGGCCGACCGGCATGGCGGGCGGCCGAGGCCGAGTGGGTCGCGATGCGATTCCGCATCCGGTCCCGGCCATGACCGCGGCCGGCTACAGGTCGCCCCAGACGTAGAGCAGCACCGCGGCCGCGCACGCGACCACCGCGTCGGCGCGGAGGGTCAGCCGGCCGAAGGTGACGACGCGGAACCCGGCCGCCACCGCGGCCTCGATTTCCTCCGCGCTCCACCCCCCCTCCGGTCCGACCGCCAGCGTCGCCGAGGCGGGCCGCGGCTCTCCGGCCAGCGCCCGCAGCGCCGCCGCGCCGTCGTCGGCCGCCCCGGGCTCGGCCAGCAGCAGCCGCACCGCCGACCGGTCGCGGTCGAGAACCCATTCGAGGGGGCGCGGGGGCCTGACCTCGGGGACGAACGCGCGGCGGCACTGCTTGGCCGACGCTATCGCGATCCGCGTCCAGCGCGCGGCGTCCCGCGGCGGCGGCACGGTCCGCGCCGTCGTGAGCGGCTGCACCGCCGCCGCCCCCACCATCGCGGCGTCGCGGACGACGTCGTCGAACTTGCGCCCCTTCAGCAGCGCGGGGGCCACCGTCAGGGCCACCGCGGGCTCGCGCGCCGGCGCGACCCGCTCGTAGGGGCGCACGACGGCGCCGCCGCGCCCGGCCCGCTCGACCCGCGCGAGATACTCCGCCCCGCGCCCGTCGAAGACCGCGACGGTGTCGCCGGGGGCCAGCCGCAGCACCCGCGACAGGTGCGCGGCCTCGCCGGCCGGCAGGGGGACCGGGGCGTCGAGCCCGGCCAGGGCCGGCGCGAAGAACCGGGGGGGCATCGCGTCCGATTATAGGAGTCTCGGAGCCGACCCCCGCCGAACCGCGCCCGCCGCCGGCCCGCGGCGGCGAGGTCGTGCGCGGCACGTTTCGTCCCGGGCGTCCAGTGCTCCGAACGGCGGCCGCAGCCCGCCCGGCCCGCCGCGGCGACTGCTATACTTCCGCCCTTCATGTTGTTCTCCGATCACCTGCTCGGGAAATACAAGATCGTCTCCACGATCGGCAGCGGCGGATTCGGCACGGTGTACCTCGCCGAAGACACCTGGATCAACAAGAAGGTCGCCCTGAAGGTCCCCCACCGCCAGAACCTCAACTTCAGCGAGCTGCTCCGGGAGCCGCGCCTCCTCGCCACGCTCGATCACCCCAACATCGTCGCCATCACCACCGCGGAGAAGCAGGACGACATCTTCTTCATCGTGATGGAGTACGTGAACGGCGACACCCTGGAGGCGCTCATCGGGGCCGGCGGCGCCCTCGATGTCGACCGCGCCGTCGACTACTCGATCCAGATCGGGAAGGCGATGGAGTACGCCCACGGGCAGGGGGTCATCCACCGCGATCTGCGGCCGTCCAACGTCCTCGTCTCCGAGTCGGACACCCTGAAGGTGGCCGACTTCGGCACGTCGCGGTTCCTGGAGTTCGCGGCCCGCGGCACCACCGTCGTCGGCAGCCCCCCGTACATGGCCCCCGAGCAGTTCCAGGGCGAGGCGGTCTTCGCGTCGGACCTCTACTCGTTCGGCGTCACCATGTACCAGATGCTGACGGGCGGGCTGCCCTACGACCCGCCCGCCCCGCACGACCTCCGACGCCTGCGCAGCGGCGAACTCGTGAGGCCGCCGGGCCTGGTGAACGGCGCGGTCCCGCCGGAGCTGGACGACGTGGTGATGAAGGCGCTGGCCCCCGAGCTCCCGGACCGGTACGGGAAGACCGCCGATCTCCTGGCCGACCTCGACGGCATCCGGACCGCGCGGCGCGCCCCGGCCGCGCGCCCCGCCGGCCTGAGCGGCGCGGCGCCCGCCCCCCGCGTCCGCCGCACGCCCGGCCGGACCCCCGGCCGACCCCGCGCGGCGCCGTCGGCCGCCTTCTGCTGGTACTGCAACAAGCCGCTGCCCGCCCGCGCCGAACGCTGCCCCTTCTGCGGCGAACGCCAACGACGGTAGCCGCCCGCGGCGCCCCCGGACCGGCGGGGCGCGGCGGCGGGGCGCGGGCCGCCGGGCCGCGGCGCAGACCCCCGGTCCGGTCCCCCCCGCCGGCCGACGACGCGAATCCCGCGGCGTTCCCGGGCGCGCCGTCGCCGACGGCGGAGAGGTTGCGCGACAGATTGCGGATTAACCGTCGGGTACGGTGGCGAAGGCGCCGGCGGGTCGGTGCCGCGGCCGGCCGCGGCCGTGCACCCCCGGCTCGGATTGGGGGTTGCGCCCCGGGCGAGCCGGACACTACACTGGACGTGTACAACTATCTGATTCGGCGGTAGATGGGCGGGCCTTCGCAATGAGCTTCGGCAGCGGCAAGATCTGGATGAACGGCAGTTTCGTGGACTGGGCGGACGCCACCATCCACGTCGGCTCCCATGTGGTCCACTACGGGAGCGGCGTGTTCGAGGGCATCCGGTGCTACGCCACGCCCGCGGGCCCCGTCGTCTTCCGGCTCGACGCCCACCTGCGCCGCTTCTACGACTCGGCGAAGGTGTACCGCATGACCCCCGGGATCGACCGGCCCACCTTCCGCGAGGCGGTGCTCGAGACGGTCCGGGTGAACGGCTACGCCGCCTGCTACATCCGCCCGCTGCTCTACCGCGGCTACCACAGCCTGGGCGTCAACCCGTTCACGTGCCCGGTCGAGGCCGCCATCCTCGTCTGGGAGTGGGGCGCCTACCTGGGCGAGGAGGCCCTGGAGAAGGGCGTGGACGTGCAGGTCAGCTCGTGGGCCCGGCCCGCGCCCAACACGTTCCCGGCGATGGCCAAGTCCACCGCCAACTACGCCAACTCGCAGCTCATCAAGATGGAGGCGACGCTCAACGGCTACGACGAGGCGATCGCCCTCGACCCGTCGGGGCTGGTCAGCGAGGGCAGCGGCCAGAACATCTTCGTGATCCGCGACGGGGTCGTCTTCACGCCGCCGATGGGCGGGTCGGTGCTTCCGGGCATCACGCGCGACGTCATCGTCACCCTCGCCCGCGACCTCGGGATGTCCGTCGTGGAGCAGCCGGTGCCGCGCGAGATGCTGTACGTCGCCGACGAGGTCTTCTTCACGGGCACCGCGGCGGAGATCTCGCCGATCCGCAGCATCGACAAGATCACCATCGGCGACGGCGCCCGCGGGCCCGTCACCGCGGCCGTCCAGCGCCGGTTCTTCGACGTCGTCAACGGCCGCGTCGCCGACGCCCACGACTGGCTCACCCCCGTGCACCAGGTGGCCCAGGCGGCCGCCGCCGCGGAGACGTCCTGACCGCGGGATGGACGGGGACGGCGGCGGCCACGACGCGGCCCTGCGGCTGCTCGCCGGCCGCGACCTCACGACCGCGCAGCTCCGCGCGCGCCTGCGCCGCCGCGGGCTCCCCGCCGACGAGGTCGAGCGCACCCTCGACCGCCTGACCCGCGCCGGACTCCTCGACGACGCGCGGACCGCCGCCGCCCACGCGCGCCGGGCGGTGCAGGTCAAGCTGCGCGGCCGGGGCCGCGCCCGCCGCGAGCTCGAGGCGCTGGGCATCGGCCCCGGGGACGCCGACCGGGCCCTCGCGGCGGTCTTCGACGAGGTCGATGAAGCGACGGTCCTCGAGCGCGCGATCGCCAAGCGGGTCCGGGGTCCGATAGCCACCCGGGCCGAGCTCCGGCGGCTGCACGGCGCGCTGGTCCGGCAGGGCTTCGCGCCCGACGAGGTGACCGCCGCCCTCCGCGCGCGGGCCGGGGGGGGCGCCGCTTTTGTGGAAGAATAGCCGCATGACGTCCAGCGCGATTCGCCAGAGCTTCCTCGACTACTTCGCCGGCGAGGGCCACGAGATCGTCCGCAGCTCGTCGCTCGTGCCCGCCGACGACCCGACGCTGCTGTTCACCAACGCGGGCATGAACCAGTTCAAGGACCTCTTCCTCGGGCGCGAGCGGCGCGCGTACAAGCGGGCGACGACGTCGCAGAAGTGCATGCGGGTCAGCGGGAAGCACAACGACCTCGACAACGTCGGCCCCTCCCGGCGCCACCACACGTTCTTCGAGATGCTCGGGAACTTCTCGTTCGGCGACTACTTCAAGGACGACGCCATCCCGTTCGCGTGGACGCTGCTGACCGACGTGTGGAAGCTGCCGCCCGACCGGCTGCATCCGACGATCTTCAAGGGGGAGGCGGGCATCCCCCGCGACGACGAGGCCCACGCGGCGTGGAGCCGGCTCGTCCCCGCCGGGCGCATCGTCGAGATGGGGGCCGAGGACAACTTCTGGGCGATGGGCGACACCGGGCCCTGCGGCCGGTGCTCGGAGGTCCACTACCACCGCGGCGGCGACGTCCCCTGCGGCGAGCCCGCGTGCCGCGGCATCGACTGCAGTTGCGAGCGCTACGTCGAGATCTGGAACAACGTCTTCATGGAGTTCGACCGCGACTCGGGCGGGAACCTGACCCCGCTGCCCGCCGCGTCCATCGACACCGGCATGGGGCTCGAGCGCATCGTCGCGATCATCCAGGAGAAGACCTCGAACTACGACACCGACCTGTTCACGCCCCTGCTGCGCGCCATCGGCGACGAGACCGGCCGCGTCTACGGCCCGCTCGGGCCGGGCGGCGCGGCGGAACGCCACGACGTCTCCATGCGGGTCGTCGCCGACCACCTTCGCGCGATGACGTTCCTGATCGGCGACGGGGTCATGCCCTCGAACGAGTGGCGCGGCTACGTGCTGCGCAAGATCATGCGGCGCGCGATGCGGCACGGCAAGAAGCTGGGCATGACCCGGCCCTTCCTGCACCGCCTCGTCGACGTGGTGGCCCGCGAGATGGGCGGCGCCTATCCCGAGATCCGCGCCGGCCGGGAGACCATCACGGGGGTGGTGCGGGCCGAGGAGGACCGGTTCGACGCCGTGCTCACCGACGGGCTGCCCCGCCTCGAGGCGGCGCTGGCGAAGGCCGGCGGCGGCGGGCTGGCCGGGGAGGAGGTCTTCCGCCTGTACGACACCTTCGGGCTGCCCCTGGACTTCATCGAGGACGTGGCCGGCGAACGGAACGTGACCGTCGACCGCGGCGGCTTCGAGCGGTGCCTCGAGTCGCAGCGGACGCAGTCGCGGGCGGGCGCCCGGTTCGCGACGGCGGAGGCGGCCGGGTTCGCCTTCGGGTCCGACGCCGACCGCGCGGCGCTGCTGGCCGCGCCCGACGAGTTCGACGGGTACGGAACCACCGACGTCCACGAGGCGGCGATCCTGGGCCTGTTCGACGACGGGCGCGCCGCCGTCGCCGCGTACTCGGCGCCGGGGCGCCGGGGTACGCGGTCCTCGATCGGACGCCGTTCTACGTCGAGGCCGGCGGACAGGTCTCGGACACGGGGCGGCTGACGGCCGAGATCGGCGGGACGGCTCGCGGCCGAGGTCGACGGCATGGAGCGCCTCGCCCCCGGCGGCCCGCGCGCCCACCACGTGCGGGTCGCGCGGGGCGGGCTGCGGGTCGGCGACGCGGTGACCGCGGCGGTGGACCGGGAGCGCCGCGACGCCGTCCGGCGGAACCACACCGCGACCCACCTGCTGCACGCCGCGTTGCGCGGGCACCTCGGCGCCCACGTCAAGCAGGCCGGCTCGCTCGTCGGCCCCCGACCGGCTCCGCTTCGACTTCGCCCACGGCGGACCCGTCGCCCCCGAGACGCTGGACGCGATCGAGCGGGAAGTCAACGCCGGCGTCTACGCCAACCACCCCGTGGAGACGGAGATCAAGGCGACCCAGGAGGCCATCAAGGCCGGGGCCATGGCCCTCTTCGGCGAGAAGTACGGCGACTCGGTGCGGGTGGTCTCGGTGCCCGGCGTCAGCCTGGAGCTGTGCGGGGGCACCCACTGCCGGGCCACCGGCGACATCGGGCTGTTCGCGGTGACCCAGGAAACCGGCGTCGCGGCCGGCGTGCGCCGCATCGAGGCGGTGACCGGCGCGGACGCCGTCGCCCACGTTCAGGATCGGCGCCGGGCGGCGGCCGCGATCGTCGCGGCCTTGGGGGTCTCGGACGACCGCGCGGTGGACGCCGTCAAGCGGCTGCAGGCCGAGAACCGGCGGCTCGCCCGCGAGGTCGAACGCATGAAGATGAAGGCCGCCCTCGGCGGGTCCGCGGAATCGCCGGGAGACGACTCGGTGCCCATCGGCGACGCCCGGTTCATCGCCCGGCGGGTCGCCGGGCTCGAGAAGGGCGCGCTGCGCGGCCTCGCCGACACCCTGCGCGACCGCCTGGGGCGCGGCGTGGTGCTGCTCGTCAACGACAACGGCGGCAAGGTCGGCCTGATCGTGTCGGTCAGCAAGGACCTGACCGGCCGGGTGCACGCCGGCAAGGTGGTGAAGGCCGTCGCCCCCATCGTCGGCGGGGGCGGCGGCGGCCGGCCCGACTTCGCGGAGGCGGGGGGGCGCGAGCCGGCCCGCATCGACGCCCTGCTGGCCGAGAGCCGCCGGGTGGTCGGCCGGATGCTGGGCGAGGAGTCGGCCGCGTAGGTACGGGGCGGAGGTCGATGCAGACCCACCCACCGCACGGGACCCGGCTCCGCCGGGGCGGCCCCGCGCGCCGACGGCACGACGGAGCGACGCCCGTCGCCGTACCAGGGTCCGGCGAATGACCCCGCACGCCCGCCGCGGCGAACCGCCGGACCGGGACGGGACTCCGGGCCGCGTCCGGCTTGATGACGGGGCGACGCCCGTCGCCGTACCGGGTTCCGGCGAATGACCCCGAACCACCATGCCCGCGGCGGCGAACCGCCGGACCGGGACGGGACCCTGGGCCGCGTCCGCGTCGACGTCTGGCTGGACGTCGCCTGCCTGTTCAAGACGCGCTCCGAGGCGCAGCGCGCCTGCCGCGGGGGCAAGGTCGACGTGAACGACCAGCGCGCCAAGCCGCACCGGACCGTTCAACCCGGCGACCGCCTCGCGATCACCCGGACGCGGGGCCGGAAGCAGCTCGTCGTCGTGCGGTCGCTCGCCGACCACCACCTCCCCAAGGCGGCGGCGAGGTCCCTGTACGAGGACGTCACCCCGCCCCTCAGCGAAGCCGAGCGGGAGATGCGCCGCCTCGCCCTGGACCCGGGCCCCCCGGGCCGGCCGCCCGACGCGAAGGCCCCGGATGCGCGCCAGCGCCGCGCCCTGCGGCGCCTGAAGGGGCGTCGGGAGCCGGCGCCGTAAGGGCCCGGACGATCGACGCCGGCGAATGCTATACTGTCGCGTTCAACGGAATCGTCGCGGAACTCGAAAGGACGGCGCACGCCTTGGCCAACCACAAGCACACCCTGAAAGCGCACCGGCAGAACCTCGTCCGGCGGGCCCGCAACCGCGCGTTGCGCACGCGGCTCCGGGGGGCCTTGAAGTCCCTGCGGTCGTCCATCGATCAGGGCGACGTCGCCGGCGCGCGCTCGGCGTTCAGCGGCACGGTGTCGCTCATCGACCGGATGTCCGCCAAGGGGATCATCCACGACAACACCGCCGCCCGCTACAAGTCCCGCCTCGCCCGGCGCCTCGCCGCCGCGGCGGCGCAATAGCCCCTCGGCCCGCCGGCCGTCGCGACCGACCAGCGCGGGCGGAAGTCCGGCCCTGGGACCGGCCGGGCGCAACGGGCCGCGCCGTCGGCGGTCACGACCGGCCGCCTCGGCGGAGAGTCCGACCCCGGACCCGCCGGCCCTCGGCCCG
>CAXXTG010000246.1:0-3547 GCA_963666855.2 Vicinamibacterales bacterium
ACGCCTACCGCGTCACCGTCACCGTCACGTCGGCCGGCGTGTAGAGGTAGCCGTCGTCGGCCATCGCCCTGATCACGTAGGTGCCCGGCTCGCTGAAGACGGCCGTGGTCACGATGCGGCCGTCCTCGGGGAGCGGCGGCGGGGTCCACCCCGGCGTGTGGTCGACCATCGGCCGCACGAACGGATCGAAGTCCACCGTCCCCGGTCCGCGGTACTGGATCCAGGCCAGCCGCAGGCCCAAGGCGTTGCGGCGGCCCGGCGGGCGGCTGTTGCGGGCGGGACGCATCGCCGGCACGCCGTCGTCGCCGATGACCGCGGTCAGCGACAGCGTCCCGCCCACCGCGACGGTGCGCCGGCGGCCCTCCGGCAGCTCGATCGTCGGCGGGTCGTTCTCGATCTCGGGGGCGCCGCCGCCGGCGCGGTTCATGGCGACGACCTGCTCGTCGATGATCTGCTCGGGCACCAGCCAGCCCACCGCGCGGTCGGTCCGGCCGTGGGCGGTCACCGTCCACACCAGCTCTTTGTCTCCCCAGTCGGCGGGCACCGTCACCTGCCACGCGAAACGCTGGCGCCGCGGATAGAAGTAGGTCGGCTGCCCCTGGTCGATGTCGCCCGGCTCGAGGAAGTTGTCGGGCCCGACGGGGATGTTCAGCTCCTCCTCGTAGTTCCGGTTCAGGTACCCGAACAGCATCTCGAACGTGCCGTCCGGGTTCTGCATCCACCCCTCGAAGACCGGCTGCAGGTTCTGGCCGCTGTGGTACGTCTGCGCGACGGCGATCGGCGCCGCGGCCACGAGGACGAGCCCCGCCAGCCCCGCCACGATCACGCGGAACGCGCGGCACGGCTTCCGATCACCGCTGTGGAGAATCGGCACGGCGCCCTCCGCCCTACTCGCTGCCGGCCCGCCGTCGCTCGGCCAGCCGCCGCTGGTAGATGTCGTCCGGCATGTGGAAGAAGCTCATCCACGCGAAGCTCATGTCGTCGATCGACCGGTTGCCGAACCCCACCCAGTTCTTGGGGTCGGGGTTGTAGCGGTTGGCGGCGGTGTTGTCGTGCCAGCCGATGACGTGGAGGATGGTGCCCGCGGGGCAGCAGCGGGGCCTCGTCGTCGGCGTAGTTGTAGACGATGTGCCAGCCGAAGTTGTGGCCGGTGCAGCTCAGGGTCTCGATGAGGCCGTCGGGGTGGATGGCCTCGACGCACATGCGCTTGCCGCGGATGTGCATGTGGGGCTGGAACCCGGTGACCTGCGTGGCCTCGGGCAGCACGTAGTAGCCGTCGCTGCGCACGTTGTCGGCCCCGGCGGGGATGTCGAGGGTGTCGAAGCTGTCGCCGACGTGCCGCGAGATCAGCACCCGCTCGGGCACGTGGCCCTCGGGGTAGAACTGGAGGCCGACCCGGGTGCGGTCGGCGATCTCCTCCCCCACCGAGCTGTAGTGCATGTTGAAGCGGATCTGCGTCCCCGCCCGGATCAGCCGGCCGGTGCCGTCGGGGAAGATGTCGCCGTTCTTCCCCATGGCGTACTCGTTGAGGAAGCCGCCGCCCTCCTCGCCGTCCTCCTCCTCCCACGTCATGGACGTCGCCACGTGGTGCACCACGCGGTGGGCGCCGGGCGACGGCTTGGTCTCGACCGCCTTGATGTAGCGGTCCGTCGTCAGCCGAGAGTCGGCCCAGATGTCGAGCCAGCGGTCGGCGTCGACGGCGCCGACCACCACGGGCTCGGGCAGCTCGACGATCCACTCCGGGGTCCCGATGCGCCACTCCTCGAGCGGCTCGAGCTCGATGGGCGGCGGCGCGTCGGCGGGGTTCCCGCGCGGGGCGCCGGCGTCGACCCAGCGGCCGATGGCGGCGATCTCCGCGTCCGACAGCGACGGGTCCTCCTTGAACCGCCTGACGCCGACGTTGCGCTCGATGAACCACGGCGGCATCTCGCGCTGCGCGGTCTTGTCGCGGACGGCCCGCGCCCACGGGCCGCACCTCCTCGTAGGTCAGCAGCGACATCGGGGCCACCGAGCCGGGCCGATGGCACTGCTGGCAGGCGCGCTGCAGTATCGGCAGCACGTCCCGGGGTGAACGTCACCTCGCCGTCGGCCCCCTGGCTGGCCGCCGCGCCCGTGGGCGCCAGGAACGCGCCGACGACGATTCGCGAGCGTGCAGACGCCCCGTCACGAGACCGCCGCCGCGCCACCGTCTCTGCCTAGCGTTCATGTCTACTCTCCCACTCGTCCCGCCGCTTCCCGCGCGGCCCGTCCCGCAGCACCCGCACGCGGCCGGCACCTCGGAGCATTCTCCGTCAGGGCCGGCGTCCGATCAACCCGAGTGTCCCCGGCGGGTGCACGTCAGTAGCCGGCGCAACCCGCGACATCCATCGCGTCGAGCAGGAACTTCGCGGCCCCCAACAACATCTCTCCTCGCGATTCGCGCGGATCGCCCGCAGATCGACCCGGGTGATTCGCGCGCCGTCCTATCCGACACGGTCGGAGCGGAAACGGGACAGGCGGCGTCAGGGTTGCGGTGCCGCCTGCGCACACTCCGCCAAATAGCCGCATCGCGGCCTCGACGCCGCTTGCGGCGACCGGAACGTCGCTGAGCCGCAGGCCCATCTCGACGCCGGCCAGGGTGCCGAGCAGGCTCAGGTCGTTGAGGTCGCCGAGGTGGCCGATGCGGAAGACGCGGCCGGCGAGCTTCGTCAGCCCCACCCCCAGCGACATGTCGAAGCGGTCGAGCACCACCGTCCTCACGCGGTCCGCGTCGTGACCGTCGGGCATCATCACCGCGGTGATCGAGTCGCTGTACTCGTCGGGGACGGCGCACAGGATCTCGAGGCCCCACGCCCGCACCGCCCGGCGCGTCGCCTCGGCGTGGCGCGCGTGCCGGGCGAACACCCGCGGCAGCCCCTCCTCCCGCAGCATGGCCAGCGCCTCCTTCAGCCCGTAGAGGAGGTTGGTGGCCGGCGTGTACGGGAAGAACCCCTTCTCGTTGGCCGCGAGGACCGCGCTCCAGTCCCAGTACGCGCGGGGCAGGGTGGGCGCGGCCGTGGGCGGCGATGGCCTTCTCGCCGACCACGTTGAAGCTGAGCCCCGGCGGCAGCATCAGGCCCTTCTGCGACGCCCCCACCCGTGACGTCGACCCCCCACTCGTCGTGCCGGTAGTCGATGGACCCGAGCGACGAGATGGTGTCGACCATGAACAGGGCCGGGTGCCGGGCGTGGTCGATGGCGTGTCGGACGAGGGGGGATGCGGCTCGCCACCCCCGTCGAGGTCTCGTTGTGGACGACGCACACCGCCCTGATGGCGTGCCCGCGGTCCTCCTGAAGCCGCGCCTCGACCTGCGCGGGGGTCGACGCCGCGGCGCCAGTCGCCGGGGGACCCACTCGACGGCGAGGCCCATGCGCTCGGCGATCTGCTTCCAGAGGGTCGCGAAGTGGCCGGTCTCGAACATGAGGACGCGGTCGCCGGGCGACAGCACGTTGACGAGGGCCGCCTCCCACGCCCCGGTGCCCGACGCGGGGAAGATGACCACCGGCCGGGTGGTGCCGAACACCTCGC
>CAXXTG010000247.1:0-6274 GCA_963666855.2 Vicinamibacterales bacterium
CCGAGGAGGCAGCGGACCGCGAACATGCCCGGCCCGAGGTCCTCGACCCACCCGCCGGGGGTCGGCGAGTGGCGGTTGACGCCGTCCCGCGCCTGCTGCTGCGCCTCCCGCCGGGCCGCCGCGTCGGCCGACAGGGGCGGCACCCGGCCGTCGGGCGGGTCGGTCACCAGCGACGTCTGCCGCGTTTCGCTGACCCTGTTCCCCGGGTCGAACCAGAATTGGTTGTAGTTGCCGACCACGTCGGCCGGCTCCTGGTCGTCGCGCACCGCGAACGCGGCGAGGCGGTCGGCCTCGAACTGCGCCGCCTCCTCGGGCGTGAACACCGCCTGATCGGCCAGCGCCTCGGGCCGCTCGAACGGGGTCAGGGTGCGGAAGTCCCACACGCCGTTCAGATCGGGGGCGCCCCAGGCCGTCCGGGGCGCCGCGCCCGCCTCCGCCGGCTGGGCATCTGCCGCGGTCGGGGCGAGAACGCCCGCCGCGAGAACGAGCACCGTACATGCCGCCGCCGCGTATCGCTGGATGGCCACGGACCTTTGCTCCTTTCGGGGTCCCCCCCTCGAACCGACTACCGACGCATGATCGCTCCGATGCCGGCGGCCGTCAACCCGGCCGGGGGGAGGACATCAGGCGGAAGGCATGAAGCGACCGTACAAGTGTATGCTAAGTGCATGGCCGTCAAGACCATCACGATCGACCTGGAATCGTACGAGCTGCTCGCCGCGCGCAAGCGGCCCGGCGAGTCGTTCAGCCGCGTGATCAAGCGCACACTCCGGGACGAACGCTACACGGCGTCGCACCTCCTCGAGCACATCGACGAAGTCCTGCTGGCCGAGGACACGCTCGCCGCCCTCGAAACAGTGGTGAATGAGCGCGACCTGCCGGATCCCGTCGCGCTGGAGAAGTAGCCGTGTTCGTGGACACCTCGTTCGTGATCGACTTCATGCACGAACGCCGTCGCGGACAGAGCGGCGCAGCGACGCGGGCACTGCGCGCGCACGGCGCGGTCAAGCTGCGCATGCCGGTCTTCGTACGTTGCGAGCTGGAAGCCGGGGCCCGCCGGTCCCGGAACCCGCAACGGGAGCTCGACAGCGTGGCTCGACTGACCGACTTCATGGAGTTGGCGCTGCCCGGGCCTGATTTTGCGCCGCGCTACGGCGAGATCGAGTGGGTGCTGCGCAGCCGCGGCATGATGATCTCCACGATGGATCTCCTGATCGGCACGCTGTGCGTCTGTGCGGGGGAACCGGTCCTCACCAGGGACGCCCACTTCCTGCGGATTCCCGCCCTGAGCGTAGTGCGGTTCGACCAGGCGTGAATCCGTCGACGCTTCCGACTGCACGAGCACCCGGGCCGCTCCGGTCCCCCGGCGCCCGCGGCCACGGCCCGGGCATCGGCGTGTTCGTCCCGCAGGGGCTCGGCGGGCGCGGTCGTCCTTCCCTGAGCCGGCGCAACCGCAGGCGGTTCTGCTCGCGCAGCCGGGGTTCGAGGTCGAGATACTCCCTGAGCCTACGGCGGACGAAGCGCGCACGCTCGGCGTCGGAGCGCGCGTACAGCAGGACGCCGTCGCGAATGACGCGGTGTCGCAGCAACGGAGGCGCGTGGTCGAGGAGCACGAGGTCGACGCGGTCGCTGCGGACGAACCGGCCGAGCGCGCCAATCACCCGGAACATCGTGTCCTTGGCCGCTCCCGGTCCGGCCGTGCAGGCGTCGCCGACGAGGACGGCGACGTCCACGTCGCTGTCCCGGCGGGCGGCGCCGCGCGCCCGGCTTCCGAACAGCCACGCGAGGCGGACCGTAGGCTCGGCGCCCAGGCCGCGCGCGAGGTCGTCGCACAACCGGCGGTCGGGGCCGCGGCGAGCCGCTTCGGGCGCATCCATGGGGACACCAATCTACCAGAGATCGGCGCCGGACCACGGGTCGTTCGGCCCGGCGTCAACGCCGGTCGAGAGTCCGGTTCCAGGCTTCAACCTGCGCCTGCTGCGCCTCGAGCAACCCCGAGGCGTCGCCCTCGATGGTCACCGTGGTCATGACGTCGTTCTGCGCAACGGCGTCGACGACGTCCTGGCCCGAGACGACCCGGCCGAAGACGGAGTGGCGGCCGTCGAGGTGCGGGGTGGGGCCGTGGGTGATGAAAAACTGGCTGCCGTTGGTGCCGGGGCCGGCGTTCGCCATCGAGAGGACGCCGGCCGCGTCGTGCCGCCGGTTCGGGCTGAACTCGTCGGCGAAGTTGTAGCCCGGTCCTCCCCGGCCCGTGCCGGTGGGGTCGCCGCCCTGGATCATGAAGTTGGCGATGACCCGGTGGAACTTGAGCCCGTCGTAGAAGCCGCGCCGCGCGAGGTTCACGAAGTTGGCCACCGTCAGGGGGGCGTCGTCCGCGAAGAGGGCGATGCGGATCTGCCCCTTCGAGGTCTCGAACACCGCCACCAGCTCGCTGCCTGCAGTCGTCGTCACCGTTCTCACCTCCTATGACCCGGCACCCGTGCTCGGCCGGCGGGCGCATCCCGCGGCCGCAGGTCTCGGCGCGGCGCGGGTTCTGCCCCGCGCCGCCGGCCGGGTCGGACGGGGGCCATTCTGACATGGCTGTCACGGGCGGGGCGGCTCGGCCCGGTCGATCACCAGGACACGGCCGAGCCACCGGGGCGGGTGGGACCGGCCGTGGTCGATGGCGGCACCGGTCGACGTGCCGGCGCCGCCACCGCTGCTCGCCGACGGCCCGTCCATCCACCACGAGCGCGAGCCGACCCCGATCGAGGTCGAGACCGAGATCCGCGTTCGCCCCGCGCCGCCGGCGCGCCCGGCGCTTCGGTGAACGCGGCGCGGGAACCCGGAACGCTCGGCGGCGCTTTTCCGACAGGCCGCGGATGCGATAATGGGCCGCTTCCGCCGGCTCACCGGGAAGCGAATCCGGAGGTTTGACGATGAAGGTACTGCGAAGCCTCGCTCCCGTCGCCGCCGTCGGGCTGACGGCCCTCTCGGCCGCCGCGCAGCCCGAGCCCGAGACGATCATCCGCGGCGGCGACGTCTTCACCGCCGGCGGTCTCCGGCAGGCCGACATCCGCGTCGTCGGCTCGACCATCGCCGAGATCGGCACCGGCCTCGCGGCCCGCGGCGCCGCGACGCGCGAGATCGACGCGCGCGGCCGGCTGGTGCTGCCGGGGGGCGTCGACCCCCACGTGCACCTCGGGCGCGACCGGCTGGACGACTACACGTCGGGCTCGGCCGCGGCCCTCGCGGGGGGCATCACGACGATCTCGAACTTCGGCGCGGTGGGCGCGGGCACGCCGGCCGCGGCGGTGGCGCGGGCCGCCGCGGACGTCGACGAGCAGGCGATAGCCGACTTCATCTTCCACCCCATCGTCTCCGACCCCGCGACCGCCACGCCCGAGACCCTCGCGGAGCTCGCCGACACCGGGCAGACCACCATCAAGGTGTTCATGGTGCGGCCGACCTACGACGCCAACGCCGCCGGCTTCGTGTCGACGATGCACGCGGCCCGCGAGACCGGCGTCCTGATGATGATGCACTGCGAGGACGCGGCCCTCGTGCAGATCACGTCGGAGCGGCTGCTGGCCGAGGGGCGGGGCGGCCTCGAGAACTTCCCCGACGCGCGGCCGGTCACGGCGGAGGTCGCGGCCACGCAGCGCGCGGTGTCGATGGCCGAGGAGGCGGGCATCCCCCTCTACATCGTCCACCTGTCGTCGGAGGGCGCCCTGCGGGTCGCCGAACGGGCGCAGGCGCGCGGCCTGCCGGTGTACGTCGAGACGCGCCCCATCTACCTGCACCTGACGCGCGAGCGCTTCGACGGCCCCACCCCCGGCCTCTACATCGGCCAGCCCCCGCTGCGCGAGCAGAGCGACGTCGACGCCCTGTGGGACGGCATCGCGCGCGGCACCGTGCACGTCGTGGCCACCGACCATGTGGCCTACACGCGCGAGCAGAAGCTCGACCCGGCGCAGAACGTCGTGCAGCACCGCGCGGGGATGAGCAACCTCCAGGTGATGCTGCCGATGCTCTACTCCGAGGGCGTGCGGGACGGCCGCATCAGCCTGGAGCGCTTCGTCGAGGTCACCTCCACCAACCCCGCCAAGCTGTTCGGGCTGTACCCCCGCAAGGGGGCGATCGCGGTCGGGTCCGACGCCGACCTCGCGCTGTGGGACCCGGAGGAGACGCGGACCATCCGCAACGAAGACATGCTGTCGAACAGCGGCTACTCCGTGCACGCGGGGCGGGTGGTGACGGGCTGGCCGACCCTGACCATGCGCCGCGGGGAGATCGTGTACCGCGACGGCGAGGTGCTGGGCGCGGCGGGCAGCGGCGAACTCGTGCGCCGCGACCGGTGGAGCCGGCCATCGTTCTGAGGCGGGATCCGCGGGGCGGGCTGGGAGCCGGCCCGCCCGCGGCGCCGACGCCCGCCCCAAGGGCGTCCGGCGCCGCGCGTGACCCACCGCCGAGTTACCAGTACTGCACGGCGAGACCGTCCACCCGGGCGAAGCTCCGACGATCGCACGTCGCGACGGCGTACCCGAGCCGGACCGCGGTCGCCGCAATGATCAGGTCGTGGGCGCCCATGGGAGTCCCCTTCCGTCCGAGGTCCGCCGCCAACGTCGCGTGCACCCGCGCCGCCTGCAGATCGAAGGGAAAGACCGGCAGGATGGTCAGCCATCGCTCCGACGAACGCACGGGCCTGCGCCAGCCGCACCCCACCCAGTCGATACGTGCCGTGAAGCACCTCGGACGCGGTGATGGCGGCGATGCCCACCGCATCGTCGGGGCGGCCGGCGAGCCTCGCCTCGAGGTCCAACCGGCCGCGTTCGGCCGCGATCAGAATGCTGGAGTCGATCAGCGTGCCCATGGATCCCGGGGAACCTCCGCGCGGTTCCAGAAGGCGACACCTTCCTCCACCGCCTTCAGGTACTCCTCGCCCGCCGCTGGAATCGACCCGGAACGGATGATCTCGACGAAGTCGCGGACCGTGACGGTCTTCGCCTCCACCGGACCGATTTCCGCAACCGGCGATCCGCCGCGCTCCACGACGTAGACGGCGCGTTCCTCCCGCACCCGGTCGATGATCGAGCCGAAGTTCTTCGCGGCCTCCGTGGCGGTCACGACGCGCGCCCCGGATGGAGCACGGCGCCGGGCCTCGGCCTTCCTGTTCCGTAGTTGTGTGGCCATACGCCGATGTTACGGATTCTGCGCAATGAGCGCAACATCGGGATTACCCGCGCGGTGGGCGTCCGGCGCGGGCGCCGTCGCACGACCCGCTCAGGGCAGGGCCAGCGCGATCAGCTCCGCGCCGCCCGCCGCGCTGGACGTGCCGACGGCCACCGCGATGTACTGCTTGCCCCCGTGCAGCCAGGTGACGGGGTTGCCGTAGGGCACGGCGGGCAGCTCCCACCGACCCGAGGTAGGCGCCGGTGTCCTTGTCGTAGGCGGTGATGGCCCGCGCCGCCTCGACCATGTCCTCGACGTAACGCCCGCCGGAGTTGACGACGAGCAGCGTCTTCGTGACGAGGGGGCCGCCCCCGTGCATGCCGTTATGGCCGCCGAGGGGCGGCAGCCCGAGGTGGCGCAGGGCGGGGTGGTTGCGCGGGCCGTCGCCGTGCGGGGCCATCCAGGCGTGGTCGCCGGTGTTCAGGTCGATGGCGGTGACCCGCTTGTAGGGCGGCTTGACGAGGGGCAGCCCCCGCGGCCCCGGCACCGGCTGGGCCCACGGGTCGGTGAAGTAGCCGACGGTGGCGGGGGGCGGGTAGGCGACCAGCTCGACCGCCCGCAGGCGGGTCTGCGAGGGCACGAACAGGCGCCCCGTCTCGGGGTCGACGGCCGCCCCCGGCCAGTTGATGCCCCCGCCGGGGCCCGGCGACTGGATGATGGGCCGCCCCTCGCCCCGCACCGGGGGCGGGGTGAACATGGGCCCGAGCTGGGCCCGCCCGGCGAGGCGGAGGGCCTCGGCGCGGAGCTCGGGGGTGAAGTCGATGAGGTCGTCGACGGTGATGCCCTGCAGGTCGAACGCGGCGGGCCGGGTGGGGAACGGCTGGGTCGGCGAGTACCACTCCCCCGGCACGCTGCCGGCCGGAACCGGCCGCTCCTCGATGGGCCACACCGGCTCGCCGGTCACGCGGTCGAAGACGTACACGAACGCCTGCTTGCTGGGCTGGGCGATGGCCTTGACGTCGCGGCCGTCGACGCGGATGTCGACGAGGTTGCCGGCGGTCGGGAAGTCGTAGTCCCACAGGCCGTGGTGCACCGCCTGGAAGTGCCAGACGCGCTGGCCGGT
>CAXXTG010000248.1:0-4033 GCA_963666855.2 Vicinamibacterales bacterium
CCTCCTGGCCGGACTCCACGCGGCGGGCGACACCACGGTGCGGGAGACGGCCGGCACCCGGGACCATACGGAGCTGGCCCTGCCGGTGTTCGGGGTCGAGTTGCGCCGGGACGGCGGGAGCATCACCCTCCGGGGCGGACAGCGCCCGCGGGCGGCCACGCTGAGGGTGCCCGGCGACCTGTCGTCCGCGACATTCTGGGCGGTCGCCGCCGCCGCCCTGCCGGGCTCGGACGTCGTTCTCGAGGACGTGGGGCTCAACCCCACCCGCACCGCCGTCCTCGCCTGGCTCAAACGCGCGGGGGCGGGGGTCGACCTGCCGGAGGTCACCGAGGAAGGCGGCGAGCGCCGCGGGTCGATCCGGATCCGCCACGGCGGGAACCGCGCGCTCACGGTGGGGCCCGCCGACGTGCCGGGACTCATCGACGAGCTGCCGGCGCTGGCCGCGCTGGCCACCCACGGCGGCGAACTGCACGTCACCGGCGCCGGCGAGTTGAGGCACAAGGAGAGCGACCGAATCACCGCGCTGGCCGACGGCCTGCGCGCGCTCGGGGGATGCGTGGACGAGATGGCGGACGGGTTCCACGTCGCGGGCGCCCGGCCGCTTCGGGGCGGCGAGGCCGACGCGGCCGGCGACCACCGGCTGGCGATGGCGTTCGCCGTCGCCGCCCTGGGCGCCCGGGGGCCGAGCCGGATCCGCAACGCCGAGGCGGTGGAGGTGTCCTACCCCGGCTTCTTCGACGTTCTGGCGTCCATCCGCGTCCCCGCGTAGCCCGAGAACCGGCCCCAGCCCCCGACGCGGCCGATGCGCACTGACAAGATATACCTCGTCGGGTTCATGGGCGCCGGCAAGAGCAGCGTCGCCGGCGCGCTCGGCGCGAAGCTGGGCTGGCGGGTCGAGGACATCGACGCCCTGGTCGAGCGCCGCGAGGGCATGGCCGTCGCGGACATCTTCTCGCGGCGCGGAGAAGCCTACTTCCGCCGGGTCGAACGGGCGGTGCTGGCCGGTCAGGTCCCGGTGCGTCACGCGGTGGTGGCGACCGGCGGGGGCACCTACGTGGACCCGGCCAACCGCGCGCTGATCGATGCGGACGGCGTCTCGATCTGGCTTGATGTATCCTTGATACGGGTCATCGAGCGTCTGCCGAGCGACGGACGACGCCCGCTGGCCGCGGATCGGGCCGGCATGGAGCGGCTGTTCCGCCGCCGGCAGGCCGCCTATCGGCGCGCCCGCGTACGTCTGGACGCCGGAACGGCGCCGGTCGGCGAGATCGCCGAACGGATCATCGACCGGCTGGGCGTGTAGCCGACCGGGTCGGCGTACGGCCGGCCGGACGCGCGGCTCGGTGCGCGGCCGGCCGTCCGGCAGGGAGCCGGCCGGCCCGATGTCCGGCATCCGGCGGCGAGACCGCGCGCCGCACCCTGCCGGCGTGACGCGTCCGCGGCGAGGCTGGACCGTTCCCGATGCGCTTCCTGATTCTCAGCGACATACACGGCAACATCGACGCCCTCGACGCGGTGCTCGCCCGCTCTCCGCGCGAGTCCTACGACCGCCTGCTGGTGCTGGGCGATCTCGTCGGCTACGGGGCGAACCCGAACGAGGTCGTCGAGCGCATCTTCCAGCTCGAGCCGGACGTCATCATCCGGGGCAACCACGACCGGGCCTCGACCGGCGTGGCCGAGCCCGACAGCTTCCGCCGCATCGCGGCCGAGGCGGCGCGCTGGACCCACAAGGCGCTGAGCCCCGAGAACCGGGAACGGGTGGCGTCGCTGCCGGCGGGACCGAAGCGGGTCAACCGGGAGATAGAGGTGTGCCACGGCACCCCGTCGGACGAGGACACCTACATCGCCGACGAAGAGGACGCGGCCCGCGCCTTCGAGTCGTCCCGCCGCCCCATCTGCTTCTTCGGCCACACCCACGTGCCCGTGGCCTACGTGCGGCGGGGGTCCGACGTCGCGGTGACCCACCCCATACCGGGGGGCCCCGACACGACGGTCATCGACGTGGACAAGAAGTGGCGCTACCTCGTCAACCCGGGCTCGGTCGGACAGCCGCGCGACACCGACTCGCGGGCGTCCTACGCGGTCTACGACTCCCGGAAGCCCCGCATCGAACTCCGGCGGGTGCCCTACCGCATCGATCTGGCGCAGCAGCGCATCACCGAGGTGGGACTTCCCGAGAGTCTCGCGTTCCGACTCGGCCTGGGTCGATAGCGAGGCCTCGGCCCGCCGGGGCGCGGCCGCCCGGGGGGTCAGCCCCCGCGCGCCTTCTTCCGGGCGGCGCGCTCCTCCCGGCGCCGCAGTTCCGCCGCGTAGGCGTCCGCGGCGGCGCGGGACCCGAGAATCCAGCCGATCACGAGCCCCAGCAGCAGGATGGCGGGAATATAGACGAAGTGTCCGGCAGGCATGTCGAGGGGTCGAGGGCGGGGGAATCAGGCCTCGTCCCGGTCTCCGACGCGGCGGGCCACGTCGGCGAGCTCCGCCTCGACGGTCCCCAGCCGCTGCCAGATGGTCCACAGATAGCCGACGGCGATCGCCCAGACCACGGCATAGGCCGCCGCCACGAGCGGCGCCGCCGGCATCTGGTCCTCGGGCGGTATGTCGTCCATGGGCACGAAGCCGTCCTGGGCCGCGGTCGTGGCGGGCTGGGCCGCGTCGAGCACCGCCATGCCCGCCGCCGCGCAGACGACCAGCCCCAACGCCAGAACCCGGGGCACACCCCATCGAGTCGCCGCCCGCCGCGACGCGCCACCGAGACGCAGAATCCCCACTAGTCCTCCTCCAGCGCCAGGTAGAGACGATCGAGCGCCGCCCGCTGCTCCTCGAGCCGGGCCCGCGCCGCGAGCAACGCCATGCACAGCGCGATGAACCCGGCGAAGGACCACCAGAGCGGCAGGCCGAAATCGACCGGAAGCGTGGGCACCACCGAGGTCCGGGGATGCACCGTGCGCCAGATCTCGGTCGAAACGTAGAGGAACGGCACGTTGGCCATCGCGAAGATGCCGACCCCCGCCGCGAGGCGCTCCGAGCCGGCCCCGCCGTACTGGCGCAGGAGCAGATAGGCGACCAGGATCAGCTCGAGGATCACCGCCATCGTCAACCGGGCGTCCCACTGCCACCACACCCCCCAGGCCTTGATCCCCCACAGGGGCCCGGTGATGAGGCCCATCAGCCCGAACACCACCGCCAGTTCGGCCGCGGCGACGGCGAGGCGGTCGGCGGCCGGCTTCCCCCGGAACAGGTACTGCACGCTCGCGATGCCGAGCACGAAGACGGCGAGGAACATCGCCATCCACGCCGGGAAGTGGAAGTAGAAGATCTTCTGGACCAGCCCCATCGTCGACTCGTAGGGGGCGCGGATGATGACGACGGGGGCGGTCACCAGGAAGAAGGCCGACAGGCCCGCGAGCACCGGAAAGAGGCGTCGGTTCATCGCTGTCATTCTGTCATGACCGGCTCGAATGTCCATAGCGCGAGGGTCAGGAATACCGCGTCGAAGAAGAACAGCAGGCCGATCCAGAGCCGCGCCATCGCCAGGTTCGGCTCGGGGTCGATGAGCACGGCGGTGCCGCTGACCCCCATGATCAGCACGGGGATGGTCACGGGGTACAGCAGCACCGGCAGCAGGACGGCGCGGCTGCGGGCGCGCACGAGCATCGCCGAGAACAGCGTCCCCACGCTGGCGAACCCGAGGGTGCCGAGCGACAGCAGCGCGAAGAGCCGGACCGGATACCGGAACAGCGGGGCGTCGAAGAGGAACGCGATCATCACCGTCACGATCGCCTCCACCGACCGCCAGGAGCAGCAGCAGACCGGCCAGCTTGCCGACGTAGATGGCGGGGCGGGCCACCGGCGCCAGGAGCAGGCCGCGCAGGGCGTCGTGATAGCGCTCGCGCTCGAAGGCGCGGCCGAGGGCCAGGGTGCCGGAGAAGGCGACGGCGATCCACAGGATGCCGGCCGCCGCCCCCTCGACGGCGCGGCCGGCCCGGACGAAGCCGAACGAGAACACCAGCACGCAGGAGATGGCGAAGAAGAC
>CAXXTG010000249.1:0-19749 GCA_963666855.2 Vicinamibacterales bacterium
GAGGTCCTTCAGGGCCGGGACGTCACCGGCGGCCAGGAGGTCGAGGAGGCGGTCGCCATGGCTCTCCCGGCGCGGATCGCGGGGTCAGGTGCTCCAGCAGGCTCTCGTTCAGGCTGTGCCACACCTCCCGGTTGGGATAGCCGAGGCGGTAGCGGGTCCTTCCGCCGCGCGATTCCGTCGAGCGGATGGTGAGGTAGCCGGTCTGGAACAGCAGGGCCGCCGGCTCTATGCGGTCGACGTCGAACGCGCCGAGGAGTCCGGCGCCGGCGGTCATGCCTTCGAGCTCGATCGGGCTGACGCCGCGCCGGAACAGCGTCTCGACGAGAAAGGTCGGTGTGCCGGTCTCGAACCAGTAGGCGTCGAACTCGCGGTTGCGGAACAGCAGCAGGATGTCGAAGGGGTTGTAGACCCTGTCGGTTCCCCGCCAACTGTAGCCGTTGTACCAGTCCCGGATGGCCTTCCGGTCCAGCCCGTCGAGTTCGGGTGCGAACACCGTGTCGAGGTCCGCGTCGGTGTAGCCGCAGATGGCCGAGTAGGCCGGGTCGAGCGTCAGGTCGGTGAGGTTGTTCAGGCCCGAGAACAAGCTTACCTTCGAGAACCGGCTGACGCCCGTCAGGAACGTGAACCGCACGTGCGCGTCGCAGTCCTTGATGGTGGCGTACAGGCCGCGCAGGAAGTCGCGGTTGGCGCGGGCGACCTCTGGAACGTCCAGCGCGTCCAGGATCGGCTTGTCGTACTCGTCCACCAGCACCGCGACGCGGCGGCCGGCGCCGCGATGCAGCCCTTCCAGCAGTTGGCCGAACCGTTCCGGCGCCGACACGTATCCGGACGCGACGCCGGTCTCGCGCTCCAGGCCGTCCAGTTGCGCCATCAGATTCGTGTGCAGATAGTCCGGCTCCTTGAAGTTGCCGCGGCCGAAGCTCAGGCGCAGCACCGGACGCGGCGCGGACCAGTCCCAAGCGTCGTGTACGGCGAGCCCTTCGAAGAGCGGCTCGCTGCCCTCGAACAGCTCCTTGCAGGTGTCCAGGAACAGGCTCTTGCCGAAGCGCCGCGGGCGTGACAGGAAGTAGTGTTCGCCTTCGTCGAACAGCCGCCGGATGTAGGCGGTCTTGTCGACGTAGTAGCAGCCCTCCGCGCGGACATTGCGGAAGGTCTGCATGCCGATGGGCAGCTTGCGTCGAGTCATCGGACGCGCCCGGTCTTGGTTGGTCAGCTCTCGCAGACGGCGCACCCGCCGGCGCGCGACCCGCCCCGCCGAGTTGTACTGCGGCGGCCCGCTGAAGAGATACACCCGCGACCGGGGCGGACCCCAACTCCCCCCCAACGGACTTCGGCCGCGTCGGTCAGCCCTCGTCGCCCTGCATTATGACCGTGGGCACGTGCAGCCTGCCTACTGGTCTCCATGCCGCGTCGGTCAGCCCTCGTCGACGGGCACGAAGGCGAGGAAGCGCCGCGGGTTGTCGACGAGCATCTGGTGGATCGCCTCCTCGGGCACCCCCGCGTAGCGCAGCTTGGGCACGAACTGCATGAGCACCGACGACCAGCCGTGGCCGTAGTACCGCTTGAACTGGCGGACGTTGCCCTGGTCGGACGAGAGCAGGATGTGGTCGATCAACCCCGCCTCGAGCAGGTCCTGCACCATGCGCACCTTGTCGGCGGCGGGGATGTCCGACCGGCTCATCTCGTGGCCGAGGGTGTCGAGCCCGATGAACGCGCCGCGGCGCGCGACCTCGCGGTGGGTGGCGAGCGGGTCGTGCTCGGGTCGGATGGTGGCCATGTGCCCGATGACCACGCGGGAGAGGTCGACGCCGGCGCCCTCGATCACGTCCATCTGCTCCATCGCGCAGCTCGGGCAGCTCTCGTGCGGGGTGTGGGTGAAGATGGGGATGCCGGTCCGCAGGTGCGCGCGGGCGACGGCGCGGTGCACCTTGCGCTCGTCGGGGCGCATCTCGAGCGACGACGCGATCTCGCCGAAGGCGCCCCAGCGCTGGGCGGCGGCGTCGGCCACCAGCTCCTCGACCAGCTCGTCCTCCGACATCTCGGCCACGCGCACCGGGTAGACGGCGAAGCCGATGTCCTCGAAGTAGCCGCCGGCCATCACGATGCTGACCTCGCTCTGGGCCGCGATGGCGTTCAGGTGGTCCACCTGCTCGGGGGTCCGCCGGCCGGTGGCGGCGTCGACGATGCAGCGGAGCCCGTCGAAGGCGCAGGCGCGCAGCTCTTCGACCGCCAGCTCGACGTCGCCCCGGCCGACATGCTCGTGGAAGAGGGTGGCGCCGGCGGCCAGCTCCTCGGGGGCCATGTCGCCCTGCAGGGTCCGGATGATCGCGCCGGCCGGAAAGTCGGGCGGGGCCACGCTCGAGAAGGTCTGCTGGGCCCGGGCGGGGACCCCGCCGGCCGCGGCGAGGCCGGCGCCGGCGGCGGCGCCGAGCAGGCGCAGCGCCTCGCGCCGCGAGCAGTCGCGTCGGTTCGGGTGCTTCGGGTCGGTCATGGCGTTCTCCGGTTCGCAGTTGCCCCCTGCACGGGAGCGGTCGGGATTCTCAGTGCACAGGGTACTACGGCGGCTCTCCGTGTGGGGCGGCCGGCCGGCAGGATACAATGCGGCTCCGGTCGTCAGGTCGGTGGCGTCGGCGTATTTCGTTGCGAGGGTTCCGGCTGTCCACGAGGAGGTTGCCATCGTGAAGCGCACCATGCGGTCGACGGTCGTTCTCGGCGTCGCGGGCGCCGTCGGGCTGTTCGCCGGGGCCGGCGGGGTCGGCGTGTCCGCGCAGGGAAGCGGAGGGCAGGCGGCCGCCGCGTCCGACGCGGGCGACTGGCCCATGTACCGCGGCGACCCCGCCGGGACCGGGTTCTCCCCCCTGGACAGGATCAACGCCGCCAACGTCGCCGATCTCGCCGAGGCGTGGACCTACCCCCTCGCGGCCGTGGACGAGGGCGCGCGCGGGCCGAACTCGCAGGCCACCCCCATCGTCGTCGACGGGGTGATGTACCTGCCCGCCGCCGACCGCGTCGTCGCCCTCGATGCGGCGACCGGCCGCGAGATCTGGCGGCACGCCCTCGACGGGGCGCGCCCGTCGCGCCGCGGCGTGGCCTGGTGGCCGGGCGGGGACGGCATGGAACCCCGCATCATCTTCACCACCGGGCAGCACCTGCGCGCGCTCGACGCGGCCACCGGGGCCCCGGTCGAGAGCTTCGGCGGGGGCGGCGCCGTCGACATGGTCGTGCCCTACAACTCGGTGCCCCTCGTGCACGGCGACGTGGTCGTCGTCGGCGCCAACACCCCCGCCGGCACCATCGGCGGCATCGGGAACGCGCGCGCCTTCGACGCCCGCACCGGCGCCCCGGTGTGGGAATTCAGCTCGGTCGCGCAGCCCGGCCAGCCGGGGCACGACACCTGGGGCGGTGACAGTTGGCAGGGCCGGCTCGGGGCCAACGCGTGGCCCTTCTACTTCTCCATGGATGTCGAGCGCGGGCACGTGTACCTGCCGCTGGCGTCCCCCATCCCCGGCGACTACGGCGGCGATCGGCCCGGCGACAACCTGTACGGCAACGCCGTCGTCGCCGTGGACATCGCCACCGGCGAGTACCGGTGGCACTTCCAGACCATCCACCACGACCTGTGGGACGCCGATCCGCCGGCCCCGCCCGCCCTGTTCGACATCCCCCGCGACGGCGGCGCGGTCGCCGCCCTCGGGGTGACCACCAAGTCGGGCTACCTCTACATCCTCGACCGCGACACCGGCGAGCCCGTCTACGGGGTCGAGGAGCGGCCGGTGGCGGCGAGCGACGTCCCGGGCGAGGCGACCTCGCCCACCCAGCCGATACCCCTGAAGCCGGTCGGCCTGTCCAAGCTCACCTGGGACCCAGACGACCTCGTGACCGGCGAGGACACCTCGCCCGAGCACGCCGCCGCGTGCCGCGACCTCGTCGACAGCCTCGGCGAAATCTACAACGCCGGCCCGTTCACCCCGTGGGTCTACCGCGAGCCCGGCGCGCCGTTGCGGACCACCCTCTCGTTCCCCGGCGGCGTCGGCGGCGCCAACTGGGGCGGCGTGGCGGTGGACCCGGCGACCGGCTATCTCCTCGTCGTCACCCAGGACCTCGGCGCCCTCGGCTACGTCGAGGCGGCGCCGCCGGAGCATCCCGTCCCCTACCGGAAGGGCGCGCAGCGCCCCGCCAGCTTCGCGGTGCAGATCGGCGGCGCGACCCTGCCCTGCCACCGGCCGCCGTGGGGCCGGCTGACCGCGGTAGACGCCGCCACCGGGGACGTCGCCTGGCAGGAGGTCCTCGGGGTCACCGACGGGCTGCCCGAGGGCCGGCGGGCCACCGGCCGCCTCATCCGCGCCGGCGCCATCACCACCGGCAGCGGCCTCGCGTTCGTGGCCGGCACCGACGACGGCCGCCTGCGCGCCTTCGAGGCGGCGTCGGGCCGCGGGCTGTGGGAGGCGCGCCTGCCGGCGCCGGGGAACGCCAACCCGATGACCTATCTCGGGTCGGACGGCCGGCAGTACGTGGCGGTGGCGGCGACCGATACGCTGGTCGTCTTTGCTTTGCCGTGAGCCGGCCGGTGCGTGGCCGTCCCCGGCTGCAGAGCGCAGCCATGAAATCAGATGGAATCACGCCGAATCGTGTGATAGATTTGTGTCGATGGCGATGCCATTCCAGGAGTTCATCGAAGACGAGGTGTTTTCGCCCGCACGTGTCGCGAACGCGTTGCGCACCACTCGGGCCGAGATCGCGGACACGCTCGGGCTTGGCCGCGATGCCTTCTCGCGGGCGTCGCGTGTCCGGGCACACAAGACGCAGACCCGACTGCGAGAGATGCTGGAGATCCTCCACCGCGTGAAGGCGGAGACCGGCGCCGGCGATCTCGCGGCTTATGCTTGGTTCCGGTCGGAGCCGCTGGTCGGCTTCGACGACATGACCGCCGATCGGCTTGTACGCGAAGGACATGCCGACTACGTCCACGCCTATCTCGATGACGTTGCGGACGGCGGCTACGCCTGACGCCGCCGCGCTTGGGTAGCGGCCGTCTCCAGAGACGTGCTATCGTACAAGAGTCTGCGTGAACGGGCATTCTCCCGTTCGAGAAGGCGCAGACTGCGGAAACCGCCCGGCGGTTTCGCCTTCGGATCACTACGGTCTTGGAGGTTCGCATGGTTGTGTCGAGGAGTGCTCCCGGCCTTGCTGCATGGACGCGGTTCCAAGGTGTCGCCTATCGAGCGCACAAGCCGCGCCGATCCTGGTTGCCCCTTTCGGGAGAGGGGGCTCGCCGCCATGGAGGCCGATTCAACCGCGTCGGCGTGCCCGCCCTCTATCTGTCCCTGTCGCCGCTGGCCGCCATCCGCGAGGCCTTCCCCGCTGGCCGATTCCAGCCGATCACGCTGTGCGCCTATGAGATCGATGCTGAACCGATTTTCGACGCGGTGAACCCGCAGGCGCGTCAGGCGCACGCTGTGACCGATCTTGAGTTGAGCGCGCCTGGTTGGCGTCGCGGCCTCGGGAGCGGCGTGATTCCGGCATCGCAGGCGTTGGCCGATCGGCTGGTCGCGGCCGGATTCGTCGGCATGCGTGTTCGCAGCTTTGCGGCGGCGGCCGAGCCGGATGATCTGAATCTCGTGTTCTGGCGGTGGAGCGATCGCGGGTCGAGCCGCATCGTGGTCATCGATGACGAGGGCAGGTTGTTGCCCGCGACCGGCGAGTCGCCCCATTCCGGGTCAGGACCGCCCCGTACCGAGGTTGCCAGCCCGTTCATCCGACAGGCGGTTGAGTCGGATGCCGGTCCGGCAATTGCGTGGTCGGCAAACGACCGATGTACTCGGGTTGATGCGGGTTGCGCTACTCCCGGAACTGCGCTACCTTGGTCAACATCAAGCCTGCCTGAGTGGGCCACTACCCCGCTCGCCCCGGACGCAGGCTGCGGAAGCCGTCAAACGGATTTCGTTTCAGAGCGCTACTAGGTTCTTTGGAGGTTGCATGTCTGAGGTCAGGAACGGTTCTCTCGGCCCCGCCGAACGCATTACCTTCGCGTTTGGTGCCCTTGCCGCATCAGCCAAGAAGCTCAACGAAGTATCGGGCGAGTTGGCCCAGCCTGTCGCGTCGCTGGAAAAAGCACTGCATCGGTTGAGCATCGGTGTGGCATGCTGGACGCGGATTGCAGGTCACGACGATGGTCACGATTGCTGGAGCCAGGACGTCGGCTACAGTATGGTCAACGGTGCATGGCGCTTGGCTGTTCGCAGGGTCCATGGCGACGGGGTAAACCCCGAAAATACCCGAGAGGAGGTGTGGCCTTTCAACGAAGCACCACTTTATCTGCGCATTAGGGCCGTCGACAAAATTCCTGATCTGCTCGAAGCCTTCGTGAAGGCCACGGATGCCGCCGCGAATCGATTGAGCAAGAAAGTGGGCCCGGCCCAGGAGCTTGCCGATGCGGTGAACGCACTCGCCAAGTCGAAGAGGAAGTAGGGCGACATGGCAGAGTTGATCATTGCGAGCATTGTGGCGGTTTGTCTGCTTGCCTGCGTCCTGGGAGTCGTTGCTCTGGCAGGGAAGGGGTATCGTCGAGTGGAGGCCGGATTCGGAATCCAGCACTTGCGGTTTCACATCAAGGCCGACGACAATCGTTCCAACAGCGGGCGGTAACGGATGCTGACTAGGCTCGTCATCCGCAACTTCAAGCGCTTCGGCGAGGTCGAGATCGAACTCGGCAGTCCGGTGGTCTTCATCGGCCCCAATAACTCGGGGAAGACCTCGGCGATGCAGGCGCTGGCGCTGTGGGACATCGGCGTCAAGCGCTGGAACGAGAAGCGGGCCGGAAAGAGCACCCCGGAGAAGCCGAAGGGGGTGACCGTCAACCGGCGGGATCTGGTGGCGCTTCCCGTTCCGAACGCCAATCTGCTGTGGCGGGACCTGCATGTGCGGGACGTGCGGCGCGTCGACGGCCGGCCGCGGACCGGCAACGTCCGCATCGATCTCGTCGTAGACGGCGTGACCCGCGACCGGTCCTGGACGTGCGGGCTCGAGTTCGACTACGCGAACGAGGAGTCGTTCTACTGCCGCCCGTCGCGGTTGTCCGGCGACGCCGAGGCGGGCCGCGTGCCGGTGCCGGACGAGGCGGGGCATGTCCGCATCGCCTTCCTGCCGCCGATGTCGGGGTTGGCCGCCACCGAGACGCGCCTGGATCAGGGCGCGGTCAACGTTCGCATCGGCGAGGGCCGCACCGCCGACGTGCTGCGGAACCTCTGCTTCCGTATTGTCGACGAGGAGCCGGCGCGCTGGGACAACCTGGTCGACCACGTCGAGAGGCTGTTCGGGGCCCAGCTCGACCCGCCGCGCTACGTCGCCGAGCGCGGAGAGGTCGCGATGACCTACCGGGAACGGGGCACCCGGCTCGACCTGTCGTCGTCGGGCCGGGGTTTGCAGCAGACGCTGCTCCTCCTGGCGTATATGTACGGGAACCCCGGCGCGGTCCTGCTCTTGGACGAGCCCGACGCGCACCTGGAAATCCTCCGCCAGCGCCAGACGTACCGCCTGCTGACCGGGGTGGCGCGCGAGACCGGCAGCCAGATCATCGCGGCCAGCCATTCCGAAGTGCTGCTGAACGAGGCGGCGGGCCAGGACGTGGTGGTGGCGTTCGTCGGGCGGCCCCACCGCATCGACGACCGCGGCAGCCAGGTCTTGAAGGCGCTGCGCGAGATCGGGTTCGACCAGTACTACCAGGCCGAGCAGACCGGCTGGGTGCTCTACCTGGAGGGATCGACGGACCTGTCGATCCTGCAGGCGTTCGCGCGGCGGCTCGGGCACGAACGCGCGCTCCGGGCGCTGGAGCGGCCGTTCGTGCACTACGTGGGGAACCGGGTGCGGGCCGCGCAGAGCCACTTCCACGGCCTGCGCGAGGCGCTGCCGCGGCTTCGCGGCGTCGCGCTTTTCGATCGTCTCGACTCGGTGCCGCCCGACATAGCGCAGATCGAATGCCTGACGTGGGCGCGGCGAGAGATCGAGAACTACGTCTCCACGCGGGCCGCCCTCGAGGCCTACGCGGCCGCTTCGGCGCCGGACGCGGGGCCGGGGCCGCTGTTCACGGCGGCCGAGGCCGACCGGCGTGTGGGCGCGATGCGCGGGTCCATCGCCGAGATCGAGTCGGCCCTGAAGACGCTCGGCAAGGGCTCGCCGTGGGACGCGGACGTCAAGGCGAGCGACGATTTCCTCGACCCGCTCTTCCAGGCGTACTTCGCGAAGCTCGGCCTGCCGAACCTCATGGCCAAGAAGAACTACCACGAGCTGGCCGACTACGTGCCCGACGGCGAGATCGATTCCGAGGTCGGCGCGAAGCTCGACGCCATCGCGAAGGTCGCCGAGGCGGCGGCGTCGGCGGGCGGCGGGGGCGAGGGCGGTGAGGCGGGAGCCGGCGGGCCGGGGCGGTGAGGCCGGAGCCGGCGGGCCTGGGGCGGTATCGGCGGGAGCCGGCGGGGGCGGTGACGCGGGAGCCGGCGGGGCGCGGGGCGGTGACGCGGGAGCTGGTGGTCGCGGGGCGGTGAGGCGGGAGCCGGCGGGCGGTGGCGGTGACGCGGAAGCCGGCGGCGGTGGCGGTGAGGCGGGAGCCGGCGGGCGGTGGCGGTGACGCGGAAACCGGCGGCCCGCGTGCTATCGTGTGGACCGTGGAGGTCTTCTTCTGGAGCCCCCGGTAGGGCGGGCGGGTGGCGGGCGCATCGCGGTCGTCGGCGCCAACAGCGCCGTCGGCGCGGCGTTGCTGGCGCAGATCGCGGACGGGGACGCGCTCGACGCGGTTGCCGCGGTGCGGCGCCCGGAGGTCGTCGGCGGGCTGCCGCGGTCGCCGCGCATCGCCCCCCGCGTCGTCGACTACGGCCGGTCCGACAGCCTGACCGGGGCGTTCGCCGGCGCCGGCGTCGTCGTGCACCTCGCGGGCATCCTCTTCGAAAGCCGGACGTCGGACTACCGGTCGGGCAACGTCGAGGTCACCCGCGCGGTGGTCGAGGCGGCGCGGAGCGCGGGCGCCCGCCACGTCGTCTTCATCAGCTCGCTGGGGGCCGACCCGCGGTCGCCGAACGGCTATTTCCGGTCGAAGGGCGAGGCGGAGCGCCTCGTCGCAGACTCGGGCCTCGCCGCCACCATCATCCGGACCCCGCTGTTGCTCGGTCCCGGCACCGCGGGCGGGCGGGCCCTCGTCGCCGCCGCGTCGGGGTCGGCGGCCCGCGTCCTCGGCGGCGGGGCGCACCGGCTCCGGCCGCTCGACGTCGACGACCTGTGCCGCGCCATCCTGGGGTGCTGCGAGCGGCCGCATCCGGGCGTGCGGACCTGCGATCTGGTCGGACCCGAGACCCTCACCCACCGCGAGCTGATCGCGCGCACCGCGGACCGGCTGGGCCGGGAGATCTCCATCCGCTCCACGCCGGTCCGGCTGGCCCGGCTCGCCGCCGGCCTCGCCGGCCTCGTCCGCAAGGGCGGCCTGACGCCGGCCGTGATCGACGTCATCACCTCGGACGAGGCGGTCGAACGCAACGCGGACGACGAGCTGGGCATCATCCTCACCCCGTTGTCCGATACCCTGGACAAGCTATGTCAGACACGCCCGAAGTGACGTCCGCGCCCGCCGCGTCCGGTGATCCCGCCCCCGCCGGGCGAGAGGTCGACCCTGCCGCGTCGGACGACCGGACGCCGGAGCCCGCGCCCGACGCATCCGGCGAGCCTGCGCCCGCGCCGGGGGCGTCCGGCGAGCCCGCGCCCGAAACCGCGCCGGGGGCGTCTGGCGAGCCCGCGCCGGGGGCGCCCCCGGCCCGCGGCCGGGCCGGCCGCGCCGCGTTCCTCCTCCTCGGCGTCGCCTGCTTCGCGTACCTCTACACGCGCCTGGACGGCGCCGCCGCGCGCGAGGGGCTGTCGCTCGCCGCGTACATGGCGCAGGTCTTCCAGAACGTCCGTTGGGGGGCCTGGGCCGCGCTGATGGTCGCCTACTCGGGGTTCTACTTCCTCATCGACACCCTGGTCGTGAGCCGCGCCATCAACTGGTTCGTCACCCCGCTCCGCTACCGAGACATCCTGCCCGTCCGCGCCAGCGCCTACATCATCTCGGTCTTCAACGAGCAGATCGGCAAGGGCGCGATGGCCTACTACCTGAACCGGCGCCACCGCGTGCCGGGCTGGGAGGTGGGCTCGGTGATGCTGTTCGTCATGTTCTGCGAGGTGTTCTACCTGCTGTTCTGGGCCACGGTCGGCTACCTCGCGGGGCCCGAGCTGCCGCCGGCGTTCGGCCTCGTCCCCGGGCTCGCCCTCGCAGCCGTGCCGGTGTTCGCCGTCTGGGTGCTGTACTTCCGCGGCACCGTCCTGCCCGGCAACCGCCTGCGCGACCGGCGCATCTTCCACGCGTTCAAGACCGCCGACCTCCGCCACTACGCCCTGTTCCTGGTGCTGCGCTCGCCGGCCCTGCTGGCCGCGGTGGTCGTGTACACGACGGCGCTGAACCTGTTCGGCGTCGACGCCTCGTTCCTGGCCTTGCTCGGCTACCTGCCGGTGGTTTTCTTCGCCGCCGCCGTGCCGACCCCGATGCGGGCCGCCGCCATCACCTTCTGGGTCGTGCTGTTCCCCGAGAACGAGGGGCAGATGGCCGCGTTCGGCTTCGTCCAGCACAATTTCTTCATCCTGTTCAACGCCCTCATCGGCGCCGCGTTTTGGCCGCGGGCGCAGCGCGAGCTGTTCGGCTGAGGGCATGGGTCGTGTCCGATGCGAATCGTCCCAGTGCTGGTTGCCGTCGTCGCGGTGGTCGGTCCGGCGTCCGCGCAGCCCGTGGACACGATAGCCGTCGAGGGCGGCGTGTCGCACCAGATCGGCAGGAGCCTGGAGGGATGCGACCAGTGCACCCCGCTGGCGCGGCACTTCGGCGGCGAGGTTGCGTTCTTCTGGACCGATTCGCTGGCCGTGCTCGCCGGTCTCGGCGTGCGTTTTCTCGGTGTCGACAGGTCCGCCGACGACTTTCGGCTGGAGTTCGATGCCAGGGAGATGTACGGCACCATAGGGCTGCGGTACTACGGACCGCCGGGTCGGGCACGGTTCTTCGGGGAGGCCGCGGTCGGCTACAGCGGGTTCGGCGAGGACCTCGTCACCGAGGGCTCGAGCGGGTTTGTGTATCGTGCGCAGCACGTTGCGGCCCTTGGGCTCATCGTCGCGCCGGGTGCCGGCGTGGACATCGCCCTGAATGACGGGACCGCGCTGCGGCTGTCCGGCCGTTGGGACATCGGGAAGTTCGCCGGCGGGGCTGCCCGGCAGAACGTCGGCGTTGGCGCCGGACTCGTCTTCAACATCGGGCGGCGGTAGGGCGGCGGCATGGCCCACCTGCTGACCGCGGTCCGGCTGGGACTGGCCGCGCCGCTCGCCGCCGCCTTCGCCCGGCCCGACCTCCTCGACCCCCGCCTCGTCGCGCTGCTCCTGGCCGTGGCCCTCACGACCGACTACGCCGACGGCATCGTCGCCCGCCGACGGGGCACCGCGTCCGCGGCCGGTCAGCTCTTCGACCACGCGACGGACTGCTTCTTCGTGACCGCCGGGCTCGCCGGAGCGGCGCTGGCGGGCGCGGTACCCCTCGCGCTGCCGGTCCTCGTCGCGGTCGCGTTCGGCCAGTACGTCTTCGATTCCTACCTGGTGCACCGGCGGAAACGGCTGCGCATGAGCACCATCGGGCGGTGGAACGGCATCGGCTACTTCGTCCCCCTGGTCGTGATCGCGGCGGCGCGGCTGGAGGCCGTGCCGGGCGCGACGGCGACGCTGCTCTTGGCCGCCCGCCTCACCGCGTACGCGCTGATCGTCTCGACCGTCGTCTCCATCGCCGACCGCGCGACCGCCGCCCGCGGGGCGCGCGGACGATAGGTGGGAACTCACACGGTACGAGGGAGATGAGGTGCGTCGGCGCCGGCAATCAGTCGTCTGTCAGAACATCGACGTCATGATCGACGCGCGCGTCCATATCCGCGCGGAAACGAGCGCTATCGACGCGTGGCGCGCCGGCGGCGGCGCGTGCGATTTCGTCTCGGGGCGCGAACCGGCGCGGCGACACCGGCTTGAGTTCGGCCAACGGCATGCCGTCGCCGGTCACGATCATCGAAGGACCGGATTGCACGTCGCGCAGAATGGCCGTGGACTCATCGCGGAGCTGATCGTCCGTGATGGTACGCACCCCGGCACGGTAGCAGACGGTCCCGCTGTGGCAAGACGTCGTCGATTCGGATGAGGCGCGGCCCGTCTCCGGTCCGGACACCACGTACCCGTTCCCGAGGACGACAGGCTCGACGGCGTCGACCAGGACCCGCCGCTACCGCTTGACGTACTTCCGGATCCGCTGCGGGCCGACGTCGGCGGCGTAGACGTTGCCCTCCCGGTCGGCGGTGATGCCCGAGGCCCCCGAGATGCGCAGCTCGTCCTGCCGGTCGAGATCGGGATCGGGGATGTACGCGTGGACCGTCCCGTCCACCGCGCTGCCGATGTAGATGCCGCGGTCGAAGCCGGGGTTGTTCCGCGCGTTCGAGGTCGAGTCGGTGACGTAGAGCACGTCGTCCTCGTCGATGAACATCCCGCTCGGCCGCCCGAACTGCCGCCACTCGGCGACGAACGTCCCGTCCGGCTCGAAGATCTGCACCCGGCCGTTCGAGCGGTCGCCGACGAAGACCCGCCCGCGGCTGTCGAGGGTGAGGGTGTGGGGTTGGTCGAACTCGCCCGGGCCGTCGCCCGGGCCTCCCCACGTCATCAGGAAGCGGCCGTTCCGGTCGAACTTCACCACCCGGTTGTTCGGCCCGTGGCCGTCGGTGACGAAGATGTCGCCGTCCGCGTTGACCGCCACGTCGCTCGGCCGGTCGAAGGTGTCGGGTCCGTTCCCCGCGACCCCCGCCCGGCCCAGGGTCATCAGGATTTCGCCGGTCGGGCTGAACTTGAACACCTGGTGCCCGCGCCCGCCGGCGTCCATGCCGAGCACCGTCTCGCTCCCGTTGTAGTCGGTGCCCCAGAGGTTGCCTTCGGGGTCGATGTGGAACCCGTGCGGGGCCGCGAACACCCCTTCGCCCCAACTGTCGAGGAGCCGGCCGGCGGGGCTGAACTTCACCACCGGCGGGTCGTCGTCCCGCCCCACGCAGGTGGCCGCGCCCGGCGGCCGGTTGTTGAAGCAGCGGTGGAAGACCCACACGTTTCCGTCCGCGTCGCGGTCGACGCCGATCGTCTCGCCCCACCGTCCGCCGTTCATGTGCGACGGCAGGTTGGGCCATTCGTCGACGAGCCGGTACGGGTTGGGAAGCGGCTGCGCCGCGGCCCCGGCCGCCACGGCCAGGCAAACAGCGACCACGAGGCCGACGCGGGCCGGCGGATGAACCATCATGGCCCGTATCCTACCACCCGCTTGGCCTCAGGGGCGTACATCCGGCGCGCTGGGGAGGCAGCGCTGCCGCCGTTCTCAGGGCGTGCGAGACCGGTTTCACGACCGATCGAACTGAGGTCCCCTCGCTCATGCCCTGGTCATGCTACGATCATGACATGGCGCACCTGCAGGTCAAGAACGTACCCGACTCTGTGCACGATCGGTTGCGCTGCTTCGCCCGTGAGACGAACCGCACCCTGAGCGCGGCCGTGCTCGCTGCGGTGGAGCGCGAGCTGGAGGCCTGGGAGTGGCGCAAGCGGTGGGCTCAGCGGCCTGAGACCGACCTCGGCGTCGATGCCGCGACGCTGATCGCCGAGGCGCGCGCTCTCCGGGACCGCGAGTTGGGCTCGCGGTGACCCGATACGTCATCGACGCGTCGGTGGCGGTCGAGTACCTTCTGAAGACGCCGATTGGGCTGGCGCTGGCCGACCTCGTCGAGCGCGCGGCCCTGATCGCGCCCGAGTTGCTCGATGCGGAAGTGCTGTCGGTCCTGCGCGGGACGGCGCTGGGCGGCCGCATCGAAGAGGGGCGTGCGGTGGCGGCGCTCGACGACCTGTCGGTCTGGCCGCTGGACCGCATTCCCAATCGCACGCTGGCCCGCCTGGCTTGGCGGCATCTCCACAACGTCAGTGCGTACGACGCCTTCTACGTGGCCGCCGCGCAGGTCCACGACGCGACGCTGCTCACTGCTGACGGCAGGCTATCGAGAGCGCCGGGACTGGGTGTCGTCGTACAGCACGTTCGCATGGGGTGACTCTCGTCACGACTACATCGGTCTTCTTCATCTCCGATTGGAGCAAGGAGGAGCGGAAGCGACCCGTCCATAGGGCGGATCTGCGGAATCACCGCATCTGGCGAGAGGAGTGCGCCGGCTGGAATCTACAGGTCGTCGCGCGGCGAGCACGAGGCCGTTGCGGGACCGAAGGGCTCAGGGTCATGGGCAGCATCTTGCCGGTCACACCACCATGCACCGTTGCCCGCGAGTGCCCGCCACAACGCGGAGACGCTCGCCACCGTTGGCTTCGCTACTAGACCACAATCGGGCGGGACCCTCGAGGCGTGATTGCGATGCTGCGCTTGCTGTGCCAAAATGCCTTCCCATGGTACTCCCCACAGACGAGCTCCCGAGAATCACGGGGCCGGACAGTCGTAGCGACCCCCCGGCCAAACTCGCACAGTACCAAGTCGACTGGGATGTTGTCGATGCGGGCGACGCCCAACAGCTTGAGACAGTACTCGCACGGGGCCCCTGACGAACGACAACTACAGACCTTCTTGGCCAGCCATCCGTACGCGCTCGTCTTGGGTGTGCTGGGCCAAAGGCGAACAGCATGGGTGCTCGACCGACCACGCTTTGGCGCGGAGTACGTCCCGGACTTCCTCATTGGGATGAGGGACTCGCTGGGACCCGTTTGGATGCTTGTCGAGCTGGAAAGTCCGACGGCCGATCCTCTGAGGAAGGACGGCTCTATCCGAAAAGATCTTCACCATGCGGTTGAGCAGGTTCAAGACTATCGACGATGGCTCAGCCGGCACGGTGCCTATTTTCGCGAGCAGAGTGGCTGTTGGGGAATCGAAGCCGGGTGCTCGGCCAGCATTGTGATTGGCCGTCGGGAGATGCGAGATAACGAAGACGGACTGGGGCGCATACGCGACTTCAAGCGTGATGACATTTACGTAATGTCGTATGATCGACTTGTGGAGAACTACCGAAACCAGACCGACTGGTTCTCCAACACACTGCAGCGGCTCAAGAACCTAGTTTCCTCAAGGCCCCGGTGATTGCGCTGTCGGGCTGGGCCAACCGACCGTGCATACGAGGCGATTCGGGCTGACCCCAAATGTTGTGATGGTCGGGGCATCGTCGGAGCGAGAGGCGTTGGAGTGCCGGAAGCGGCCGACGGCGCGGGCCGAGACCGACCGCAGGACCAAGGTCACGACCGGCTTGCGTGCCTAATGAGGTTCTGTCGCGCCGACTCGGAGATCAAGCCTAATGCGGCCATCTGGGCGTGCTCCAGGACCGTTAGTTCCTCTTCGATCGCAACGAGACCGCTCAGAATCTGGGCAGCCGGTCTATCCGGGATGGCAAGCATGTCTCTACTGATACTCGTTCGATCAACGCCCAACGCGGCCAGCCGTTCGCTCGTTGGTGGATGACTGTCGGTTGGGTGTGCGATTCTAACATCAAGAATCTGAGACTTGAGGCCATCAAGAGAATCTCGTTCGCTTACGTACCTCGCTACGCTCTGGAAAGTAGATCCCAAATTGGAATCGATTTTTCCTTCGTTCAGTTGTTTCGCATTCTGAGATCGTACATATTCCCAAAGCCTTGAGTAAGTCGAGATCTTCACGAGGGATAGGGCCAGTGCCAGCGGCGAAGAGGCCTCCGCCCCGGTCGTATCGGCAATGAGCTCCCGTTCCCGTCCAATCGCGCGTTCGTTGGTGGCAAAAACGTCTCGCATGTACGAGAGCACCCATAACGCGGAAATTCCGGCGAGCGCTCGGAAATCCTTGAACGTCGTGAGAGCGCCCGTCGCCTTGCGCAATCCCGCGTAGATCGGCGCGAACCTCATGCTGTACTGCGTGTCACTTCCACGGAAATGGCCCAGTTCGTGGCCGATCACCGCGGTAAATTCGTCGACAGAAAGAAGCCTGCTGAGAGACGTTGAGACAAATAGGCTCTCGCCTACGACAATGCCGCCAGGCGTTCTGATGTCCGCACTGGTCACGAAGAAGGTTGGGGCGGGGCCGACGAGGATGTTGTCGGGTGGTCTTGCGCGAAGCCTGACGGAGAGTGCCTGAACAAAGGAGTGGAGTCGGGGTTCGCTTTCTGGAGTAACGCGCTTTCCCAGGATTTGCATCTGGAGCCGTGGCGTCAGCGATAGAGACGCCCAGATGAGACCGCCCGCGCCTACTACCGCGCCGAGACCTATGAGGAGGATCAGTTGGACATGCACTCTACCGACAAGGTGGGATTCAGCCAGCCATACGGCATACGTGAATATTGCGCCTTGGGCCAGCACCATTGCGGCGAGCAGCACGGTGGATAGTCTGACCAGGAGAACTGGAGAACTGGGGTGGCAAACGGCCAAGGGACGTCGAGGCAGTGACGCTCGTACGCCATCACGGTGTGCCAGCACTGCCCGCCGGCCGCCGGACTGAAGGTCTCGGCGTTGCTGTAGCCGTACGCGTACGGGACGTGCGCAGCTCCGGACTCGTACGTGAAGTTCTGGTAGCGATCGTGAAGGAGCCCGAGGTTGTGACCCAGTTCGTGGGTGAAGGTATAGCTGCACTGGTAGTAGAACAGCGTGACGCCGAACGCTGCGCTGCGCTGCAGACTGGGGTAGGCAACACCGCAAGTAAAGCTGCCGTCGGGCGAGGCCGTCGGGGTGTACGCGACCAGCAGATGGACGAGATCGGCGCCCAAATCGGAACGCATCGAATGAACCTCGTCGAGGTAGCCGTCGGAGGAGCCCCGCAGGAGACCGAGATCGGTGCCCACGTCCTGACTCTCCACGTACAACACCGGCCGCGCCCAACCACGGACGCGCGCCGAGACGCCGCTGTTCCTGAACGCCGTGTTGGTCTCACCGAACAGCCGTTCGACCTCCGCGCGCATGCTGGCCTCGCCCCCCGCGTGCGCCGCTGCGGCGGGCGTGTACAGGACCAGCACGTCGATCTCGGAGATGCCCGACGAAGCGGCTGACACCGCCGGATCGACGAGCGAAAAGGCCGCGCCGCCGGCGTCCGGCGACGGAGTCGGCGGAGGATCGGTCAGTTCCGGTTCGTCGGGCAGGACACCATCGACCCAAGGGACGGTGGCGTCGATCTCCTCGATGGAGTACGTGCCCCCGCCGATGGTGGACACGCGGAACGAGCCCTCTGCGGTGGAGGCCGACCCCGACACGGCGGTGACCCGATCGTTGCTGTCGGCGTGCACCACGAGAACGACGCTGCCCGGCTGACCCGGGAGCGATCCGGACACCACGTACCCGTTCCCGAGGACGGCAGGCTCGACGGCGTCGACCAGGACCGCGACCGAGGCGTCGTCGAAGAAGTTGAAGACGAGCGGCGCCTCGTCCTGAACGGGGTCGGCCTCGGGACGACCGAGGAGACCCTGTACCCGTTCGCCGAGGAGGGCGAAGTCGATCGCCACGCGGCGCGATCTGATCACGCCTGCGGGAACGTCATCTCGCTGAACCGACTCGGCGAGCGCCCCTTGCACCTCTGCCGACAAGCCGCCGCCGAGCGGGAGGAAGAGGCCGTCCAAGGCGGTCGTCGGCGCCGACGGCTGGGCTCGAGCCGAGATTGGCGAGCCCAGGCCGAGCACGAGAGCGAGGCAAAGACACGACGAGCACTTGAGTGCACGGGACGGTGAGCGATCGGAACGAATCGGCAACCTCCTTGCACTGCGTCGCAACGCAGAATGGGCAGTCCTAGAGCGTAGACTCCGCGTGTCACCGGCGTCAAGCTGTGTGCGACCAGCGTCACGGCCATGCACTATAAGCCCTGCCGTCGCCATGTCGTGAGGCCTAGCATGCGACAGACAGCCTGTGCTATTGTGCACCGATAGTATGACTCTGGTTGCCTGGAGGCCGCAATGGGAACGGTGCGCAAGACCATCACGCTGACCGATCTGCATGACCGGTGGATCAAGGCGCAGGTCGCCGCCGGCCACTTCACCAACGACAGCGAGTACATCCGCGATCTGATTCGCCGCGACCGGGAGCGGAGTTCGGAGTTCGAGGCGCTCAAGGCCGCCGTTCAGGAGGGCCTCGACAGCGGCCCGAGCCACAAGACGGTCCCCTCCATCATGGAAGAGGTCGAGGCGCGGCTTCGGAACGATGGGCGTCTATAGGCTGTCGCGGAAGGCCGCCGCCGACCTCGACGGCATCTACGCCTACACCATCGAACGGCATGGACTGGCGCTGGCCAAGAAGTACTTGAACGGCCTGCATACGTGCTTCGAACATCTCGCGGAGCACCCGATGCTCGGCCGACGGACCGATCGAATCGCCCCCGGGGTGAGACGTCACGAGTGCCAATCTCACGTCGTGTTCTACGTACCGGACGAGGCCGGCGCCGGTGTGAATATCGCGCGCGTGTTGCACGCCCGGATGGATGCGTCCCGTCGCTTTGTCACGGAGGGCGATGGAGACTGGCCGACGTGACCGGTGACCGAATCACCGGGCCGGCAGGAGGCGTGGCGAGCGTCTGGCGTTCGAGGCGGGCAATCGGTGGAGGGCGGGTGCGAATCGGGCACGGGCGGAGCCGCAGGCGAGGGCTTGGGGGCTGGCTCGACACCGACCGGGCGACGCTACCGCCCGAACGAGTAGCGCACCCCCAGTTGCGCCTGCCAGCGGCTGCGCAGGTCGTCGCGGGCGAAGCGGTCGCCGGTGAACCCGGGCCGGGGTGTTGAGGCTGTAGACGTAGCGGCCGCTGTCGGGGTCGATGCTCGACCGCACGGGCTGGAGGTTCTGGAAGAAGGCCACTAGCGAGGCTTCGCCTCAGACCGACGAGGCATGTAGGCCTCGGCGTCTGCTGACGGTGGAAGCGGACCCCGGCCGCTGCTCCAGCCGCGGCGCGAAGCCGCCTTCATGGTCGCCCGGAGGCGATGGTGGCCGTAGAATGGCCGGTGAGGAGCCCATCGACCGGAGTCCGACCATGAAGGTAGCACGTTCCGTCGCCGAGGTGTTGTCCGAGCACACGACCCTGGCCCTGGAGTGCGTCGACCGGATGTACCTCAACGTCTACGTGCCCCTGCTGCAGCGGGCCGCGGGGGCGGCGTACTTCTTCCGCAAGATGCGGGGCGCGGCCGTGCCGTCCTCGGCCCTGATGGGCCCCATGACCCGGCGTTTCGTCGGCGCCATCGAGAGCTTCGCCGCCCGCGACGGGATCGAGGTCGTGAGGTTCCGGCGCGGTCAGCGCAAGGACGAGCGCACGCAGAAGCGCCTGCGCGAGTGGCCCGGGGGCGAGGGCGTCCTCTACATCGGCAAGGCGCAGGAGAAGGCGAGGGTGGTACGCACCGAGCGCCGTCACGACCCCGCCACCGGCGACGCCTACCCGTGGCTGGTGGACTCGACGGCGATGGTCAACCACTACTACGTCTACGCCGTCGACGACGACTTCGGCCCGTTCTTCATCAAGTTCTGCTCGTACTTCCCCTACAACGCCAAGCTGTGCATCAACGGGCACGAGTACCTGAAACGGCAGTTGACGAAGCGGGGCGTCGCGTACCAGTCGCTCGACAACGGCATCCTGCGCTGCGCCGACCCCGAACGGATGCAGCGGCTGGCCGACACCCTGACGGCGGGGAAGGCCGACCCCACACCCAACCG
>CAXXTG010000250.1:0-7030 GCA_963666855.2 Vicinamibacterales bacterium
AATCTCGAAATCACCGACGGGTGCGACCCTCCACATGCACTCCTTCATCAGGTCTCGTCCCGCGTCACGGTTCGTCAGGTGCAGGAGCACGTACCGGGTCGCCGAGCCTCCCGTGGTCATCCGAAAGTGCGTTTGCCACGTGACCCCGATTACATCAGAGAGCGGGCGCATGGCCTGACCGATGCGCTCGTCCGGCGTCCCACCGTCAATGGACCGCCATCTACCATCTGTGCCCCGGCGGCTTACGCTGTTGTATGGCCATGTCAAGCTCCCGCCAGATCACGTTCACAAACAGCTCTACCTGCTGCCCGACGTCCATCAATTGCGCCAACAATTGTCCGGGAACCTTGAATCCGTACGGATCGATGACCTTGAGCGCGAGTGCCGGCGGCAAGGGGTGCCGTTCTTCTTCAAGCAGTGGGGTGGAGTGCGCAAGCATGCGATCCAGTTGATGCGCATCGCTCTTGCGCCGGGACCGCTCTCCCCGCCGGCGATCCCGAACCGTTCGTCGACCGAAGACTTCGGCGTCACGACCGTCGCCCTTCACAGCGAGCGGAGGAAGTCGAGCACCAGCCGGTTGACCTCCGTCGAACTCTCCTGCTGCACCCAGTGCCCGGCCCCGTCGAGCAGGTGCAGGCCCCGCAGGTCGGTGCAGGCCTCGCCGTCCATCCGCTCGAGGGCGCCCGGCCGCTGGTGGATGCCCCAGTCGCGCGCGCCCGCGATGAACATCGACGGCTGGTCGATGGTGCGCCCGGCGAACACCTGCAGGTCGGCGTTGATGCCGCCGCCGAAGATGGACGACACCGACGCCACGCTGCGGTACCACTGCAGCCCGCCCTGGAATCCCGTCCGCTCGTACTCGGCGCTGTAGACCCGCAGCTCGTCGTCGGGCAGCCACTCGCAGGCGGCGATCTCGGCCGGCGTCGGCATGTGCTCGGCCACCGTCTCGGCCATGCCCCGCCCGAGGTCGAGGACGTAGTAGCGGGGCAGCCGGGCCAGCTCGGCCGCCGACCACTCGCGGAGCGGCTCGGGCCGGTTGCCGCTCCAGTCGCCGCTCTTCATGTGGTAGTAGGCGCGCAGGAAGTCGTGCACCCCCTGCGGCGCCCGCCACAGGTCGTCGTTGGCCCCGCGCGTGGCGTAGAAGCGCCGGTAGTGCCAGCGCGGCGGCTCCAGGCTCGCGAGGTCGGCGTCGATGTCGGCGGCGGGAGCGCGCCCCGTGGCCGCGGGCGCATCGGCGGTGTCGAACGGCAGCGTCGCGGTGCCGCCGAACGGCGCGCTCATCAGGACGACGGAGCGGAACACGTCGGGCCGGGCCACCGCGCACCACGACGCCACCAGCGACCCGAAGTCGTGGCCCGCGAGGTGGACCTGCCGGTAGCCGAACGCCGCCACCAGCGAGAGCATGTCCCGCACCTCGTTCAGCATTCGGAACGGCCGCAGATCGTCGTCGTAGCCGACGCCGGTCCCGTCGGTGCGCCCGTAGCCGCGCAGGTCGGGCGCCATCACGTGGTAGCCCGCCGCGGCGAGGGCCGGCATCAGCCGCCGCCAACTGTAGGCGAGCTCGGGGAAGCCGTGCAGCAGCAGCACGCCGGCGCGCGCGCCCGCCTTCGAGCCCGCCTCCAGCACGTGCATGCGGATGCCGTTGACACCGGCGACGAAGCGGGAGCGGACGCCGGGCGGCAGCACGCCGTCGGCGTAGGGGCCGACGCCGTCTCGTTGTCGCGCCGCGCCGGCCGCCGCCGTCGCCCCGGGTCCCGCCGCGGCCGCGGCGGCAATGCCGGCGGCGGCCCCGCGCAAGACCTCGCGCCGTGTCAACGCAGAGGTCATCGGCCCGCCCCCCGCCGGACCGGGGCGGCGTGGGTGAAGCCGTCGAGGGATCGATAGCGCATGAAACGGATTATGTCATCAACCCGCATCCTGACCCGTTCGCGTGCGTCGGCGGGACGGGTGCCCGTTGGGTCCCGGCGGGTCGGCGGGTCGGCGGGCCTGCCCGAGATAGAAGCGGCGTGGGTGCATGTCACTACGGCGGCACCCGTAGGTTCCGGCGGGTCGGCAGGGCCTGTCGGCCGATTCCGCCTCACTCGTCGAGAAGCCGCGTCAGCATGCGGCGGCGATGATCCTGCCCGCCGAAGAACACCGCCAGCACGCGGACGGTCCGGCGCGCTTTGTCGACCTCGAACCAGTAGATGGCCCGGTCGAGCGTCAGGTGCCGCAGACCCGGCAGGAGGTCGTCGTGGCTCTCGCCTCTGTGAGGCGCCGTCAGGATGCGACTCGCGGCGCGGCGCACGTCCCCGACCCGCGCTTCGGCGTGATCGAGCGCGTCTTCCACCGGCTCGCCGAGGCGGCGGTAGCTCTCGAACAGGTGGTCGAAGATCAGCTCGAAGTCCCGTTCGACCTTTGCCGAGAACTCAAGACGGAAGTCCATGCGAGCGGCGCTTCGCGGCGACTACGGCGGACAATCGGCGGTCCATCTCTTCCGCGGTCACGAACTCGCGCTCGCGCCGGCGGGTCAGAAGCTCGCGCAGCGCGGCGCGTTCCAGCTCCTCGCCCTCCAGCCGCCCCCGCAGCAGGTCGAGGCCCTGCTGCAGCACGGCGCTGACGCTGGAATAGCGTCCGGTGTCCACCAGGGTCCTGGCGAAGGCGTGTTGCTCGTCGGTGAGCGACACCGATGACTTCACCGTCATGGGCCGCAAGGTAGCACTTGGTAGCACCCCTCGTCAACGTTCGTTCAGACTGCACCAGCGACGGCCGCGCCCATGCGCGAGTCGTTCCCTGGCGCGACACGGCAGTTGGCGGGTCGGCTGGGTCCGGGCCGGGGAATCGACCAGCTCGTTGACGGAGTTGCTCCGCCAAGCGCGGCAGCGCCTTCCGAGCCGATGACGGAGGCGCGTCCGCCGGGCGGTGGTATCCTGTCGCGAACTCGATCCGGGAGGGGGGACGACATGAACGCGGCGAAGCTGGCGGGACTCGGGTTGGTGACGATGATCGCGGTGGGCTGCGGCGGCGCTCCTGAGCCCGCGCCGGAGCCGGCCGCCGACGCCGCGCCGGAGCCGCCGCAGTTCGCGGTCACCGGCGAGCACCCCTGCGACCCGGTCGGCGAGGTGCGGTTCATCTGCGACATGGTCAGCCCCGAGGACATCGTGGTCGTCCCCGGCGCCGAGTGGGCCATCGTCTCCGGCGCCCGGGAGGGCGGCCGCATCAACCTCGTGAACGTGGCCGACAAGACCGCGACGGTGCTGTTCCCGACGCCCGACAGCGAGGTGCGGCTGGACGCCGAGGCCTATCCCGACTGCCCCGGTCCGCTCGACCCCGCGGATCCCGCCGGGTCCGTGTATCACGGGCTCTACCTCGCGCCGGGGTCCGGCGACGCCCACACCCTGCTGGTCGTCCATCACGGCTCCCGCGAGTCGATCGAGTTCTTCGAGGTCGACGCCGGCGACGGCCCGCCGAGCCTCGCCTGGACGGGGTGCGCGGTGGCCCCCGAGGGCGCCCGCCTGAACTCGGTGGTCGCCCTGCCCGGCGGCGGCTTCGCCACCACCAACGCCGGCATCGGCGTGTGGGAGTGGCAGGCCGACAGCGGCTGGGCGGTGCTGCCCGAGAGCGAGGACACCGCCCCGAACGGCATCGAGGTGTCCGACGACGGCGGGACCCTCTACATCGCCGGCTGGGCCGAGGAGAAGCTGACCCGCCTGTCGCGCGGCGTCGAGCCGGTGCGGAAGGACGTCATCGACCTCGGCTTCCGGCCCGACAACCTCCGCAAGGCCCTCGACGGCTCGGTCATCTACGCGGCCGGCCACACCGACAGGGACGGCAACTCGATCACCGACCCCCGCGAGCCGACCCTGGAGACGAGCAACGTCGCGGCCATCGACCCCGAGACCCTCGAGGCCGAGCGCATCCTGGTGCAGCCGGCCATGAACGGGTTCATCTCGTCCACCACCGCGCTCCGCATCGGCGACGAGCTGTGGCTGGGGTCGTACCGGGGCGACCGGCTCGCGTACCTGCCGGCGCCGGAGTAGGGTCTGACGCGCGCGTTCGTGACGGCGGACGCGCGCGTTGCACGCGTGGTCGTCGCGTGGCCGATCGGTCCCCGGTTCGGGCGTCCTTAAGGGAGGGCGGCCTCGAGGGCGAAGGGTTCCCGCCGTGGTGAGCAACGCCCGCGCGAGCGGTCGTTGCGGGGCATGGAATCCCTGTTTCCGCGATCTCGTGCCTGATTCTGCGCGATTTCGGCGAAATCCGGCTTGAAAGAGTCATTCCTGCGCTAAACTGGCCTTGTGCTGCTGAGATTCCGGGTCTCCAACCACCGCTCGATTCTAGAGCCGGCGGAGCTGTCGATGATCGCCGTCGACGAGGATCGGCCGGCGACGCGGGGGTTCGACGGCCTCTCGGAGCGGGTCCTGACGGTCGCCGGAATCTACGGGCCCAACGCGTCGGGCAAATCCAACGTGCTGGATGCCTTGGCGTGGCTGTCGATGGCCGTCGCCACGTCGCTTCGAGGCTGGGAGGAGCACGTTCCGCGTGATGTCCACGGGTTCGGCAAGGGGCCTGCCTCTCCAACGGAGTTCGATCTGGACTTGATGGCCGACGGCGTTCGATTCGCCTACCGGCTCGAAGTCGACGACTCGGCCGTGCGGTTCGAGACGCTGGACAGTTACCCGGAAGGACGATGGCGGAATCTGTTCACCCGCCGCAAAAATGAAATCGATTTCCGCCGGGGCCTTGATGGAACTCGGGGGATACGGGATCTGCTGACCCCGACCACGCTGGCGCTCTCCGCCGGGCGGCGGGTAGGTGATTCCGCCTTCAAGAGCGTTGGGCGAGCGGTAGCGGGAATGCGTGTTCTCGGTCTCCCGCGGAGGCGGGTTCGCGGCGCCGGCGGCGTGCACCCCTTCGACCCTACGATTCGCTTGCTCTCCGGGGGCGATGAGCCCGATCAGCTACAACTACTCCTTGGTATTACGGAGGAACGACCGGCCGACACGGATCCAAGCCGTGTCCTGGACTTGCTTCGCTTCGCTGATCCGGGAATCGACGATTACGTGATCAACGAAGAGAAGTCCGGGCACCGCGGTGGGTCTCGTCGTCACCTTGGTCTCGTTCATCGCAGGGAGGGCGAACCGGTCACTTTCGATCTGGAGGACGAATCCGCCGGAACGCAGACTTGGTTCCGTCTGATCGGTCCGGTGTTCGCCGCGCTCAAATTCGGTCGGGTCCTTCTGCTCGATGAGATCGACGCGAGTCTTCATCCCCGGCTCTCGGTCCGACTGATCGAGATCTTCCAGGATCCCCAAACCAATACCCGCGGAGCTCAGCTCGTGTTCACGTCCCATGACACGTCCCTGCTGAACAGCCTGAACCGCGACGAGGTCTGGCTCACCGAGAAGGCGGCCGACGCCACGACGCGTCTCGTCGGCTTGGCCGAGTATGGGGGCGAGCGCGTGAGAAGGTCCCTTAACCTGGAGAGAGCCTACCTCCAGGGCAGGTTCGGAGCCGTTCCCGAAGTCGACCAGGTTTCAGTCCGCAGAGCCCTGGGGCTCGCTTCTCAACCTCGTGATGGCCAAGACTAAAGCCAAACCGACTGGACGACGGCGACGCGGGCCCCACCGGGAACGCCCGCTGCGGCGCAGGGTCGAGTTTCGTACCCCCAGACGGACTTTCCTGGTGTTCTGCGAAGGCGCGAAGACCGAGCCCGACTACATTGCTGCACTGAGACAGGCGCCGGCGGTCCGCGAGTCGGCGTCAGTCGACCTCCGCATAGAGGCAAGCGGCGGAGTGCCGTTGACCTTGGTCAACGCGGCCGCCGCCGTCCGAGCGCGCAGCTCTCAGGAGCAAGGCGAGATCGACGAGGTGTGGTGTCTCTTCGACGTCGAATGGCCTCGGAATCATCCTGGGCTTTCCGAGGCCAGAGCCAGGGCCGAAGTGAGCGGCGTCCGTCTTGCCATTTCGAATCCGTGCTTCGAGCTGTGGCTGGCGCTCCATTTCGAGGGCCACACGGCCTGGCTCGACAACGACGCCGCCGGGAAGCTGCGCCGCAAGCATGACAAGAGTTCGGGCAAGGGGCTGGACGGCTCGCAGTACATGCCGCGGCGAGCCGATGCGGCTCGACGTGCGCGTGCCTTGACTGACAAGCACGCAGGCGACGGAAGGGGATTCCCGAAAGACAACCCATCGTCGGGCATGTACCTGCTCCTCGAGGCAATAGAGCCCGACGAGTGAGTCATCCGCCGATCGTGGCCGGTTCGGGTCTACTTGTCAGCACGACCGATCGGTTGGTGAAAGTAGTAGCAGAGGCCGTCCGGCGCGACGACGAAGAAGACCTGGTACCGCTCGCCGTCCCGCTCGTCCACGCGCCAGTTGGCGGTCTTGACGCCGTTGGCCTCGAGCTCGTCCCGGGCCCGGCGGATGTCCGTCACCCGGATGGCCGCCCCCTCGTTGGCGGGGTCGCCGCCGTTCACGGCGAAGCCGATGCGCACGCCGTCGCGTTCCAGAATCACCGTCGGCACCGGGTCGTCGCGGCGCTCGACCTCGACGAGCCCGAACCTGGGACCGTACCAGGCCGCCGCCCGGTCGATGTCCTCGACCGGCAGCGCCACGACGTCGTCGGCGAAGGGGAACGCGGCTTCGTAGAGTCGTGCGGGCGTCATGTCGTCAGTCGGGGCGATCGTTCACGGCGTCGAGCCGACCGTCTCCTCCACCGCGTCCGCGTCGAACGCGAGGCGGTCGCGCACGAGCTCGGCCTCGCGATACGGCCGCTCGTAGCTCCACGCCGCGTCGCGGATCTCGCCTTCGGGGCCGCGGATCACGTAGTAGGTGGCCAGCCCCTTGAAGGGGCAGAACGTCGTCTTGCCCGTCTTCTCCAGGCGGGACATATCGACGCCGTCGCGGGCCAGGTAGTACCGCGTCGGGTACCCCCTTCTCCTCGAGCGCCACGACGTCGGTGGTCGCGGCGATCTCGGCCCCGCCCGCGGCCACGCGCACGCGGACGTGGCGGGGCACGAAGGCGACGCGATGCCCGGGGGCGCGGGGGTAG